>JAFGBL010000175.1 GCA_016933115.1 Bacteroidales bacterium | reverse complement strand
TGGTTACACAAACCTCACAGTAGGAAACTGGTATTACATTTCGGTTGATAACAACTACTCAGGATACCGTGGAACCTTCACCCTGTGCATTGACAATACAGCCGATTACGACTTTTATGAAGGCGCTTTCTTACTTACGGATAAAACCAACTGGTGTTCGGCCGATGCAGCCTATACGACAATAGGAGCTACACCGGATAAAAATGCGGCCAGTTGCTGGAATACAAGTCCAAACTACAACCGCTGGTTCAAGTTTCAGGCTACTGCAACAGGAATGATTACAATTACTGTTCTTCGGGGAGGCGCTTACGGGACAATTCGAAGAATTAATCTTGCACTATGGGAATCGGACGGGCTGACTGAGATTGCTTGTAAAAGGTACGTTGGCGATTACGATAATGTAACTATTCAAACCACCGGATTAACACCGGGAAGCTGGTACTATATTTCGGTTGACAACAATTATTCCGGTTACAGGGGTAGTTTCACCCTGTGCCTGCACGATGGAAGCATAAATTGGAATGGAAGTGAAGATACGGCTTGGGATAACCCGGCAAACTGGGATGGAGGTACTGTCCCGGATGAATCCATCAGTGCAACAATTCCCGGAGGAGCGCCAAATTATCCTGTTATACCAGGAGTTCTTTACATTGGAATAAACTACGGTGGGCCTGTATGTGAAAGCCTGACAATTGAGGACGGTGCCCAGGTTGATGTTACGGTTTATGGCCAAATTTCATTATTTGGCGATGTAACCATTGAAGAAGGAGGATCCTTGAATGTCAATAGGTTTTTTGTCAGTACAGGAGGAGCCCTCTATAACGGTGGAGGTGACATCTTTGTAGGAACTGAAGCAGTCTTCCCAAGCGATATGGGAGGCTCTATGACTGGTGGTAATTTTACAATATACAATATGGTCGATTTCGACGAAACACCCTGGTATGCTACAGGAGGTACAATCTATGTCGGAAGTTCGGCCGGAAATGCAACTATGAATATTACCGGAAATCTCGATATTTACAACCTGGAAGTTGAATCGGGAACAAATGTGACCTACAACGGAGGTACAACAAATGTCTTTGGTGATTTTACCATTCAACCGGGCGGAGGATTTGACCTTGCAACAGGCTCAATGAATGTAACGGGAAATACCTATTTTGAGGCTGATGCAAGTGGTATGGCAGCATTCATTGATAACGGAACCCTTAGTGTTACCGGAACCTCAACCGTTGAACAATATTTAACATCGGAGCGATGGCACCTGGTTTCAGCACCGATCAGCGATGCTCAAATTGCAACTTTCCTGAATATTTATCTGAAAGAATATGATGAACCTTCAGACTCCTGGACATATCTTGTTCAGCCTGTAACGCAGCCAATGAATGTATTGCAGGGTTATTCGGCATGGGCTTCCGATTTACTCACCGGATCAACTACTGTTGGGTTTAATGGTTTACTCAATACGGGTACCGATTATCCGGTTACTACCTTAAGTTATACTGCCGGTAACGGTTGGAATTTATTAGGAAATCCTTATCCTGCACCCTTACAGTGGAACAATACCTGGTCGAAAACCGATCTGAGCGAATGGGCATGCGTTCACAACAATGGAATAGATGAATGTTATAATGCACTTACTGGTGAAAGTTTTCCCGATCTGGGTGATATGTCCGACGGAATTATTCCTTCTACGCAAGGATTTTGGGTCAGGGCCACAAGTGCTTCAGCAGCCTTGACAATTCCTGCAAGTGAAAGAACATTCAGCGATCAGGCTTTTTACAAGGAAAGTCTGATATCAATTGATGAGTCTGTTCGATTCAGGGTAGATGGAAACAATGCTTTCGATGCCGCACTGATTCAGTTTATTGGCGATGCAACCCAAGGATATGATCCGAAATATGATCTTGAAAAGCGTTGGGGATATGATGAAGCTCCGCAAATCTACTCCATCATCGATGAGAACAATGTATTCTCGGTAAACGTACTTCCGCAGTTGTATATCGGATTGGTTGTACCATTGGGATTAAAGGTAGGAGCGCCCGGAGAATACCAAATTGCACTGACACAGCTTGATAATATGAAAGATGGTGTCTCGGTTGTTCTGGAAGACCTGAAGGAAAATACATTAACTGAAATGAACATGAATGAGGTTTATTCTTTCACTTCAGAACCGATTGATGAAGTGCACAGGTTTAATGTGCATTTCAAGGATGCTTATTTTGGCATTGACAATGGATTTGATCATGGAATAAGTATTTATTCCTATGAAGATGTAGTTTATGTAAACACTAACAGGGCAAACTCTGCAACCATCACCGTTTACGATATTATGGGACAGGAAATAGCTGCCGGTGAAACTTCGGGCAACGGTTTGACGAGCATCCCAATTGCTCATGGAACCGGTTACTATATTGTAAAAGTGATCAGTGACATGAAAATTTCAACTGAGAAAGTGTTTATCAAATAGAAATCCTATTTCTTGAAAATTGGAGAAGGCCCGGCGGACAATTGTCCGCCGGGCCTTCTTGTCTTTAAATCAGTGAGACTGTTATTTTAGAAACAATAGTGAACTGAAATAACAAAGTCGAACTGATCCCGATAACGCAGTGTATCGGGATCTCAGGGTTATACCTGCCAGCCGGCAGGTTGGTTCCCCGCTGCTTGCAGCGATTAGTGTAATAAACCATTCCTTGTAAATGCCTCTTGGCTCTGCCACGAGGATATTTATTAAACTTTTATGCTTATTTTTACATCTCGAAATTTATTGTTGAATCGGATTATTTCATGAAAAAAATATCAGGCATAGGTCTTCTAAATTGGATTCCGGTTATTCTATTGGCATTGTTTACATTGCCTTCCAAAGCCCAATTGGTGATCAACGAAATTTGCAGCCGGAATTCGATAACCTACGCCAACGAAGATAATGAATTCAGAGATTGGATTGAAATCTATAATCCCGGTCCTTATCAGGTAAACATGTTAAACTGGAGTATTTCCGATGATGTTTCGAAAGAGGACGCATGGATTTTCCCTGAAATTGATCTTGAACCGGATTCGTTCCTGGTTATTTTCGCCAGTGGAAATAACCGCAGGGCAATTGTAGATCATTGGGAAACCATAATCGACGAAGGAGAAACCTGGAAATACTGGATTCCAAATGCAGAACCCGTCCCCGCCTGGAAAACTCCCGGATTTGATGACAGCAATTGGTTGGACGGGCCCAGCGGTTTTGGCCGTGGTGATGGCGACGACCAGACTGTTCTGCCCGATTCCGTTGCTACGGTTTATATCAGGAGATCATTTAATATCCCCGATACTTCGGATATTTCCTATGCAATCCTTCATGTTGATTATGATGATGCTTTTGTGGCATATTTAAATGGCGTTGAAATTGCCCGCGCTAATATCGGATGGCCGGGTAAAATTGAAAAATGGACCGATTATGCCAGGAATATTCATCCCGCAGTATTGTTCACAGGAACACCCCCGGAAGAATTCAGGCTTGACATGGTTTTGTTTAAAACATTGATCAAGGAAGGTGAGAATATTCTGGCGATCCAGGGATTGAATGCATGGAACAACAACGGCAATTCCTCTCTGATTCCATTTTTGACAGTGGGGATCAAAAATGATTCGTTTCAATACCAGGAAACTCCTGAATGGTTTCCCGATTTGAAAATATTCCTCCACACCGATTTTAATTTGTCAGGTGAAGGAGAAAGTCTGGTGTTGTTCGACCCGGATCAAAACATTGCGGATTTGGTCAGTTTTCCTGAATTGAGTGCCGATCATTCTTTTGGCCGGATACAGGATGGTAATGACGGTTGGGCCTATTTTGGATATCCCACTCCCAACAGTTCAAATGAATTTGCGGAACACCTTTTAGGTTATGCAAAAATTCTTGAAATCACACTTCCTTCAGGATTTTATTCGGATTCAGTTTCAATAGGCATTTCAAACATTGAACCTGGCGATACCTTTCGGTATACTCTCGATGGAAGCATTCCCGGAGATACTTCATTGATCTTTGCCGGTAATATTATCCTGGATACGACCGCAGTTGTCAGGGCAAGGGTTTTTAAATCCGGGTACCTGCCGGGTGATGTAAGTACCAACACCTATATTTTGAATTATCAAACCAATTTGCCGGTTATTTCCCTGAGCCTCAATCCGCACGACCTGTGGGACTGGGAAGAAGGAATTTATGTGATGGGCCCGAATGCCGAACCGGGTTTTCCGCATTTTGGAGCCAATTTCTGGCAGGACTGGGAAAAACAAACACATGTCGAATATTTCGACACATTGCAGAACCTTGGTTTTGAGCTGGATTTGGATATGGTGATCCATGGAGGCTATTCAAGGGCATATGCAATGAAAAGCCTAAGGCTGATAACCGATGGAAAATATAAAACCTCCGAAATTAATTACAAGCTTTTCAAAGATAAGAATATTGAAACTTTTAAGCGGATCATCTTGAGAAACTCAGGCCAGGATTTCAACAAGTCTCATTTCAGGGATGCAGTGATGCACAAGATTGTGCAAGGAAAAACCGATATTGATGTACAGGATTATGACCCCGCAGTGGTTTTCCTCAACGGCCGGTATTGGGGGATTCACAACATTCGTGAAAAAATCGACCGGTACTACCTGCAGGGTAACTTCGGAACTGATCCTGAAGATACTTTTATCCTGCGGGATAACATCCTGGTGGTTGAAGGCGACCATTTTCAGTATTCGGAAATGATAGATTATATCCTTCATGTGCCCGTGATCGATTCAATTGCCTACGATTCCATTTCAAAACTGGTGAATATCAGCAATTATTCCGATTATTTTATTGCAGAGATGTATTTTGCAAATTTCGACTGGCCAAACCACAACACAAAATACTGGCGAACCTCTGCCGATACATCCAGATGGCGGTTCATTCTAACCGACATTGATTTTGGCCTGGGATTGTATGCGGTACCATATACTAATGAATTGAACCGCGTGCTGCATGGCAATATCCAATGGGCCGATAACCACAAAATCCTGAGGCGTTTAATACAAAATGAAAAATATAAGGAATATTTCATCAATCGCAGCGCCGATCTGTTCAATACGGTGTTACTTACCCAGAATATCCTCCAGGAGATCGACAAAGTAAAATCACATCTCGAACCGGAAATGCACGTTCATATGCCCCGATGGGGCTTGAGCTTTGAAGACTGGGAATATAATGTTGATGATGTCATTAATTTTGCGCAAGTGAGATTGTTTTATGCCAGGCAGCATTATATGCAGGAATTCGATCTGGAAAAAATGGTTAACGTAAAATTGGAGATCGATTCCATTCATCACGGAAAGATAAAGATTAATACCATTTACCCCGACTCATTGCCCTGGCAGGGGATCTATTTCGACGGAAATCCGATCGAATTAAAGGCGGTAGCCGATTCAGGTTATATATTTTCACATTGGGCTACAAACCTGGTGCTCAACGGCCCTGATACACTGTTGTCGGACATCAGGTTAAATGTGGATACCAATGTGACTTTCAAGGCATTTTTTGAACCTTACGTTTCTGTGATCGACACACCCTTTATCGTGATCAATGAAATCAATTACCGTTCGGTTGATTCACTGGATACCGGCGACTGGATTGAAATCAGGAACATGGATTCAACTGCGGTCAGCCTTTCGAATTGGATTTTCAAGGATGGTAATGATGACCATGAATTCCTGCTGGCTCCTGAAACAATTATCGATACGGGCGAATACCTGGTTTTGGTTCAGGATACGGTAAAATTTAAACTGATTCATCCGTCAATTGAAAATTTTACCGGCCCGTTTGATTTCGGATTGGCCAACGAAGGCGAGGAGTTGCGCTTGTTCGATAGCATCGGGAACCTGTTGATATCAATGTTGTATTCCAATCAACCTTCCTGGCCCACGGATGCCGATGGAACAGGAAAAACCATCGAACTGCTCGACCCATCCGGAAATATGAATGATGGGAATAACTGGTTTTCGGGTTGTTTTGGAGGATCGCCCGGAGGCCCTTTTATTCCGTGTGATACCATAGGGATCAGTAAAATTGAACCGACTCGATTTAAAATTGAAATTTTTCCTAACCCTGTAATAGCAGATGCAACACTGCAAATCATTATGGATCATCCGGAAGACATCCAATTAAAAATTTTCGATATACATGGAATTTTGAGGAAATCATTTGATCTGAAATTGCTGCAGGGGGTGAATCAATTTGATTTTGATAGGGATGATTTAACAACTGGATTATATTTCTACCACTTAATCAGTGATCATCAACCTGCAACAGGCAAATTTCTGATAAAATGAAAATACCGAGCTTTATTTTTCTCCTCTCACAATTATTGCCTTTATGGGCCCTTGCCCAACCCAATGGTTACCGGTCCATTCACCAGGAAGAAAATGAAAAATTCAAAAAAATGGGCAATATGTCCAGAGGAGATTATGATTCATTGAGGGGATTCATTCCTGTATTTTATGATTTACCCAATAAAAATTCAATTTTATCCCGTAAGGTATTTGGATATCATCCCTATTGGGGCGGCAGCAATTACCTGAATTATCAATGGAACCTGCTTTCCGATTTCTGCTATTTTTCTTATGAGGTAGATCCCAATACAGGTGGGCCATTAACGATCCATGAATGGGAAACTTCACCAGCCATTGATTCGGCTATTGCAAATGGTGTTAAAGTGCATCTTTGTATAACCCTATTTTCTTCCCACGGCACTTTTTTCAATAATCCCGATGCGGAGCAAAACTTAATCAATACGGCAATCGATCTGGTTCAGGCCAGGCAGGCAAACGGGATCAACCTCGATTTTGAAGCCATGCCCTCTGCATACGGTTCATCCTTTACTGAATTCGTTGCCGATCTTCATGATCAAATTCAACTCATTAATCCTAACCTGGAGATCAGTATTGCAGCGCCGGCAGTGAACTGGAGCAACACCTTTGATATACCAGCATTGGGTTATTTCCTCGACTTTTTTATGGTGATGTGTTATGATTACTACTGGAACGGAAGTTCACAAGCCGGCCCGGTTTCGCCTTTGTATTCCATGGTCGGTTTTTATGATTATAATTTCTCAAAGACTATTTCATATTATCAATCCCAGGGGATTGATCCCGCAAAGCTGGTAGTTGGTGTTCCTTATTATGCCAGGCAATGGCCAACCGAAGGTCAGTATGCACCCTCGGCAACGACCGGCACCGGTGTGGCCTATACTTACAGTTACATCCGCAACAATAATTCGGGTTATTATTCTCCTGAAAACAAGATCAGGGAGCCGAATAGCTTTGCTCCTTATTTCGCATTTTTTAATGATCAATGGACCCAGTGTTTTGTGGATGATATCTACAGCATGGGCAAAAAGTTCGATTTGGTCAACCGCCGGAATCTTGGTGGGATTGGTATTTGGGCCCTGGGTTATGACATTGGTTATCCAGATTTTTGGAATTTGATCTGGTCTAAGTTCACCTCAGGAAATGGGATTGTTTCGGCTGATACGATTTATGATTCGGGTGGGCCGGCATTCGACTATTACAACGATGAAAATTATTTCTATACCCTGACAACCGCCGAGAATAGCCAAATTCACCTGGCTTTTTCCCAACTCAATATAGAAGCCGGTTATGATTCTCTGTTGATATTCGATGGTCCGGATAATCAATTCCCATTGATCGGTGTATTTTCGGGTGATACGGTTCCTTTAAACTTCATTGCCAGCGGACATCAGCTTACCCTCGAATTTAAATCGGATGCAGGGATCACTGCATCAGGTTGGAGGGCCGTTTATGATACCATTCCGGTCTCTTCTATAAAAGCATATAAAAAATCTCCGGTATTCGGTATCTACCCTAATCCTGTTAAAAATGAAGTCAAAATTTACATTTCTTTGCAACTGTCGCAGCTCAAAGATTTAAAACTATTGATATTAAATGCTAAGGGTCAAAAGATGAAGGAAATTGACTTCTTTACTGAAGATCGTATTATAAGTATTGATGTTTCATCATGGCCTGCCGGGATTTATATTGCCAATTTAATAATGAATGGCAATAAAACCGACCAAAGTAAATTCATTGTTAAATAGAATTATCGGATTCTTTCCTTGTAATTTTCACCTGTTAATTAAATAACAAAAGCTTGCCCGATTCAAAAATAAAACCATATTTTTGCCGCAAATTCTTGATTTGGATTGTTATAAAGTAAATTAAACTTTATGGATGCTGAAAAACAACGCGAAAGGCTTTTTTCGGAATTTCCACCGGTCAGCACACAGGAGTGGAATGAATTATTGATAAAGGATCTCAAAGGGGCTGATTTCGATAAAAAACTTGTTTGGAAAACAAAAGAAGGAATTTCGGTGAAACCATTCTATCGTTCGGAAGATTTGAAGAACCTTAATTTTCTCAATGTTTTACCCTCAGAATTTCCTTTCACACGAGGAAGTAAAAAGAATTCCAACGACTGGCATGTCCGGCAGGATATTTATGTGGATGATATCAAAAAGGCCAACAAAAAGGCATTGGATATACTGATGAAAGGAGTTACCTCACTCGGTTTTATCATCGATCCGAAGTTCGAACCGGCTATTGATGAAATTGAAATGCTTTGTGCGAATATATATGCAGATGCCGTTGAATTGAATTTCGTATGTTATCATAATTCACTGAAGGTGGTGCAATATGTTGAAAAACTGGTAAAGAAGTATAATCGCGACCTGGTAAAAATTTATGGTTCCGTCGATTTTGATCCGCTTGGTCAATACACCCTGAAAGGCAAATTCCCCGTTTCAGCAGAAGCTTCCTTTGATCTGGCAAAAATAATGATCGAAACAGCCAGGAATTTACCCAATTTTAAAGTGATCACAGTAAATGGCAGTTACTTTCATAACAGCGGAGCTACTTTGGTTGAAACGCTTGCCTTTAGCCTTTCACAAGGAGTAAATTACCTGACCCAGCTAACCGAGAGGGGATTATCAATCAACGAAGTGGCTCCCCGGATCAAATTTCAGTTTGCCACCGGCCCCAATTATTTTATGGAAATCGCCAAATTGCGGGCTGCACGGCTGCTTTGGGCTCATATAGTAAAAGCATACGGACCTTCCGATGAAAAGAAAACCAGGATGTTTGTACATGCCGAATCGAGCAGGTGGAACAAAACGATATACGATGCTCATGTGAACATGCTCAGAACCACTACCGAATCCATGTCGGCCATAATCGGAGGTGTTGATTCTTTGACTGTTTTACCATTTAATGCAGTTTATGAAAACCCGGCTGATTTTTCCGAAAGAATAGCACGCAACCAGCAATTGTTATTGAAAGAGGAATCTTATCTGGATAAAGTTACCGATCCTGGCGCCGGTTCTTATTATATTGAAAACCTCACTGCCTCGCTGGCAGAGCAAGCCTGGAAACTATTCCTGGAAATCCAGGAAAAGGGAGGTTTTTTGGAAGCTTTCAGATCGGGCTTTGTACAGGCAAGAATCAATCAATCTGCCGGAGAAAGGGATATGAATATTGCAACACGCAGGGAAATATTGCTTGGAACCAATCAATACCCCAATATTACTGAATTGAAATATGAGGAAATTAATCCCGCATCATTTGAATCATTGAACCAGCAGGTGGCTGATGCTGAAGTTGAAACCCTGAAGCCTTACCGTGGATCCCTGGCGTTTGAAAAATTGCGTTTAGCCACCGATCAATATGCAAAAATCAATCCCCGACCCAAAGTATTCCTTTTGAATTTAGGGAACCTGGCTATGTGCAGGGCAAGAGCACAATTTGCGGGTAACTTTTTCGGATGTGCAGGTTATGAGATCATTGACAATAACGGATTTAACTCGGTAAAAGAGGCTGCTGACACCTGTTTAAAATCGAAAGCACGCATTGCAGTGATCTGCAGTTCGGATGAAGAGTACGTTGACCTGGCGCCACAACTGGCCGATTTGCTCCGGGATAAAGTAATTTTGGTTTTGGCAGGGTTCCCGAAAGATATAGTTGAAAATTTAAAGAAAGTGGGTATCAGCCATTTTATTCATATAAAGTCAAACGTCCTGGAAACATTAAAGGAATTTCAGCAATTATTGGATATCAAATTATAAATGAAGAATAAACAAGTTATGAAACCGAATTTTCATAATATCAACATAAAGGCAAAAAACAAAGGAATAACTGATATTCATCAGTGGGAGCAGGATAACCGGATTTCGAAAGACTGGGTGCCTTCAGAGCAAATCCCTGTAAAGAGTGTTTATTCCATTGAGGATATCAAAGGGATGGAACACCTGGAGTTTGCCGCTGGAATTCCACCTTTTTTGCGTGGTCCTTATTCGTCCATGTATGTGACCCGGCCCTGGACAATCCGTCAATACGCAGGATTTTCAACTGCGGAGGAATCCAATGCATTTTACCGTCGCAACCTGGCTTCAGGTCAAAAAGGGCTTTCCATTGCCTTCGACCTTGCAACCCATCGTGGATACGATTCGGATCATCCCCGTGTTGAGGGTGATGTTGGAAAGGCCGGTGTTGCGGTTGATTCCATCCTTGATATGAACATCCTGTTCGATCAGATTCCTTTGGATAAAATGTCGGTATCCATGACCATGAACGGTGCCGTGATTCCCGTTATGGCATTTTACATTGTTGCTGCTTTGGAACAGGGTGTTAAATTTGAGGAAATGTCGGGAACCATTCAAAATGATATCCTGAAGGAGTTCATGGTTCGTAATACTTACATCTATCCTCCGCAGCCTTCCATGCGGATCATTGCTGATATTTTCAAGTTTACTTCGCAAAAAATGCCCAAATTCAATTCCATCAGTATCAGCGGCTATCACATGCAGGAAGCCGGGGCTACTGCCGATATCGAGCTGGCTTACACCCTGGCAGACGGATTGGAATACCTAAGAGCAGGCGTGAATTCAGGGATGGACATCGATGCATTCGCACCAAGGCTTTCATTTTTCTGGGGGATCGGAATGAACCATTTCATGGAAATTGCCAAGATGAGAGCAGCCCGAATGTTGTGGGCTAAAATCGTGAATCAGTTCAATCCGAAAAATCCTAAATCACTTGCTTTAAGAACCCATTGCCAAACCTCCGGCTGGAGCCTTACCGAACAGGACCCATTCAATAATGTAGCCCGAACCTGTATTGAAGCCATGGGAGCAGTCCTGGGCCACACGCAGTCTCTGCATACCAATGCATTGGATGAAGCCATTGCACTGCCTACCGATTTTTCAGCCCGAATTGCCAGAAATACCCAAATTTATATACAGGAAGAAACCAATGTTTGCAGAACCGTAGATCCCTGGGCCGGTTCGTATTATGTAGAGTCGTTAACGCATGAGATTGCCCACAAGGCATGGGAGCATATTCAGGAGATTGAGAAACTGGGAGGGATGGCCAGGGCCATTGAGACCGGATTACCCAAAATGCGGATCGAGGAAGCTGCTGCCCGCAAGCAGGCACGCATCGATTCCAACAAGGATACCATTGTCGGGGTGAATAAATACCGGCTTGAAAAAGAAGATCCCATTGAAACCCTGGAAGTGGACAATACTGCCGTTAGAGAGGCTCAGATCAGGCGATTGAAACAATTGCGCAGTAATAGGAACGAAGATGCGGTTCAAACCAGCCTGAGTGCCATAACGGAAGCTTGCAAAACCGGTCAGGGTAATTTGCTCGAACTGGCTGTGGATGCAGCTCAAAAGCGGGCCAGCCTGGGTGAGATTTCTTTTGCGATGGAAGAAGTATTCGGCAGGTACAAGGCTGAGATCAGGGCTATTTCCGGAGTTTACTCCTATGAAAGCCGCGATGATGAAAGTTTTAAAAAGGCATGTGAGCTGGCCGACAAGTTCGCAGCCCTCGAAGGGCGAAGGCCCAGGATCATGGTTGCCAAAATGGGCCAGGACGGACACGACCGTGGTGCCAAGGTCGTTTCCACTGGATTTGCAGATATCGGATTCGATGTAGATATTGGTCCATTGTTTCAAACACCCGAAGAAGCAGCAAGGCAGGCTGTAGAAAACGATGTCCATATTTTGGGAGTTTCCAGCCTGGCAGCCGGGCATAAAACACTGGTACCCCAGGTCATCTCAGAACTCGAAAAACAAGGCAGGGATGATATCATGGTCATCGTTGGAGGCGTTATTCCCGCACAGGATTATGATTTCCTTTATAAAGCCGGGGTTTTGGCTATTTTCGGCCCCGGATCGGTCATCTCTGATGCAGGTATTAAATTGCTGGAATTGATGATTGAGGCGAGGACCTAGTCTAAATTAGATTCTTTTTTCGCTTATACACAATATTTTAAATTTAGAACGATTATATATTACGAATGTATGTATGATATATTCAATTATACATATATCTTTGCATCGTTATTTAATTAACAATAGGACGGTTTTGAAAAACATAATCAACATAATTGGTTCATTACTAATGGCATTCGTTATCCTTTGGATCGTTGCAGGTTCATTGGTTGAGTTCCATCAGCGTTATGTTTTTCATAAGCAGGTCGACCTATGGCAGGTTCAGGTTACGCAATCGGGAAAAGACCTTAAAAAATGTTTAAAGCTTATTGAAAAAGGCCAGCAATATTTAACCCATCCGTACCCAATGATCTCCGAAAGAAAATTTATTTCAGCGGAATTCACTCTAAATTTAAGCCTTAGAAATATCTATTCGAGGTATCTTTACGACCTGCACACACCGGAATATTTTTACGACAAAGCTTTAAGGGCTCCACCGTTGAGCTAAAAATCCCTATTTTTTCTTTTTCTTTTATCTGTCGGAACTGACAGATGGTTTCATTTTATATTCAGGAATTTATTAATTGATACAAAAATTATTTAACAATGAAGAAGTTATATTTTACTAGTCTGAGTTTATTATTTATCCTGTTGTCACAGGATGTTGTCAAATCGCAAACCGGAGCTGATTCCATTACGATGGGAGCAGGTTATGCCAATGATATTTATTACAGTTTTTCAGATGGGATGGTGCATTCAGTGCCACGGACCAATTGGGACATTGCTTTTTATACCCTTACCTGGTCGGCCGGAGTAATCATTAATGATGGAAATGGCGTGGAACTTAGGGTGTATGCCAATGCTGATACCAGCGGTTGGAATGCTGTTGACACAACCGGCCTTTCAACCTGGCCTTTGCTTTTTAATTCTGTGGATTCGTGGGAACAAGGGGCTTTTAATCAACCCCCGTCCAATCACCCGGATTATGGCTGGGGTGTGTACAATACAATTACCCATGATGTGGTAGGTGATTCTATTTATATCATCAAGTTGGCGGATGCTACCTACAGAAAATTCTGGATCATTAAAAAGATTTCAATTCAAAATGTCTATGTGTTCAGATTTGCCAATCTTGACGGATCAAATGAGGTGGAGGTAACCCTGGATTGTAATGATTATATCGATAAAAATTTCGTTTACTACTCGATTTCAAATGAAGAAATACTCGACAGGGAACCCATTGCCGATAACTGGGATATCTTGTTTACTAAGTACATGGAAATGGTCCAGGATCAACCTTACCCTGTAACAGGTGTTCTTAATAATATCAATGTGCCGGCCAACAGGTTCGAAATGGTAGATCCGGATTTCAACGACTGGACGGCCACCGAAATGGATTCGACCAAGTCCCCCATCGGGTATGACTGGAAACATTTTGATATGTCGAGTTTTACTTATATTGTTGAAGATTCGCTTGTATTCTTTGTCAGGAACATGAATAAAGATGTTTACAAGCTGGTTTTTACCGCATTTGATTACACTGAAGGAAAGGCAGTGTTTGAGAAATCCAAAGTTCATACTTCGGCAATCATTCAAACTGCTTATCAATCAAGGTTTGAGCTATATCCGAATCCGGCAGAAAATAGAGTGACCATTGGTTTACCCGATGGCGTTGAGACAGGTAGGTTAATCCTTACCGATATGACGGGTAAAGCGCTCTATCAAATTGAAAATATGGAAGCCACAATAACCCTGGATATAGATTTTCTGCGCCCGGGTGTTTACTTTATTTCAATCCGGTCAGGAAATCTAAATACAACCCAAAAATTAATTGTCAGGTAATTTGGATGGGAGTAAATTCGGTAATAAGCAGATTTCTTTTATTAATTGCTATGCTGGCCGTGTTTGCCTGTCACGGCCAGCAGGCAATAATAAGGCTGGTGGATCAAAAAACCGGTGAACCGGTGCCCTATGCGCATGTTTTTTACGAATCGGTTTATAATCATATTCAGCAACATGGGGTTACCAATGACAGGGGCGAAGTTATAAATCCGGTTGAAAACAAGTCTGTCGTCACAATAACATTTGTTGGTTATGAAACACTGGTTGATACGATAATGCCGGGTGAGAGCAAAACCCTGGATTTCCGACCGGCTATATTCAATATGGGTGAACTGGTAGTGACCGCCCAGTATAAACCTCAACGTGTTGACAAATCGATTTATAAGGTCAAGGTGATCGGAGCAAGCCAGATCGAACAAAAAGCGGCAAATAATTTATCTGACCTGTTGTCGGATGATTTGAGTATTCGGATCAACCAGGATGGGGCATTGGGATCGAGTATGAGCATCCGTGGACTGAGTGGTGAGCATGTTAAATTTTTGGTGGATGGCGTCCCCGTCATTGGCAGGCTCAACGGCAATATCGACCTGGGACAGCTCATCCTAAACAATGTGGATCATGTGGAGATGATCGAAGGGCCCATGTCGGTAGTTTATGGAAGTAATGCCTTAGCAGGAGTGGTCAATATCATTACAAAAGAAAATAAAAACACCCCGCTGACAGCCACTGCCGAAGCTTATGTCGAATCAGTAGGAACTTACAATTTTAACGGTGGGATATCGGGAAAGAAAAATAATAACGTTTTTGGAATATCAGGCGGGCGTAATTATTTCGAAGGGTACGACCTCGATAAATCAACCCGATCGATGACCTGGAAGCCCAAAAGGCAGTATTTCGCTGATGGATATTACATTTATGACAGGCCGGGCTTTAAATTCAAATATTCTTCCCAGTTTTTCAATGAATTGCTCTGGAACAAAGGCAACAAGCTGGAGCCTTATTTTGCCATCGACAATTACTTCCGAACCAATCGGTTTAATAATGGTTTGGATGTATCAGCCAGAATAGGGAAAATCAGGTATTTGAAAATACTGGCTGCCTATTCCATCTATGAGCGTGTAAAGTCGACCTATTTCAAGAACCTGCATACATTGGAAAAAATCATTACTGAAAATGATGGTGACCAGGATACCACAAAATTCAATTCACTGAACTTTCGGGCAGAATTAAGTAAAAGCACGGATGAAAGCAAGCTCAATTACCAGTTTGGCCTGGATGTGAATGTAGAAAATGGTACCGGGCAAAAAATAGAGGATGAAAGACAGTCGATCGGAGATTATGCTGCTTTTTTAAGTTTGAAATATGACCCCATACCGACATTTACCATCCAACCCGGCGTTCGGGTAATCTACAATACAAAATATGCCGCTCCGTTGGTATATTCACTCAATGTCAAGTGGAATCCCCTTGAGTACACGACTGTCCGCGCATCCTATTCAAGGGGGTTCAGGGCTCCTTCGTTAAAGGAATTATACCTGTTTTTTGTGGATGTAAACCACAATATTCGCGGAAATGAAAACCTGAAGGCTGAGGATTCGCACAATGTAATTTTTACCTTTGATTACAACAACGAAAAAGGAAAGGCCAACTGGGGAATGGATTTCGATTTGTTTTACAACAGCATTAACAACATCATCACCATTGCCCAGGTGGAGGGCGATCTTTATTCTTACATCAACATTGACAACTATACTTCACAGGGTTTCCAGGTAGACCTCTTTTATGACCTGTATCCGCAATTCAAATGGAATATTGGGCTAATCGAAACCGGCCGGAAAAATAAATCGAGTGAATTACCGGAAGAAACGGAAAAATTTTACTATAGTACTGACATAAACAGCAGCATCACCTACAGGATTTCAGGAATCAATACCAGTGTTTCCGTGTTTTACAAGTTTACCGGGAAATTGCCCCAGGTTTTCCTGAATTCGGAAGGGACTTATGAAGAAGGTTACATTGACAGCTATAACCTCATGGATGTAACACTGAACAAAAACTTCCTTAAAAGTAGTTTAAACGTATCATTTGGGGTTAAGAATTTATTCGATGTGAAGACCCTGCAAGCGTCGGGCGCTTCAATCGGTAGTGTTCATGGTGGTTCGGCCAGTACTTTGGTTGGTTATGGAACCAGTTTTTTTGCAGGCATTTCCTATGTTTTTAACAAGTTTAAATAATGAAGAACACGGTCTTTTATATATCATTCATCCTTATATTGCTAACATCCTGTTTCAAGGAAGACGATCCTTTACCCGCTTTTCCGGTTCAGAGCACAACCATCGAAATGGGGAAATACTACCTATACCAGGTTTACCTGAACCTTGCGACAAATGAACAGGTAAAGATCAACGATAAAAACGATTACGACCTCGCATTTGAGTGCGGCGATTCATCCTGGCACGTTTTGCTGAATACGGCTGCATTTATGTTTGCCGGAAATACCGGGATCAAGGATTTTGATGCACCGATCGATACTACCGGACTTGACTGGCGATTCGACAAATCAGACGGGAATCCCGATTCAACGGCCATTGGAGAATGGTATGCCACCGACAACCCGGATACCGTCTATACCAATTTCGTCTATGTGTTGAACCGCGGCTATGATCATCTCGGAAATTTAAGGGGTTTGAAAAAGATCGCTTTTACCGGTGTTGACTCAGTGTCATACAGGTTTAAATATGCCGATTTGAACGGTGATAACTATCATGAATTTGAGATCATTAAAAACAATAATTTTAAGCATACCTATTTTTCGTTTGATGAAGGAGGAAAACAACTTGACCGTGAACCGCTGCCTGTTGCGTGGGATCTGCTATTCACACAATACACCACTTTGTTATTTACCAATGAGGGGGAACCCTATCCTTACCTGGTGACCGGTGTGCTTTCAAATACCGACCGCGTGGCAGTAGCGCTGGATACGCTCAGCAGCTTCGAGAATGTCGATCTTGAATATGCCCGCTCAAAATCCTATTCCGAGACACAGGATTTTATTGGGTACGACTGGAAAGAGCTGCAAGGTGATGTGAACAGCGGAAATATTTATTATGAAATTGTCCCGAATCGCAATTACCTGATCCGTTTGGGA
>JAFGBL010000174.1 GCA_016933115.1 Bacteroidales bacterium | reverse complement strand
GCGGTCAATTTCACCTTATCGGTTGGGACAATCATCAGCATTGGCACCGGGATTTTCTATCTCTGGATATTCCCGAAAGAGCAATATACCTTCTGGCCCCATTTTCTGCTCTTGTCATTTTTCATCTTTGTTTTTCTGGCTGTGCTTACTTTTCTGATCTCACTTTCAGAAAAAGAGGCCGAAGCCCGGCCCCATTTCGATTATGGCGACCTTGGCCGACCCGATCGAAAAGTTTTGTGGCTTTGGGCTGCCCTGATTGTGGTTATGATCGGACTGTATGTTCTTTTCAACGGGC
The DNA here is from genome assembly GCA_016933115.1 of Bacteroidales bacterium. Taxonomy (GTDB): domain Bacteria; phylum Bacteroidota; class Bacteroidia; order Bacteroidales; family JAADJA01; genus JAADJA01. Next base: position 7,981 of record JAFGBL010000174.1, on the reverse strand, counting down.
ATTAACCTAATCAGACATCGTTCGTTGGAAATATTTATGGGTCAGTGAATTCATACTAAGCATCTGGCCCCGGGAAGGATTTCATTATTAAATGTCGTTGTCATTTGTCGGTTGCATTGTTTTGCTGCCGACAATTTTTTTCTGTGTCAGAAATACAAACTACTTGTAGTAAAAACGATTACATGAATAATATGTATTGATGCTGTTAAAAGTTTTAATATTAGTTGTATATATTAATGTAATCGATTACATTCGCACAGTGTTTCATCTTCATGATAACGTTTACATTTTTTTAATCAGACCATTCCGCATTAGCGGAATACAAATTAGTAACTTAAAACCAGAACTTATGAATGACAACAATTTTAGGTTGCCTGATGAAGGAAAAAGGAAAGGCTTAAAATCTATTTCTTCAATTTGGCCGCGAGGTTTCACCCTTTTGAAAATTAAGGGAGGTGTTTTGCACCTGTTGACTCTAATGTTGTTTCTTGGCGCTTGCGTTCAAGGATTTGATGATGAATGGACTTTCACTCCGGGAGTGGAAAATGCCACATTAGAATCGCCTGATGCAGAAAGTGTATTGTTTACACCAAGTGCTGATGGATCCAATGTAAAGATTAGTTGGCCCGTAGTGTATGGAGCAGGAGGATATCAATTCTCTCTGTACATTGTGGATGTTCCTGAAAACCCAGTGGTGGTTGGTATCGAAAATGAAATCGTGGACGGCACGTCTGTTTCCCGCGGACTATTGGAAGATACCAAGTATCAGGTGGTCATAAAAACGCTTGGTAACGACAAGTACAATAACAAAGAGGCTACCGCTGCTACCGATGTTAACTTTAATACACTGTTAGCTGCTACTGTTATTCCAAATGGAACCGATCTGACGCAATACTTTACTGAAAACCCTATTGTTGACGAAGGAGTAGAAATTGGTTATGAATTGGAAGCCGGTGGTACCTATACTGTTTCCGGTGAAATTAATTTTGGTAAAGCATTCATAACATTGCGCGGAAATAAGATTAATCATGCTACTGTGACCATGAGCGCAGGGTTTAAAAGCCAGGGCGGTGGTACGAAATTCAAATTTATTGACTTTGAATGTAGCGGAATACCGACTGATGGCATGTTCTTCGGATTTACGGATGTTCCGGAAGGCGCAGAACTGGTGAGTGGCGCAGTTGTGGTAACCAATCCTGTCGTATTTCAATCATGTACTTTTAAAGGGTTGCCTGTTCCTTTATATTGGGACAATGATAAAAATTATGCTGTTCAGACTTTGTTGGTTAAAGATGTGGTAGCTGAATTGACGAATAACGGCCGTTTTATCCGGAATTCAGCATCAGGTGGCTATATAAAAGACTTCAAGATAGAAAACAGTACGGTGTATAAAAACAATACCGGTACTGATTATTGGATGCAACTTTCGACATCAAAAAGGGCTCCTAATGATTTTGGCAGTATAGGATGGGCTACCGCTAGCTTTACATATTTGAATTCTACTTTCTATGGCTTCGACCGTATGCACAACTCCAATAGATACACCTACGGATGGGTTTACACGACCATTAAAAGCTGTTTGTTCCTGGAAATGCTTCGTGATCAAACTGCTCGTTATATTCTGCCGGGTAACCGTATTTATAGCAGTCCAGCTATTGCTTTCAATAATAACACGTACTGGAGACAAGGTGCCGTGGAGAATTATGGCTCGTACGACAAGAGCGGCACTACGCTTGATGAGGATCCTCTATGCGCAGATACTGCCAGTGGAAACTTTACTATAGGTAACTCAAACACCATTGCTGCCGGTATTGGCGACCCGCGTTGGTTACTTGCCCAATAACAGATACAATTAAGTTGAACGAATTTTAAAGTATAAAAATGAAAAATACGATTAAGCGAGAACAAAACCCAAGCCTGTTTGAGGTTTTGCAGGGCTCAGGTATTTTGCCCGCAGCTAAGCACGCAATATATTTACTTTTTTTAAGTGCATTCCTTGCTTTTATAAACGTAACTCCGGTTCATGCACAGAAAACAAATGTTTATGAAGGAGTTGTTGTTGAAGAAAATGGTCAGCCCATTGTTGGCGCAACTGTTTCGGTGGTTGGTACAACTATCGGAACGATTACCGATGCGAACGGTAAATTTGCTGTTGCCGTACCGGAAGGTAAAGAAGTCGGGATTACATTTGTCGGATATGTCAGTCAGAAAATTAAAGACTTTAGTCAAACCAATATTGTGCTGAAAGAGGATCTTTTGAATCTCGATGAAGTAGTGGTAGTAGGATACTCCTCGCAAAAGAAAGCTCACCTGACAGGAGCGGTCGCAACAGTTCCTATGGATGATGTGACAGATCTTGTTTCGACTGGATTAGCTACAGCATTGAGTGGTATTGTGAATGGGTTGAGTGTTAGCGGGGGAGATGGCCGTCCGGGCGAAAGTGCAAGACTGACTATTCGTCAATCTGATGTAAGTTCGTCGCTGTCTGCGGTTTCCGGTTTTGTTCCTGACTCAAGCCCACTTTATGTCATTGACGGTTTTATTTCAACTGAAACCGAATTCAATAATCTTGATGCCTCCATGGTTGAGAGTATCTCTGTATTGAAGGATGCTGCAGCGGCAGTTTACGGTGCGCGTTCGGCAAACGGGGTTATTCTTGTAACTACCAAAAGGGGAGAAAAAGGTAAGCCAAAAATATCGTACAGCGGTCAGTTTGGTTTAACCGATGAAGTATCACGTGCAAAATTGTTGGACTCATACAATTATGGAAGATTGTGGAATGGTATTCGTGCAGCAGACCCCAGAGATACCTGGGATCCTTTGCGTGATTTGTTTCAGTATGATGAGCTGCAGGCAATGAAAGGGCTCAATTATGATTTGCTGGATAGAGAATGGCGGGCTGCATTGACGCAACGGCATAGCGTAAATATCTCCGGAGCTTCTGAGGGGGCCAATTATTATGGAGGTATATCTTATTACAATCAGGATGGTAATATGGGGAATTTAGACTACGAACGGTGGAATTACCGTGCCGGAGTCGATCTCAAAATTACAGACTGGGTAAAAACCTCTTTGCAGGTGTCGGGAGATTATGGTAGCGAAAGCAAGGCATTCAGCAAGGTAGGTGGGTCCAATCCTGAGAGAGATTATAACACGTTATTAACTCGTCCCAGATACATTCCGGAATATGTAAATGGTTATCCTATCGCTCTCTATGGTGTATCTAACGGGAACTTAAACGACTCTCAGTTATACCATTATGACGTTATCCAGAACATGGGGGATTTTTCTGCATCAATGCCTCAGAATATGACAATTAATACTTCGTTGGAGTATGATTTCGGCTGGAACAAAACGCTTAAAGGACTGAAGCTGAAATATACGTATTCAAAGAGTATCAGCACAAGCAAAACGAACCAAAAAGCAACTGCCTACGATGTTTATGCACTATCGCAGCGTGCAGGCAGCGGAGAACACCTTTATACCGGGAGTGATTTAGATATGGATGAAAGTAATTTTCAGAAAATTATTGTTACCAATGGAAATGCGTTGACACGTTCGACCAGTCGGGGAGATAGGTACCAAATGAACTTTGTTGTCTCATACAATCGCAGTTTTGGACTACACGATGTAAGCGGCTTATTTACGATAGAAAAGTCAGAGGCTGAGGCTGAGGATTTGAGTGGCAGTGTGACATCTCCCTATACATTTACTAACGGACAATCCAACTCGGCTACCGGTATTCATACAACGTCGTTTGGGCGATCAGAGTCTGGTAATCTTTCCTATGTAGGACGGGCTAATTATGCCTATGCCGATAAGTATTTGCTGGAATTCCTGATACGTTCGGATGCTTCTACCAAATTTGCACCAGAAAATTACTGGGGAACTTTTTACTCGGTATCCGGAGGTTGGGTTGCAACGGAAGAAAGCTGGTTTAAAGAAAGTGTAAGATTTGTTGATTACCTTAAACTGCGCGGATCCTTCGGTCTTACCGGACGGGACAACATTAAACCTTGGTTTTGGACACCCGTTTATACGCTGGCAAAAGACAAAGGTCCTATTTTTGGAACGGACGGACAGAATACCGCCTCAGGCACACATATCGGTATTCCGGATCAATCCCCGAACCGCGATGCACGCTGGGATAAAAGTTACAAAGCCAATGCCGGTATCGATCTGGCAACGCTGAAAAGCCGGTTGTCTGCCAACATCGATGCATATTATGAATGGAACAGGGATGTTTTCGTAACTCGTTCTGCGAATGTTCCATGGACAATCGGAACAAGACCTTCGGCTGAAAACTACGGGGAAATCGATGTTTGGGGAGCTGAATTGGCATTAACCTGGAAGGATAAAATAGGTAAGGATTTTAAATACAGCATCGGAATAAACACCGGGTACACCGACAATAAAGTTCTTAAAATGCCCTGGAAATCACTTATTCCTATTGATGAATTGCAGCCCGGACATCGTCAGGATGTAGGAACATGGGGGTACAACAGTATCGGAATGTTTCGCAGCTATCAAGAAATAGAAGAGTATTTTGATAAATACGGCATTACAAATTATCTTGGAAATTCCAAAGAGGGGGTTCATCCGGGGATGTTGATTTACGAGGACGTACGGGGCTCGCAAAATGCAGATGGTTCCTACCAGGGGCCGGATGGTATAATCAACGCGAACGATGTTGTTCAGCTATCAAAACGTAGTGGCAATCCTTACGGATTTACCATGAACTTAAAGGCTGAGTATAAAGGCGTTTCGCTAAGTGCGCAGTTCAATGCAAGTTGGGGGGGGTACACCCTTATTCCTAAAGCTGCGAGATCAATTTACAATTCGGTTTCGAGCGGCTCGGGATATCAGGTAATGGAGTACACAAACCTTCCTTCTTTTTGGGCTGATAATATGTTTATATACGAAGATGTGGTGGATAATGAAGGAAACGTTGTTGCTGCAGCCAACAAGGATGCGAAATATCCGAATTTGCGGTACGGCAATAATGATGTAAATTCTACCTTCTGGAGGGTAAGTGGAACACGTGTCACACTTCGTAATGTGACAATGGCTTACTCACTTCCCCGCACACTTGTACAGAAATTAGGTGTGCAGTCATGTCGCTTAAATCTTACTGCTCAGAATTTGTTAAGCTTATACAATCCGTATCCCGATAAGTTTATTAGTCCTCTTGCCGGATCATACGGAAGCTATCCGAATTTGAGAAAAGTTACACTTGGTGTTAATGTGTCATTCTAAATGATGAAAAAATGAATATAAAAGCATATATAACTTATTTGGGGACTATTCTTTTAGTTACCCTGTTGTTGAGTGGATGTAGTGATCAATTTTTACAGGATAAAAAGGATTTTACGAACACGACCGATGATGTTTTCAACTATTACAGTGGGGCACTCGGGAGGATAGATGACCTTTATACCGATATTTTGCCGAATTCAACTTCCGGAATTACCTATGATCGGCCAAGTGCCGGTACTGCTGACGATCACTCCAAATCTACGGAAGAGTATGCCGGTTTGTCAAGTTATGTGGATCCGGAAGTAGTAATAGCAAGCACTGATTTGACAAGTTACTGGGGTGATGAGAATAAAACATCCAGAAGTACATACGGGCGAATCCGCAACTGTAATGATGCGATACGGGGTATTTCGAACAGTTCACTTTCACAGGAAGAAAAGGAAGAACTGTTGGGACAAGCTTACTTTTTAAGAGCCTGGATGTACCTTCACCTGGTAAAAATTTATGGTGGTGTCCCTATTGTTAAAGAGGTACAGAATCCTGTTGCCGGTGATGATGATGGTGCAGATTTGATTGTGCCACGATCAACGACCAAGGAGTGTATTGATTTTATATGTGATGATTTACGTATTGCTGCCAAATATTTGCCTTTGCAGTGGGGGGCAGGAAATTACGGGAGGGTAACAGCCGGAACTGCTTTAGCTCTTCAGGGACGCGCCCGTTTACTTTACGCCAGTCCCCTCTTTAACCGTGCGGATGATCAGGCGCGTTGGCAATTGGCTTATCAGTCCAATAAAAATGCCTTGGATACATTGATGATGGGAGGTTTTGGCCTGGCTTATGCAGATGACCCCGGCGTAAATGCCTCTAACTGGGCAAAAATGTTCTCTGATTATACAAGTACGGAAGCTGTTTTTGTGACACTTTATAATAGAATTGTCGATGATGGAGGAAGTACTAACCCATTCAAAAATAATGGATGGGAAAACTCGATCCGCCCGAAAAATACCGGTGCTGGTAACGGAAAAAATACAACTGCCAATATGGTGGATTTGTTTCCGATGGCAGATGGCAAGAAACCAGGTACATCAGAAACATATCCCTATAATAGTACGCTTTTCATGCTGAACCGTGATCCCCGTTTTTACCGCACTTTTGCGTTTCCGGGCGTACGCTGGGCATTTGATGGAGACCCGACCTCAAGGGGAGACGATTTTCCGTATGTTGGAACCAATTACGAGTTGTGGAATTATGCATGGTATCAGGATGCGGAGAAAAAAGATGACGCTGGACAAAAGGGCTTTGGAGCCGATGGGCTCGGTACAGATTATCAGGGCGTGTACATCCGGAAACGTACGGATGATAGGGATCTAAACAATACCCCTTTGTATGATTATCGTATTGATAAGGGAACCTCTCCGTTTGGTGGTTCTGCCGCTCCGTATATGGAGATCCGTTTTGCTGAGGTTTTGCTGAACTTTGCAGAGGCCGCTTGTGGCGCTAACAAACCTGCTGAAGCAGTTCCGGCCTTACAGCAGGTTCGTGCCCGTGTAGGTTATACAGCAGACAATAATTATGGACTGGATGCTGATCTGTCCAGTGACCGGGCAAAACTTTTCGCTGCAATTTTATATGAACGGCAAGTTGAATTGGCATACGAAGGCAAACGTTTTGACGACATGCGCCGTTGGCTGCTCTGGGATGGAGGCGTAGGACATGGAAGCCTTAGTCCTTCCTGGGATCTTGCAGGATTTGGTGGTAACACATGTTCCTATTTGGGTGTGGAGCCATTTAACGGTAACCGTCGGGATAATCTTGAGCTTCGGGTAAATGACAACATTGACAATGGTATTGCCAACGCGACTCGGGCTAGTGATCCGGTTATGGCTGACCGTCCTGCTGCCTGGAATTTAAAGACGCAAAAAGATCCAAGTGATTTGTTAGTTGACTTTTATTCAACTAAGCTGGCCCGAAAAGAAAGAAAGGGAGATTCCAACGGTAAATTTGTTAGCTTTCAGCCTAAATATTATATCATAGGACTAAGCAGAAACGTACAACAAAATAATGTTACCCTAAGGCAAACTATCGGTTGGGAAGATTTGAATAACGGAAATGCCCCCGGTACTTTTGACCCCCTAGCTGAATAATTTCAGAATAAAAAATCATGGGTGATAGCAGGAAATTCCTGCTATCGCTTTTTAAAGAATCACCCATTAACAATTATTAAGATATGAAGTTTAGAGAGATTACAGGGATTTGTGTTTTGTTGATGCTTGGTGCAATGACAAGCGTTCAGGCACAATATCCAACCATTTCAGATGAAGACAAAAAAGCTTCTCAGGAGTTGATTGACGAAACCTACCGGTTATCGGATATTGCCTGGGAAAAAGCACTTCCTATTGTTGAAAAAGAAGCGGCTGAAGGTCGCCCGTACATCCCTTGGGCTGGCCGTCCAAGTGACCTCCCTCAGTCCGATATTCCCAGTTTCCCGGGCGCTGAAGGTGGCGGTATGTACACCTTTGGTGGTCGTGGCGGAAAAGTAATCACTGTTACCAGCCTGGCCGACAACGGTCCGGGTACGCTGCGCGAAGCTTGCGAAGCAGGTGGCGCCCGTATCGTGGTGTTCAATGTTTCGGGCATCATCAAGTTGGAACGTCCGATCATCGTGCGTGCCCCTTACATCACCATTGCCGGGCAAACCGCACCGGGAGACGGCGTGTGCCTG
>JAFGBL010000173.1 GCA_016933115.1 Bacteroidales bacterium | reverse complement strand
TGTAATCAAGGGTCCGTTGTCGTAGAGGACGGCTTTTGTTCCGTCACTGGAAGCCAGCTTGGTGTAGTCGAAATCGGTGAGTTGAAGGTCACCGAGTGCATGTACACCTGGAACAATGTCGCTTTTCAGGGCTTCCTGCTTCATCTGAAGAGTACGCTGCTCGTCCAGTTTTAAAGCTTGCCCGAATAGAAGTGTTGAAGACAGTACAAGTACCATCGCCACACTCAACAATTTAGTAAACTTGCACATAATAAATAAATTTAGTTAATAAATAAATGATTGTTTAAGGGATCTTTTTTTTAATTTACTTACAGCAAATATAAAATTTTTATAAATATCAAACCAGAAAAGAAAAAATTAATTTTTATTTGAAATTTTTACCTTGCCAGGTGTTATTTTCTTCTAATCTCTTTTCAATGAGTGAATTAATCTGATCATTTCGGATATTTCCCCAGGAAAGACCCGTTAAAAAACGGGGAGGAACTTCACCGGTAAACCTTTCAATGATGAAATTTGGATTTAAAATTTCTATAAAATTGATAATAAAATCAATATAATTGTCTAAGGTAAAGGGATAAAAATCAGCAGGATTATTATGATACTCCAATGCCATTTTTGTGTTTTTTAAGATCTGGAGTTGATGAAATTTAATATTATTGATGGGTAATTTTGATAAAATCGGGGCTTCTTTGTACATTTCTTCAACGGATTCCCCCGGAAGTCCGAAAATGATATGCGCTCCGGTCTTAATTCCCGCTGAAGCGGTTTTTTCAATGGCTTCAACCGATTGTTCGAAAGTATGCTGCCGGTTAATCCTTTGAAGGGTTTTATTGTAACACGATTCAACACCGTATTCGATCATAACATAATAGTTGCGGCTTAGCCTGCTGAACCAATTGATCTTTTCGTCATCCATGCAATCTGGCCTGGTTCCGATTACCAGTCCGGCAACTCCCGGATAAGCCAGCGCCTCCTCATAAATAGGCTGAAGTTTGGCCATTGGAGCATAAGTATTGGAGTAGGTTTGGAAATATGCCAGGTATTTATTTGCTCTCCGGTATCTTACTTTATGAAATTCGATTCCTTCGGCGAGTTGTTGTGTGATTGATTTGTAAGGAGAACAGTAGGAAGGGTTAAAGGCATCATTGTAACAATAGGTACATCCCCCACGGGCCAGGGTGCCGTCACGGTTGGGACAGGTGAATCCTGCATCTATGGATACCTTTTGCACTCTTTCGCCGAATTCTTGTTTGAAGTATTCAGCGTAGGAATTAAACCTTCTATTATGACCCCAAGGGTACATTATGTTTTTAATAATTTAAAGAGGCGCACCGAATGCAGTACGCCTCTTTAATACCTGAATTATTATTTTCTATTTACCCTCTGAATCTTTGGTTACTCTTTCGAGCCTTTTCATTATGGTGAAAATAAATATTGCAGAAAGGATACAAACAAAAATAAAGATCCCCCACAACTGCCACAATTCAAGTTTACCCCAGAAGAAACTACCCACAACGAGCAATTTGTTGCCAACAGCAGTGGCTAATAGCCATCCACCCTGCATCAATCCCTGGAAACGGGCCGGTGCAACTTTTGAAACAAATGATAATCCCATCGGGCTCAGGAACAACTCGGCAATGGTCAGAACCAGGTAGCTGTTGATCAACCAGTAAGGCATTATTCTGGATGAATCGGGTACAGGATTATATTGCAATTTACCTGCATCGTCAACATACTGCAATGAGTGAGGTGATATCAAACCCATGGATCCTACCAGAATGATCACAAATCCAAGGGCGGCGATAATCATCCCGATTCCAATTTTCTTGGGAGTTGAAGGTTCAGCATTCCGGTTTCTCAACCAGGTAAAAAATCCCATGATCGGGAAAGTTAAAGCCACAATAAACAAAGGATTGAACGACTGGAATACTTCGGGTTCAATCGGATTCAATGAATCATAACTGTTGATAAAATAATAGGTTAGATATCCCAGCCCGAGCAACATGGCGGCGCCGATTAATTTTTCAATGGGCTTTTTACGCAATATCAGAATGAAAAATCCCGCAACTGTCCCGATAAAGGCCAGGATCGATTCCAGATTGAAAAAGACATTTGTGAATGCATCCACTGCTTTTACAGTGTAATCGCGGGCAAATAAAGTGAGGGTCAATCCGTTTTGGTGAAATGACATCCAGAAAAAGATAACCACAAGGAATACAAGCAAAAGGGCAGTGATCCGCGGCCGTTCCTGTTTTGAAGCTATTTGAACGATCCAGGCTACAAATGCAGCAAAAAGTCCGAAAGCAAAGGCAATGTCGAAATTCATAGCAGAAATCAAATAAACAGCAAAAAAGATCACAACACCTGCCAGCAAAGCCAAAGGTATAGCAATGGGTTTTCCTGACATTTTAACTGTTTCTGTTCCATCGGCATGTTCTGCTTTGCTTCTTTCTTTCCTTGGCAGGTGTTTATTGAAGATCACATAAACCAATAGGGAAATGACCATGGCAACAGCGGCTATTCCGAATGCATAGTTATAACCGGTTGCAAAAGCACTGATGTAATCATTGGCAAAAGGAGTAAGCTCTGTAACCTCATATCCGCTAACATTGGTGGCCAATGCCTGGAAAGCATTTATGTCGGCAAGTTCACCTTTCAGGTAAGCATGACACATGGCCGGCAAACTGCCATCGTGGGCAAACCCTTTTGAATTCAAAAACCAGTTTCTGACCCCGGTAGCTGCAAAAGGAGCAAAGAAAGCCCCGATATTGATACCCATATAGAAGATCATAAAGGCCGAGTCGCGCACCTTTGCATACTTTTCATTATCATACATCTGGCCAACGACCGCCTGAAGGTTCCCCTTAAACAAACCGTTTCCGAATGCAATAGTAAACAATCCTATGAGCGTAATAGTAAGCGACATGCCCGGAAGTGCCATCACAATATATCCGGCAAACATAATGACGATGCCCAGCAAAATCACCAGTTTGTAACGGTTGGTCGCATCTGCCAGGATTCCTCCAAGCAGTGCCAATCCATATATTCCAAAATAAAACCAGCTGTAATAGGTTCCGGCTTGTGCTTCCGTAAGCCCGTACTTTGCCTGTAAAAACAAAACAAGAATGGCCATCATGGTGTAAAACCCAAACCGTTCACCCATGTTGGAGAAAAAAGCGACCAAGAGTCCTTTTGGAT
>JAFGBL010000172.1 GCA_016933115.1 Bacteroidales bacterium | reverse complement strand
TATGCGAAAGCGAAGCGATTACAGATGTTTATAAATTTTGTAATTGCTTTGCGTTTAATAAATTACAAAATTTTAAACAGATGAAAACCATTTCATTTTTTATCTTTGCCCTAAGTCTGATGATCCTGTCAGGATGCACACCATCCACACAACTGACAAAAACATGGAAAGATCCCGGACTGACACCGCAAAACTTCAAGCCTTTTGAAAAAGTTCTTGTCATTGCCAGGCTGAAGGATCTGACCGCCAACCGTATTACTGAAGACCATATCGTTGCAAGCATGAAAACAAAAGCCGTGCAATCGTATTATTACCTTCAACAGGGAGATACCATTCCGGCAAAAGTGGACGAAAAATTGAAAAAGGATGGTTTTGATGGAATTGTCCTGCTTCAATTGACAGATGTTACACAATCCATCAATTACCAGCCAGCATCGTATTATGGCGGATTTTACGGCTACCGGCATGCTTCTCCCGGTTATGTATCGGAGGACAGAACTTTTTACGTTGAAACAAGCATCTATTCCCTGGAGTCGGATAAATTGTTGTGGTCGGGGACTACGGCATCACTCAATCCAGAACAACTCGATAAGACCCTTGACGATATTCTGTATGTTATCAAATCGGAACTTATTAAGGAAGGGTTTATAAAAGGGCAGGATTCGGTTGTCAAATAAATGAAACCAAATAATAAATCATCAATAACTTTAAATTCTTACAAATGAAAAAAATCACAATTTTACTGGCTCTGGTAGCCATCGCTTTTAGCAGTTTTGCGCAATCAGCTAAAGAAGAAGTAGACCTGATGCAGGCTGCCTTTGGAATGGAAAAAAAGGCCATCGTTGCTAACTTTATTACCCTTGATGAATCCCAGAATGAAGCTTTCTGGACCCTCTACGATGAATATGAAGCAGAACGCAAAGAAAACGGAAAGAAACGAATCTCTTTACTCGAACAGTATGCAACCCAGTACAATACCATGACCGCCGAACAGGCAGATGCATGGACTGCCGAAGTGATCAAGCTGAGTAATGCAACCGACAAACTGATTGTGACGTACTACAAAAAAATCAAAAAGGCTACCAATGCCATTGTTGCCACGCAATTTTACCAAATTGAAGGCTATATACTAACTGGTATCAGAATGGAAGTCCTGGAAGGAATACCCTTTGTTCAAGAAAATAAGTAATCTCCGAAAAGGAAAATATAATTATAAATGGCCGGACGGAAAAATTTTTTCTGTTCGGCCATTGTTTTACTGACGGTCGGCACAGAAGTAATGACCAGTTGTCCCGTGATTTGAATGAAGCCCTCTGGTAAGACAATTCCCGGAAATTTTAAATGGTTTTGTGTTCATTGATGCAACAACCTTATCCAACATAACCCACAGTCTGAATTTTTTTCAGTTGTAAATAACCGGCTCCATGTGTCGGATACCTGGTCCTGAATAAAAATTCAGGGCATTAGGGAGCCCCGTTTGTGGATGACTAAATGGCCTGGGCTTTCTTTTTTAGCGAGGGAATAATTGGAGTTATTGATTCTATGGTTACAATCATTTAAATGCAGGCCATTTTAAAGTGCCGTAATAATTGTTTACTGTGCATTAAGGGTCTAATTTACTACCGATATTTATTATTTCTTTCTAATTTCCTTTAGTTTTGTTGAAAATATACCAGGTAGAATGTTTAAAGAGAAAAAATGGTTGTCACCAAAGTTTCGTTTATATCTTCCAATTATAACTGGAATTGTTGTAGCAATAAGTGCGGTAACACTTTTTTCTGTCAATAACCTGAAAAAAAATATCAATGACTCACTTGAAAGGCATTTGACCCTGGAAGTCCAAACTCTGAAAAAGATGTTTGAGCGGGAGCGCGACCTGAAACTGGCCAAGGTGAAATCAGACCTGAAAGTCGCCCACCGGTTGTTTTATAACGGAGAACTCACCATTGGAAATGAAACAGTAAGGATTCCCGTCCTGAACCAGGTCACGGGTTCAACCCACAGCGCAACGGTAAAAGTATGGAAATACAATGGGAAATCTCTATACCAAAATTATAATTTCGTCGATGATATTCACAAACTGGTGGGAGGTACGGCTACTATTTTCCAGAAGATCGACATCGGATACATGAGGATTTCGACCAACGTGATGAAAACTGATGGCAATCGTGCGGTTGGCACTTTTATCCCCAATGATTCACCCGTTGTAAAAACTGTGGAAAAAGGTCAAACCTACATTGGAAGGGCCTTTGTGGTTGATAGTTGGTATATTACAGCATATGAACCCATTTATAGAGGAAATGAAATTATTGGAATGTTATATGTAGGTGACAGGGAAAAAGATATTGAAGAGTTACATCAGAAAATCATTTCCCTGAAAATCGGAAAAAAAGGATTCCCATTTGTGTTGGATGAAACCGGGCGTTTCATAGTGCATCCCTACGCTACCGGCGAATTGTGGACTGATGAGGCGATCATCGAAACCATTCTTTCAAAACCTTCAGGAGTAGCGACTTATACTTTGAAACGCGACAGGATTAAAAAAATCGCTGCATGGGATTATTATCCCGATTTCAAGGTCTACATTGCTGCCGCAGTTCCCCTGAAAGACGAAACGGGTTCACTTGTTCGCGAGGTGATCTATAATTCACTGATAATTGCAGGTTTTATTATTCTTGCCTTATCGGTTTTTGTATATTTTATTACGGCTGAGAATGTAAGGAAATTCCTATCGCAACTTGAACGTTCCTCCAAAAAGCTTAAACAAACGCAGCAGGCACTCGAACAATCCGAACGCCATTTTCAGACCCTGTTCAACAATAGTTCCGATGATATTTTTGTGATCGATTTTGAAGGCAACTTTATCGAAGTGAACCAGGTCGCTTGTGATGACCTTGGATATTCGCGTGAGGAATTTATGAAGATGAATATCAGGCAAATCAAACCTGAGCTGTTAAAACAAAAGGTAGATACTTACATCAATAGGATCCGAAAATTTGGCCAACATCAGTATGAATCTGAGATCATATCCAAAAGTGGTTTAACCATTCCGGTTGAAATGAAAAGCCGTGTGTTTGACTACAAAGGTGAAAAAATGATTCTTACTATTGCCCGTGATATTTCCGAGCGCAAGGAAGTGGAAGACCGCATCCTGACTACCATTATTCAAACCGAGGAAAACGAAAGAAAGCGTTTTGCGGCTGATCTCCACGATGATCTTGCACCAATTCTTTCAACCGTTAAATTGTACACCGATCTTCTGAAAAAGAAAAATTTCAAAAAGATCGATGAAGAAGAAGCTGTGCGAAACATTGAAGAACTGGTTGATATGGCAATTACTTCTACCCGGACGATCTCACGCAACATCCGGCCCAATATTCTGCAGGATTTCGGATTGGCCGCTGCAGTCAATGATTTTTGCAACTTTATAAAAAAAACGGAGTCGATCAACATTGAGGTGTTTACTTATCAGTATACCATTGAGCAGCGGGGTATTGAGGAGACTGTGCTCTATCAGTCAGTAAAGGAGTTGATCAACAATACGATTCGGCATGCATCGGCCAAAAACATCAAGATTGAACTGAAAAGTTATGAAAATCAAATAATTTTGTATTACCGCGATGACGGTATCGGTTTTGACTTGGAAGAAGCGATGAAGCAAAATTCGGGATTGGGATTGAATAATATAGTAAACAAGATCAAATCGGTGAAGGGAACGGTGGACATCAACACCAAACCGGGCGAAGGGATGTTTTTGATCGCATCTTTAAAACTGAAACCAAAACAACTAAACAATGGAAATAGCTAAAATAATCATCGTCGACGACCACGTTATTTTCAGGAAAGGATTGTATACGATTCTTAATGAGATCGATTTTGTAAAAGTTGTTGGGGAAGCCTCCAATGGCAATGAATTGCTCGAACTTCTCAAAAAACAACCCGCCGATGTAATTTTGATGGACATCAAAATGCCCGTGATGGACGGCATCGAAGCTACCAAAAAAGTGTCGGCCAAATATCCCGGAATCAAGGTCATTGCCCTTACCATGTTCGAGGAGATCAGTTATTTCAATAAAATGATCGAAGCGGGCGCATCTGGATTTCTCCTTAAAAAAACTACTTCAGAAGAACTTGAGCGTGCCATAAACCTTGTGCTCGAAGATGAAAGTTATTTTTCCGAAGAGTTCATGAGTTCTGTCAATATGTACCTCAAGCCCAAACACAAGGACACATCAATTAACCTTACCGACCGCGAACAGGAAGTGTTGGAGTTGATCTGCAAAGGCTACTCCAATGTTGAGATTGCCAATTTTCTCGGCGTCAGCAGCCGCACTGTGGATGGCTTTCGTGCCCGCTTGTTTGAAAAGACCGGCGCTAAAAATGCACCCAATTTGGTGATGTTTGCGATAAAGAATGGGTTGGTGAACTAAAATTGACCAGTTAGGTTCGCGTTCGCCACAGACCGGGGATAATAGGTTTTTCCGATTACTTCGTAAAACTCCAAAACCATCCACCCGTGTAAAACACCTGCTAAAAATTTATTTTCATTTTTTTCAAATAAAATACAAAATTTCACCCTTGCTGTTATTTGAATAACAACAACCCTTTTATTGGATTTTGGAATTTTATCAATACCCATTCAAAGCTTTACAATTAACAAATTATCACATATAACTAATTGAAACAACGAAAATTGGAATTTCATCTCAGGTATTTTCACCTGTTTTCCCTTTGCGTCTTTCGCTCTTGTGTAGGGGGGGGTCAGATGCTACTTTTGGATCAAAATTGATAAAGTGAAAAAACAGAAGATCATAATCGCCGACAATAATAAATATTTCCGCGAAGGATTGAAAAGAATTCTTCTCAACATCGGGAATGTTAAAATTATTGGAGAGGTGGAAAATGGTCTGCAACTGCTCGAACTGCTTGAAAATGAAAAAGCCGACATCGTTTTCCTGGATGTGGCTATGACTGGAATGGGCGGCTTTGAAGCTACACTGATCGGCCACCGGAAATTTCCAAACATCCGGTTTATCGCTTTTTCTTCACTCGAAAACCAGCGTTATATCAATAAAATGATCACAGCCGGTGTGAGCGGTTATCTCGCAAAATCAAACGATAATTATGACCTGTTGCATGAGATCGTGAACAGCAAGGAAGAAAGGTTTTACCTGTCGCCCGGCCTGCAAACAGTGAATCTCAGATTCGATAATCATTCATTAGTTAATTAAATATGAACCCTGAAAAAACAGTATCATGAACACACAAAAAATTTTAATCGTAGACGACGACATCGATATCATCAATGTAATCAGCACCATTCTTGAGAATGAAGGTTACGAGGTATTTTCGGCAAACAATAAGGATGAAGGCCTGCAACTGGCCCGTGAAATCCATCCCGACCTGGCCATCCTCGACGTGATGATGACAACCCATTACGAAGGTTTCGAACTGGCTGAAGCGCTGGTGAACGAACAGGCTTTTAGAAACATGCCTATTCTGATGCAAACCTCCATCGAAGTTTTCACCACCACCAAGGAAAGTGTAAGGGAAATGGCACGTGAATTCCGTCAGGATCCCAAATACAAGGAATTGCAGGTGATCCTCATGAAGGATATCGTAAGCGGAAAAGCAGGCATTGATTATCGCAACGACGATGGCAAAACCATCTGGCTGCCGGTGGATGGATTCCTGAAAAAGCCCGTTGACTCGAAAAAACTTTTACCCGAGATCAAAGAACTGCTTGGCAAAAAGGTAAGTTTCCACTCAAATTAAGGGATCGGAACCCCGGGGTTAAAGACAAAAAACCATTAAAAATGAAAAAAGGGATAGCGGAAATACTGGAAGCAAGAGGAGACGCAAAACGCGACAGCCTGATACCCATTCTTCAGGAAATACAGGAAAATGAAGGGTTTCTCTCTCAGCGTGCGATTGCTGAAGTGGGTAGGAGGCTGGGTATCCCAACCAGCAAGATCTATGGCGTTGCGACCTTTTACAACCAGTTCAGGTTCGAACCCAAAGGTAAATACCACATCCAGGTGTGCCGCGGAACAGCATGTCATGTGCTTGGATCGGCAACCGTACTGGATAAACTCGAAAAATTACTCAAAGCAAAGGCAGGTCAAACGACCCGCGACGGTATGTTCAGCATCGAAGTGGTGGCTTGTATCGGGGCCTGCGGATTGGCTCCCGTTATCAACATCAATGGGAATTTTCATGCAAAGGTCACCGAACAGTCGCTGGTTGAGATCATCGAAAATCTGAAAAACAAGGAAGTGTAATGGAAACGGCAAGAACAATGAATATGAAGGAATTCCTGATCGAAAAGGTGCTGAACGGCCCGGCTCATGAAGTGGATCCGTTCGTGATCGGGGAATTGTCAGACCTGAGGCGTGATATTGTCAGCAAACCGGTGATCTTCATCGGAACCGGAACCTGCGGACTGGGCGCCGGGGCTGAAAAGACCTGGCTCGAAACGCAGCGGTTCATCGAAGATCATGAGCTGGATGTAGAAGTGATCAAGGTGGGCTGTATCGGTTTTTGTGCTGCTGAACCTCTGCTCGATGTGCGGCTTCCGGGGAAAAACCGTATCTCTTTTAAAAATGTAACCGGCGATAAGGTGAATGAAGTCCTTGAGAGCGTTTTCTCACTTGATTCAACCAATCCGAACATACTGGGACAATTCCGTTCCGAAAAACTGGAAGCCTGGGAGAATGTACCTTTTATTGATGAACACCCGTTTTTTGCACCGCAAAAGCGGATCGTTCTGAAAAACTGCGGAATTGTTGACCCCATCGATATTAATGAATACATTGCTAGGGGCGGCTACAAAAGTTTCCTGGATACACTGAAAACCTATACTTCCATTGAAGTATGCGACAAGATTGAAAAGAGCGGATTACGCGGCCGTGGCGGCGGAGGGTTCCCAACCGGGAAAAAATGGAAGTTTGCCAATGGCGCCGAAGCCGATCAAAAATACCTGATTTGCAATGCCGATGAGGGAGATCCGGGAGCATTCATGGATCGGGCTGTGATCGAAGGCGATCCGCACAGACTCATCGAAGGCATGGCGATCTCTGCCTACGGAATCGGCGCTACCAAAGGCTATGTTTACATCCGTGCCGAATATCCGTTGGCCATCGAACGGTTAAAAATTGCCCTGAACCTGGCCAGAGATTATGGTTTGCTTGGGAAAAACATTTTCGATAGCGGTTTTAGTTTCGACATCATTATCAAGATGGGAGCCGGAGCATTTGTTTGTGGTGAAGAAACGGCTTTGATCCACAGTATCGAAGGAATGCGCGGAATGCCGAGACCGAGGCCACCGTTTCCTGCCATCAGCGGATTGTTCGGCAAACCGACCATCATCAACAATGTGGAAACCCTGTCGAATGTGCCGGAAATATTGGCTCGTGGAGAAGAATGGTTTGCTTCAATCGGGACTGAAAAAAGCAAAGGAACCAAGGTTTTTGCCCTTTCCGGGAAAATCAACCTGACGGGTCTTGTGGAAATCCCGATGGGAACGACGGTGCGCGAGATCATTTTTGATATTGCCGGTGGAATTCCCAACAACAAAAAATTCAAATCGGTGCAGATCGGCGGTCCTTCGGGCGGCTGTATCACCGAACAAAACCTCGACATCCAGATTGATTATGAATCACTGATCAGTGTTGGAGCCATGATGGGTTCCGGTGGCCTGGTGGTGATGGATGAAGACACCTGCATGGTGGATGTAGCCAAATTTTTCATGGATTTCATCCAGCGCGAAAGCTGCGGGAAATGTATTCCCTGTCGTGAAGGTACAAGAAGGATGCTTGAGATTTTGGAAAGCATCACCCATAAACCCAACGGAAACAGCGAAAAAGAAGCGCTGCAACGGTTCAAAGGGATCATACAACTTGAAAAACTCGGAAAGGTGATCAAAGAAACTTCGCTTTGCGGACTCGGACAAACAGCTCCAAACCCGGTGCTCAGCACGATCAAGTGGTTCCGCGATGAATACGAATCGCATATCTACGAAAGGAAATGTCAGCCGGGAGTTTGCACTGAATTGAGGACTTTCAGGATAAATGTGGATAAATGTACAGGTTGCACGGTATGTGCAAGAAAATGCCCTACCGGAGCCATCATCGGAACCAAAAAAGCACCGCATTTCATCGTGGAAGATAAATGCATCGGTTGCGGTTCCTGCGAAGAAGCCTGTAAATTTGATGCGATCAGTGTGGTTGCTTAACATTTGAAAGTACGAAAATGAATATTGAAGTCAATAATAAGATATTTGAGGCCAAAGCGGGCGAAACCATCCTGGATGTGATGAATCGCAACGGGATCAAGGTGCCTACGCTTTGCCACATGAAAAATTATTTTCCGTCGGGAGCGTGCAGGATGTGTGTGGTTGAACACGAAAATACGGGGAGGTTGGTTACATCCTGCTCCTATCCGGTGGAAGAGGGCATGAAGGTCAAAACGCATACGACACGGGTTATTGAGGCCCGAAAGATGATTGTGGAACTGCTGCTTTCAAATCACCCCGATGATTGTCTTTACTGTGTCCGGAACGGGAATTGTACCCTGCAGGATCTGGCAGTCGAACACCATGTGACCGAACGAAGGGTTTCAGGTGTGAAAAATAATTTCAACAAGGATCTTTCAAGTCCAAGTATTACCCGCGATCCGGACAAATGTATCCTTTGCGGACGTTGTGTGAGGGTGTGTGAGGAAGTGATGGGTGTTTCGGCCATTGACTATATTAATCGCGGAAGCAAAACCCTGATCGGGACTTCATTCAACAAAGGATTGAATACTTCGAGTTGTGTGAATTGCGGCCAATGTATCATGGTTTGCCCGACCGGCGCTTTGAGCGAAAAATGTCATTTGAATGAAATCCAGATGGCGTTGAACAATCCTTCCAAAAAGGTTGTGATTCAATATGCTCCCGCTATTTCGGTTTCACTGGCTGAAGAATTCGGCATGGAACCCGGAAGGGATGTAAACGGCATCATGAACGCCGCTTTGCGAAAGATCGGATTCGACTACGTTTTCGACACCAGTTTTTCGGCTGACCTCACGATCATGGAAGAATCGGCTGAACTGATCCACCGGATTACCAATAACGGACCTTTGCCGCTGATCACCAGTTGCTGTCCCGCCTGGGTAAAATATGCCGAAGAATTTTCTGTTGATTTTCTGCCCAATGTTTCGAGTTGCAAATCACCGCAGCAAATGCTGGGAGCTATTATCAAATCTTATTTCGCTGAAAAAATCGCGACAAAACCTGAGGATATTTATTCTGTGTCGATCATGCCTTGTACGGCAAAAAAATTCGAGGCTCAGCGCGAAGATATGACCCATCAGGGTATCACGGATGTGGATGCCGTGATGACAACCCGCGAACTGGCCCAGTTGATCAGGCTTTACGGTGTGGATATGCACAACATCGATCCTGAAATGACCGATTCACCGCATGGCATCCG
The DNA here is from genome assembly GCA_016933115.1 of Bacteroidales bacterium. Classification (GTDB taxonomy): domain Bacteria; phylum Bacteroidota; class Bacteroidia; order Bacteroidales; family JAADJA01; genus JAADJA01. The sequence goes on along the minus strand of JAFGBL010000172.1, from coordinate 55,027 downwards.
CAGTTCTGCAGGTAAACTGTTCGGCGGTTCGGGTGGAGTGATGGAAGCAGCCTTGCGCACAGCCTATTTTAAACTCACCGGCAAAGAACTGACGGAATTCAAAATTCATGCTGTTCGTGGATTAACCGGAAGAAAAGAAACACAGATCCGGATTGGTGACCTGCAGTTGGGAATTGCCGTAGTGAGTGGATTACAAAATGCAAAAATATTGCTGGACGAGATCAGGGATGGAAGAAATGACATTCATTTCATCGAGATCATGGCTTGTCCGGGCGGCTGTATTGCCGGCGGCGGACAGCACATCGGTGCCGATGAAAGTGCAATTATGTCAAGGTTAAAATCCTTGTATGATATTGATGACCGTGATTCCATCAAGGTTTCTCACAAGAATCCGGAAGTGATCGAACTCTATGAAAAATTCCTTGGCGAACCCCTCGGGCATAAGAGTCATGACCTGTTGCACACGGAGTATAAGAAGCGGGATGTGCCGTTGTGATGGTGCGTGGAGCTGGGAGCAGGGAGCGTGGAGCAGTAAGCACTAAGCACTAAGCAGTAAGCACTAAGCACTAAGCACTAAGCACTAAGCACTAAGCAAATAGGGACAAAATTAGATCAAAGATAAATACTGAAAAAAATATAAAAATGGGCATAGGTTAGTGGTCTTATAAAGGCCAATAGCTAAAAGCCAAAAACTAAGAGCAAAAAAACAATGTCCAACACCCCACATACCAACCTCGTTTACACGCAGAAAGATCTGTGTAAGGTTTGCTATACCTGCGTCAGAGAGTGCCCGGTGAAGGCGATCCGCATCATGAACGGACAGGCTGAGGTGATGATCGAACGGTGTATCGGATGTGGAAACTGCGTGAAAGTATGCAGTCAGGGTGCGAAAGTATATTACAACTCAAATCCGGAAGTGAAGGCTTTGGTGGCTTCGGAGCATAAGGTAGCAGCCTTGCTGGCACCGAGTTTTGCAGCCGAATTTTCGGATATAAAGAACTTTAAGAAACTGGTGGGCATGATTCGCTCATTAGGGTTTGATTTGGTGAATGAAGTGGCTTTTGGAGCGGATATGGTGGCGCGTGAGTATGAGAAGCTGATGGATTTGAATGGAGAGAAGCCCCATATCTCCTCCGATTGCCCTGCTATTGTGTATTACATCCGGCAATATCATCCGGGGCTGGTGCCTTACCTGGCACCTGTTGCCTCACCGATGGTTGCCATTACAAGGATTTTGCGGAAGAAACACGGCGAAAACCTGAAAGTGGTTTTCATAGGGCCGTGTATTGCAAAAAAAGCAGAATCGGACGAAGTGGATGCCGCTATAACATTTACCGAATTAAGATACCTGCTGGCTTCGGAAGGTATTGTTGCCGAAGAGGCCGAAGAATCGGAATTCGATCCGCCGTTTGCCGGGAAAGGCGCTATTTTCCCGGTTTGCCGGGGAATGTTGCAAACGGTGAACCGATCGGACGATATTGCTGAAGGAAATATTGTAGTGGCGGAAGGAAGGGTTAATTTCAGGGATGCCGTAAAGGAGTTTGAGAGCGGTTTGTTGCAGTCGCATCACCTGGAACTGCTTTGCTGCGAGGGGTGTATCATGGGTCCGGGTATGTCGAAAGGTGGAAAACGGTACACCCGTCGCACGCAAATCAGCAATTATGTTCGTGAAAAGCTTAACAGGCTGGACAATGAGCAGTGGCAACAACAGGTGGAAACCTTCGGTGATGTAGATCTGAGCCAGCATTTTAAACCAGCCGACCGTCGCATTCCATTGCCCGATGAAAAGAAAATTGAAGAAGCACTGCTTAAGATGGGAAAATATACCCTTAAAGATCATCTGAATTGCGGTGCCTGCGGGTATGAAACCTGTGTGGATCATGCCATTGCCATTGTGGAAGGATTGGCCGAAACGGAAATGTGCCTGCCTTTTACCATCGAAAAACTCCATAAATCCATCGAGGAACTGAATGAATCGAATGATAAGCTGGCAACTACGCAATTGGCACTTAAACAATCGGAGAAGCTGGCGAGCATGGGACAACTTTCGGCAGGGATAGCGCACGAACTTAATAATCCGCTGGGAGTGATCACCATGTATTCCAACATCCTGAAAGATGAAGCACCGGAAGACAGTCCGATCCGTAAAGACCTCCAACTGATCGTTGAACAGGCCGACCGCTGCAAGGGCATCGTTGGCGGACTCCTTAACTTTGCCCGGAAAAACCAGGTGAGACTGCAGGAAACCAACATCGAATCTTTTGTAAAGCATAGCCTGGAAACGGTGATCAAATCCGAAAGTGTGAAGATCGAATTTATTTCAGAACTCAGCAACCCGTTGCTGGAGCTCGATCAGGACCAGATGATGCAGGTTTTGACCAATCTTGAAAAAAATGCCGTGGAAGCCATGCCTGCCGGAGGAGTATTGACAGTAGCTCTTTCAGGAAACGGAAGTACAGTTGAAATTGATGTGAGTGATACAGGTATCGGGATTCCCGAAGAAAATATGGATAAATTGTTTACTCCGTTTTTTACAACAAAAGAAATGGGTAAAGGAACCGGCCTGGGCCTTCCGCTGATCTATGGCATTGTGAAGATGCACAAAGGCCAGGTGACGGTACAATCCAATGCTGATCCCGAAAAAGGGGCAACAGGAACAACATTTAAAATTACAATACCGCGAAAACGGGAACTATAAATTTGATAGCAATGGAAGCAAGAAAAAAGATCATGATCGTTGACGATGATATCGACAGCCTCACGCAGATGAAGATGCAGGTGGAGCGATTCGGATTTGATACGATCACAGCCGAAAGCCAGAAAGAAGGAGAAAAGTTACTGGAGACCGAAAAGCCCAACCTGGCCATTTTCGATCTGATGATGGAAAACCAGGACAGCGGATTTATCCTCAGTTTCAAAATAAAAAAGAAATATCCCGATGTACCGGTGATCATTGCCACAGCCGTGACTGCCGAAACAGGGATGATCTTCGGTCTCGACACCGAAGAAGAGCGAAATTGGATCAAAGCCGATCAGTACCTCGAAAAAGGCATCCGGCCGGATCAGTTGCAAAGGGAGATCAATAAATTGTTGAAGATTTAGTAAAATAATGATGAACTCCTCAGAAGTATTGGTCACCGTTATTGCGAGCGCAGGAAAGCAATCTGCTTGTGGTAATATCCGACAGATTGCTTCGTCGTGCCTCCTCGCAATAACGTCGGTTTCAAATTTTCACAATATATGGATTAGTAACTTGGTTAGTACGACATGCAGGTTCGACCTGTGGATTTGAATACCTGCATGTCTTTTTAAAACAAAAATCGATTGAAATGGCAACACTAAAAGTACTTGTAGTCGACGATGAGCCAGGTATCCGCTCAGGAATAAACCGCATTCTTCAGAACTTTACGGTGGGCTACCCATTCATGGATGAAGATTTCGATTTCAGCATCATTGAAGCCGAAACCGGCGAAAAAGCCATTGAGACCATCGACAACCAACAGATCGACATCGTTTTGCTGGACAATAAACTTCCCGGCATCCACGGCATCGAGGTGCTGGAATATATCAACAAAAAAAATTATGATGCCGAGGTGATGATGATCACTTCTTATGCTTCTCTCGATCTGGCAGTGAAAGCAACCAACAACGGGGCTTTTAACTTTGTCCCGAAACCTTTCACCCCGCAGGAGTTGAAGAGCGCGATGGAAAACATCACCAAACACCTTTTCCTGAAAAGGATCTCCAGGAAAATGAATGAGGAAGGACAACAATTGCGCTTCCAGTTCCTGTCGGTGCTGTCGCATGAGTTAAAAAGCCCGGTGAATGCAATCGAAGGATACCTGCAGATCATGAAAGACAAACAAGTCGGTGATAACATCGGGGATTACAAAATGATGATCGAACGGTCGCTTGAAAGGCTGAAAGGCATGAGAACGCTTATCTCTGATTTGCTCGACCTTACGAAGATCGAATCTGGAGTTAAAACCCGCGATTTCAGACCAGTGGATATAACTGAAGTTTTTAGAATTGCCAGAGACACAATTGAACCATTGGCAAATCAGAGAAATGTTAAAATTCAGCCGGTTCAGGAAGAGGAGATTTATATCAATGCCGATCGCGGGGAAATCGAGATTATCTTCAACAACCTGCTTTCCAACGCTGTGAAATACAACCGCGATGGCGGAGAAGTGATTGTGGGGCTGAAAAAACAAAACGGCAAACTGGAGATTACGGTGGCAGACACCGGCATCGGGATGACCGAAGAGGAGGTTTCCAAACTTTTCGGTGAATTTGTGAGGATCAAAAACATGAAAACAAAAAATATAACCGGCAGCGGGTTAGGGCTTTCCATCGTGAAAAAACTGGTGGAATTGTACGATGGGGAGATCAGGGTGGAAAGTCAGCCCGATGTGGGTTCAAAGTTTACGGTGACCATTCCGGACTAAAAAAGCTACAAAAGACTACGACAATGAAGTTCACACCAGAAAAATATAACATAGAAGACCGTCCCGGGATTCCGTTCATAGATGCAGATGAAATTGAAAAGATGCTGGGAACGGCTGTTTCCGACCGTAAAGTGGTTGGAAAGATCATTGAAAAATCACTCAGCAAACAAAGGCTGAGCCTTCAGGATGTGGCGGTGCTGGTAAATACCACCGACCCCGAACTGATTGAACTGATCAAAGAGGGAGCAAAAACGCTGAAGGAAAATGTTTACGGAAACCGAATTGTATTGTTTGCCCCGCTTTATATCGGGAATTTCTGCTCAAACAACTGCAAATACTGCGGGTTCAGAGCGTCTAATCCCCATGCTGAACGAAGAACTTTGAGTCATGATGAGATCGTGAAAAATGTGGAAGCGCTGGAAGAAAACGGGCAAAAACGTTTGATCCTGGTTTTTGGGGAACACAAAAATTATTCGGCTGATTATATTGCTGAAACGGTTCGAACGGTTTACCAGGTGAAAAAAGGAAACGGCGAGATCAGGCGGGTAAACATCAATGCGGCCCCCATGGACCTGGATGGATTTAAAAAAGTACATGAAGCCGGCATCGGGACTTACCAGATTTTTCAGGAAACCTATCATCCGGATACATACCGGAAATACCATCAGGGTGGGAAAAAGGCAGATTATGAATACCGGCTCACTTCGCTCGATACTGCTTTTGAAGCCGGAATTGATGATGTGGGAATCGGGGCTTTATTTGGATTATACGACTGGCGATACGAGGTGATGGGGTTGGTAAGGCATGTGAACCATCTGGAAGCCTGTTATAATGTGGGTCCCCATACCATTTCATTTCCGCGTTTGCAAAATGCTTCGGATATTGACATTGATGAGGATTACCTGGTTTCGGATGAGGAGTTTGTCAGGATCATTGCTATTCTAAGGCTGGCCGTTCCTTACACCGGTATGATACTGACAGCAAGAGAGCCGAAGGAGGTGAGGGATGAGGTGCTGCAATTCGGTTGTTCGCAAATAGATGCCGGAACAAAGATCGAACTGGGCGCTTATGCAGAAGAATTCAACAAGGCTCAGAATCTCGACAAAGAGCAATTTCTGATCCGCGATGACCGGAGTTTGAATGAGGTGATAGATGAGTTGCTGGATCATGGATACCTGCCTTCGTTTTGCACGGCCTGTTACCGGAAAGGCAGAACAGGCCAGCATTTTATGGAGTTTTCAGTGCCGGGATTCATCAAAAGATATTGCACCCCAAATGCCATCCTCACGCTGGTGGAGTACCTGCTCGATTATGCACCGGTCGAAACCCGGATCAAAGGCTGGAAGGTGGTTCATGAAAACATCGAAAAACTGAATGGTTTTGGAAGGAAGGATGAGTTACTCAACCGCATTGAGAAGATCAAACAGGGTGAACGGGATATTTATTTTTAATATGAAAAACAACACACATATCCGATCGTCATTGCGAGCCAGTACAGTTGGCTTGTGCGCAGGAGCGAAGCAATCTTCCCCAGTAGTAAGGGTAATAACGATACACACACTTTTAAATTTAATTTGTCGTAGCAAGGTCGGCGGCCCGAAAGGACTGCTGACCATTTTTTACTAAATCAAACTACAATGAACAGAACCCGCGACAACAAACCCCACATCGGCATATTCGGAAGGCGAAACACCGGCAAAAGCTCATTCATCAATGCGCTGGTCGGACAAGAGATCGCCATTGTTTCCGAACAGGCTGGCACGACTACGGACCCGGTGAAAAAATCCATCGAGATATTCGGGATCGGGCCGGCTATCGTGGTGGATACTGCCGGAATTGATGACGTGGGGGAACTCGGGGAAAAGCGGATTGAAAAATCACTGCAGGTTCTCAAAACCGTGGATTGTGCCGTGTTGATGATCTCAGAAAATACGTTCGAAGGGTTTGAAGAAGATTTGATCAAAACCTTTGATAATTTTGAAGTTCCGTATATCCTTGTTCATAATAAATCAGACGAACAACCGCTGGAAGATAAAACCCGGATCCGTGTTGAGACGATCACAAAGGCTGAACTCACCGATTTCAGCGCCAGAGAAAAACATAACCTGGAAAAGGTAATTGCATCTTTAAAAAACACCATACCCGAATCGGTTTTTCAAAAACCAAAATTACTGGGCGATCTTATCGGAAAAGGCGATTACGTGCTGCTCATCACCCCCATCGACAATGAAGCGCCCGATGGACGGATGATCCTGCCTCAGGTGATGGCCATCCGCGATGTGCTCGATAACGACGCCATCAACATTGTGCTGAAGGAAGACCAGGTGGAGAATTTTTTCAAAACTTCAGGCATCAAACCCAAGCTCGCTATTACCGACAGCCAGGTGTTTGGAAAAATGAAAGACATTGTGCCGGCTTTTGTTCCGTTTACGAGCTTCAGCATAATGCTGGCCCGGTTCAGGGGCGATTTTGAGGCTTATCTGAAAGGAACCCCGAAGATCGGGGAATTGCAGGATGGGGACCGGGTACTGATCCTCGAATCATGCACGCACCAGGTGAACTGCGACGATATCGGGCGTTATAAACTTCCGAAATGGATCAGTGAATATACCGGGAAAAAAATAGATTTCGACATCGTGGCCGGTCTGGACAAGATCACCCGTGACCCGGAAGACTACAAACTTCTGATCCAGTGCGGTGGCTGCATGGTGACAAGAAAACAATTGTGGAGCCGCCTGAAACCTGCCAAAGATGCCGAAATTGCCATCTCCAACTACGGTATGGCCATTGCCTGGGTGAATGGTATGTTTGATCGTGTAACGGAACCTTTCCGGAAAGTGTATGCCTGACATAACCCATATATTGGAAAAAGAATCGCTTTCGCGCGAAGACCTGATCCGGTTGCTTTCGGTGCAAAATCAGAATGAGCGGGATTTGATCTTTCAAAAAGCTATGGAAGTCAGAGCGGAATTAGTCGGGAATGAAATTTACCTCCGCGGACTGATCGAGTTTTCGAATATCTGCGAAAAAAACTGCTTCTATTGCGGTATCCGTGCGGGGAATAAAAACGTGGAACGCTACTGTATCGAGGAAGAGGAAGTGCTTCGTTGTGCCGAATATGCTTTTGAGAACAACTATGGTTCAGTGGTGATACAGTCGGGAGAACGGACGGATCAGGAATTTATCGAAATCATCAGTAACCTGGTTCAAAAGATTAAAATGCTATCGAAAGGCAAACTCGGGATCACCCTTTCCTGCGGAGATCAAACCAAAGAAACTTATAAGAGGTGGTTCGACAGCGGAGCCCATCGTTACCTGTTGCGGTTCGAAGCCTCAGATCCGGAGTTGTATTATAAGATCCATCCCAACAACAAAAAACATTTCCTGCTTAACCGGTTGAATTCATTGCAATATTTAAAAGAAACCGGTTATCAGGTAGGCTCAGGCATGATGATCGGACTGCCCGGCCAAACCATCGGAAACCTTGTCGATGACCTTCTGATGCTGAAAACCCTCAATGTCGACATGGTGGGCATGGGGCCCTATATCGAACATAAGGATACGCCGTTATTTGAATCCAGGGACCAATTATTGCCAAAAAAAGAAAGGCTGGAGCTTTCCCTGCTAACGATTTCAGTTTTACGAATCTTGATGCCCGACATCAACATTGCCGCCGCCACCGCACTCGATTCCCTTGTGGATGATGGCCGGCTGCAAGCCATTCGTGCCGGTGCCAATGTATTAATGCCGAACCTAACGCCCTTAAAATACCGGGAGAACTATTTCCTCTATGAAAACAAACCTTACCTCACCGAAGCGGATGATCTGATCCGGAAGATCAATGAATCGGATATGCTGAATGGTTATAAGATTAAATTGGGGGAATGGGGGGATTCAAGGCATTTTGCGAGGCGGGTGAATTGATTTATTAGCATTGGTTTTCATTTCAGATATGGCGCACCTACGGCGCGCCATTTCTCCTTCCACCAAATTTTTCTACCCATATTTGGCACCTACGGTGCCTTGGTTTTAAAATTTCAAATTGCAAAAAATAATGTGCAAACTGCAAATTTCCTGTAGCCCCGGAGGGGCTTAATGTTGGTAGAAAAATACATCAATACCTTTTCGGTGCTCCGTAGGTGCACAATGTTAAAATTAACGATTTTGTACCTTGATAATCCATAAGGACAATGAATCCGGGAATTTTAAAGGATACAGGATCAGGTTGGGTGAGTGGGATGATTCAAAGCATTTTGTGAAAAGGATGAAGGAATTTTTAAAATGGTCTTCTACTATTACGTTGAACACTTATGGTGCGCATTTTCAATTTTTGACAGCGTTTTCAATAAACATTTGGCTTCCACATAGCAGGGATTTGAAATGCAAATTGAAAAATGGAAATTTCAAATCGCAAAGTTGGTTGACTTAAATTCAAGATTCAGATATTACAATTTACCATGCAGGTGAAATTGTTAAGGTTATAACTGGAAACCTACAGCAATGCTGATTAATGGTTTAATTTCTCCCTTATATTTATCATCTTTAAAATAATACTCCGCTCCTAAGCGGATGTCGTAGTAGAGATGTTCGCTAAATAACCTCTGCCATCCGGCTTTAAGGAAAATAAAGGGCCGATTATATCCGAAACGGTTATACAATTCATCACTTGTAAATTGGTAGACTGCACCAAATGCAGCATAATCAGCCGATAAGCTGTTTCCGCATTTGCCTTTAAACATCCGGCTTTTCAGGTTGTAATACCATCTTCCTTCTGCCAAAAATACTATGTTTATGTCTGTTGAATAGTTTTTCTCATTATCCGTTCTGTATCCTGTCCTAACAGCCGAGTCGGATAAATAGGCTGAATTTTCCGTTAATTTGAACCGTGAAAAAGAAAATTGTGCACTCAATTCGGAATTAACAGAAAAAGATGATTGATTGATTTTATGTTCAAAGGAGATATTTGGATCCAGTCCAAAACCGCTAATCCATTCATCAATAACAATAGTTACTAAATGGCTCAAATTTGATTTCAGGACATAGTTCCTGTTTTCATAACACTTCATCACAGGACAAATGAATTCCTGTTTAAGGTTATATTTGTCTCTTGCAAGTGCAAAACCTAAATCAACATAAGTGCTGAGACTTAAAGAATAATTTGAATTTTTTGCCATAGGTTTAATAACTCCTGCACTTATGCCGAAATCGGCATGTCCTGATTTTAAAAATCGTCTCTGAAATCCCCATTTCAGATAAAAATTCAGGTAATCATGATACTGCGGAATAATAACATTTTCTGTAACAGCTTTATTCATCAAATGCGCATCACTAATTCCGAGTGCAATGTAATTATCCGACATACTCATCGCCAGTTTATTCTGAATTCTCCTTTGTTTTAAACGGTAATACCACCTGGCCTCCATAGCTGCATTAATATAATCGGAATGGTAAAGTTTCTCTGATATCCATGCTACGGACCCGGCCAAACTGATGTTTAATGTAAAACTCGGTGTTAACCGTTGTTCCAGGCCCAGTTTATAATTCAATAGATTACCGAATTGTGTATTCACCAGGGCATTTGCCTTGATGATCCAATTCGTCTCCTCGTGCATCATAAAAGCGTACTCCAGTGGTGTGATGTATTGCATGATGCTGTCAGGTGGTTGTATTAAGGTATCGCTGACTAAAGTGTTCTGAGGGTAAATATAGTATGAGTTCATTAAAACGATGATCATCGCAATCGTGGCTTTCAATATCAAATTGCAGGGTTTGACCATATTTATTATTCTTTTTGCATGGTTTTGTTAAGAAATTAGAATCTGTAACCCAGGGTGATTTTAATGCGGGGATCCAAACCACCCTGGGTATATTCAGTTTGAAATGTTTGTTCAAATCCCAGCTGAATATCGAAATATAAATGTTTCGTAAAAAGTCTTTGCCAACCGCCAACAACATATGCTTTAGGGTAATAGTATCCTTCAGGTACCCAGTTCTCTTTGAAATACTTATAGCTCCCCCCAATGGCAATATAACTGGCAGATAGCCCATTCCCCGATTTGCCCTTCAGAATTCTGCGATGAAGGTTATAATACCACCTGCTTTCAAGTTCAATATATATTCTCCAGTTCTTGTATTCATTATGCAAAATACTTTGCGTAAATCCTTTTTGATTAGATGGATTTTTATGATTATAAAACATAAAACCACCTCCCAATTCCGTATTAAGTGAGAAAGGACTGCTCCCGATTTTATATTCAAATGCAATTTTAGGTGATATCTCGAAATAAATATCTTTTTGTAAAAACGAAAAATTAATAAGTTGACTGAAATCAGTTTTTAGCAGATATTTCTGCGATTCATAACACCTGAGGACAGGACATAGTTTTTCCCGGTCCAGGGTGTATTTATCTTTGGTTAGAGCAAGTCCCAGATCAATATATGTGTTAAAGGTAAATGAGGGTGTACTGTAGTTCTGTGCCCCAAATACGATCCCGGTTTTGAACCCTATATCAACAATGCCATGCTTTAACAATCTTCTTTGTAATCCCCATTTTGAATTTATTGAAAAATAATTTTGATCGTAATCAAAATGTTCAGGATAGTACTCATAGAAGTGTATATATTCTAGTCCCAGGGAAATATAATTATCTGACATGCTTCTGGCAACTTTACTTTGGTTTACCTTTTTGTTTTGTGAATAATACCACCGTGTATCCATTGATAATTTGAATACATCATTTTCAGGAGCCCAAAGAAATAGATCTGAAGATGAATTATCAGCTGAAAAATTTAAGGTAAAAACTGGAGTGATTCTTTTTTCAAAAGCAACTTTCAAATGCAGTCGGTCATCATACCGGGGGTCTGTTGAGATAAATCCCTTTAACAACCACGATGTTTCCTCGTGCATCATAAATGCATAATCCAGGGGTGTAATGTATTGCATGATGCTGTCGGGCAATTTTGACACCGTGTCGGATTTTAAACCGCTTTGGGCATTTGATTTTAGTTGAAACGAAATGCACCCAATCAATAATATGATCTGCATTAACTTCATCAATTTGTGACCTTTTTTCATATTCATTTTATGGGTTTATTGCTAATGATCCAAAATTTAGATTGATAGTAACAAGGGGCTTATTTGAATTTACCTGGAATTTGGCTTTGATGTTTGACGGATCAGACAGGGAAATATCAACCATCATGTTTTCCGGTTTTTTGAATTCACAGTCCGAAAGATCCAGACTAAAAGCGAATTGATCGAATTGTGGCATTTTCAGATCAATTACCGACTTTTCCGCTTTGATCTTAAGTTGTTTAACTTTCCCAAAACTGCCGAGGTTAATTTCAGCAACCGATGCATCAATGTCGATATTTCCGCTCATTTCTGCCATGCTTATATCCGATCGGTTGGATATGATGGCTGTTTCTCCGTCAACCTGCGTGCAGTCGATATCTCCGAAAAGTGTTTGTATGTTGACGTTGCCACCCACTTTTCCAAGGCTGATTTTACTGAACTCGCTGTTGATCTTTAGCCCGGCTTTCACGTTTTTTATGTCGATGCTGCCGAAATAATTGCGGATATCCAGTGGACAATCTTCCGGAACCTTCAGGTTGTAAGTAACCTTGAGCGCCGATTCGGGACGGGTTTCGCCACGTGCCAATTCCACATAGTTCCGCAGGTAGAATTTATCTCCCTTCATTTCGGCCAGCCATTTCATCTTTTTTAAATCTCCTTCAGCCGTATTTTTATTTTCATGTTTGGAGGTAATGGTGAGTTCGAGTATGATGGTGTTTGAAGGATGTGTTGTACAAATGATCTCTGCATGTTCGGCATTCATTTGCAATGACATGCCTTTATTCCAATCAAATGTTTTACTGATCTTTTGCGTGACTACCTGCACCTTAACCTGCGACAGTGTAGGTGGCCCTGCTATGAGCGAGATAAAAACCAGTAAGACCCATATTTTTCCGGGGTATTTCATACTTTCAGTTGATCAAAGCTACCATTTGGTTAATGATATCGGTTCGTTCCAATTCGATTTTTGTTAACATCAGGGCCATTTCACTATCATTTTCATAGGGATTCATACGGCTGATTATATCTTCTTTGGTTTGGGTAAGAAAAACGAGCTCGTCTTCCATTTTTTTAAACTTGGGTGATCGGCATACATCGGGTTTTTCCTGACAAATAAGAAAGATTGTTTTCTCCAATAATTCCTCATCCGAAGTCCACTCTTGTGAATCCTGTTTTTCAATCCATTCTTCCGAGAAGGAGATTTCCTTGTCGAAATCAATCAGCGTCAGGTAAACAATCAAGCCAATAGTAAGGACTGCTGCTGCGGCTATTGACCATCTTAACCATAAACCGATCGTACTTGTATTTTTTCTGGATGGATCAGTATTTAATTGGTATTCGATATTTTGCCAAACATCCGAAGGTGGATCAAAATTATTCAGATTTCTGGTCAATTTCCTGATATGGAGGTCTTCTTCAATGCTTTCCCACACTGAATCCGGAGGTGTGAACCGAAGCAATTTCCCGGTTAAATGTTTGCGGTTTATATTTTCATCAATGCTTTCCCAAATCTTATCCTCAGGTTTAAGTTGAGTTAACCTTTTCAGTGCACTAAGCAATATTTTACGATTTTTTTCCATCATCCACCGTTGTTAAGTCTGGAAATGAGCATTCGTTTGGCCTTCAGCAATTGTGTTTTTGAAGTGTTCACGGAAATATCAAGCATTTCTGCTATTTCACGGTGTTTAAATCCTTCAACTTCGTACAATGTAAATATTGAGCGATAGCCGGCCGGAAGCCCGGCAATGGCTTTTTCAAGTTGTTGCACATCAATATCCGAACCCCAGTCGATGAATATATCTTGATTATTTTCAGAAATTTCCTCAAAGTGCATTTGACTTTTGACCTTTTTGAGTGCTGCCCTGGCAATGATGGTGTGTATCCAGGTACCAAGCTTCGAATCTCCATTAAAGGTCGGCAGGCTTTCAAACACTTGTAAAAATCCCTCCTGTACCGCATCTGCAGCGTCTTCAAAGTTGTTTGTGATCCTGAAAGCGAGGGTGTACATTTTTGTTTTGTATTGATCGTACAAAGCTTTTTGAGCTACCCTGTCGTTTTTCAGACAGCCTTCAATTATTTTTTCTTCTATGAAATCGGGCATCTATTTGCTTTGCCATTTATTGGTTAGTGTTTCAAAGATAGAAATTGGTTGCCCCGTACCAAAATTTTTGTTGAAATTGCAAATAGGATAATGAGAATTTAAACTTTCGATTTTGTCTTGGCGAGGTACTGAATATTGGTAGAATAATTATTATGGAAAATTTGTAAGCTGTTTTGCTGCATTGAAACCCTGCATAATCTGACGGACAGGTAGGCGAAAGCGCTGCAAGTCTGCAAAAAATGGTTCGATATTTTTCAACATTTTTCAACACCCCAAATACCACTGCACTATTTTTTTATTTTTGCCCGAAAATCAGGAAGAGAATGAATCTGTTGGAATGAAAATCCATGGAGCAGAAAGACAATTAAACTGATATGAAGCAATAAATGAAAATAGTTGCGGATGATAAAATTCCTTTTTTAAAGGGAGTTTTCGAACCTTTTGCTGAAATTGACTACCTTCCCGGTGATCAAATCGATCCTTCCTCGCTTAAAAATGCAGATGTCCTGCTCACGCGATCAATTACAATTTGCAATGAAGATTTACTGAAAAATTCATCTGTCACTTTCATTGCAACTGCAACTATTGGTGATGATCACATCGACAAACAATTCTGTCAGGCTAATGACATCCGCTGGTCATCCGCCAAAGGCTGCAATGCCGGTGCTGTAGAACAATATGTTACGGCAGCACTGCTGGAGATTGCAGCTAAAGTAAAAATAGATCTGGCCGGTAAAACGATTGGAATTATCGGTGTTGGAGTAATCGGTTCGAGGGTTGCCAGGGTGGCTGAATTGCTGGGAATGAAAACCCTGCTCAATGACCCACCCAGGGCTAAGGCAGAAGGAGCGGAAGGTTTTGCTGGTTTAACGGAAATTCAGCAAAATGCCGATTTTATTACCTTGCATGTGCCACTTACCTTTGGCGGTGAGCATAAAACATTTCATCTTTTAAATGAAGAATTCTTTGAAGGATTGGTGAAACCTGTCGTGCTGATCAATACGTCCCGAGGGGCGGTTTTAGATTCGGACGTTCTAAAACTGGCGGTCAGAAATGAAAAAATTAAAAGACTGGTGATTGATGTTTGGGAAAACGAACCCCATATCGATTCTGAATTGCTGGAAATAACCGAAATTGCCACACCGCATATTGCCGGCTATTCCATCGAAGGGAAGGCCAACGCAACTGCGATGACGGTGCAGTCCGTAGGCCGTATTTATGGATTGGGCCTTGATGCCTGGTATCCTGAAATTCCGGCTGATCCACAAAAAATTGACCTGGAATGTAATGACATGCCGGTACAGGAAATTTACAGTATGGTATTCAATGCTGTTTATCCCATTCATTTGGATTCAGTGACTTTAAAAGCATCACCAGAACATTTTGCCGATTTGAGAGGGAATTATGTCTTCAGGCATGAAAATTCAGCCTGGGAACTGACCATGCATCATGCGGATGAAAAAGTAAAATCAACCTTGAGGTCATTTGGATTTCAAGTCAATCAATAATAATTCAAAGAGATTGCAAATGGACAATGCCATTTTAACAAAAGCTGCAAACAATATCAGGGTACTGGCCCTAGCGATGGTTGAGAAAGCTAAATCAGGCCATCCCGGTGGTGCCATGGGCGGAGCCGATTTTATCAATTTACTTTACACGGAATTTTTAAATTTCAATCCCGATGATATGAACTGGCCGTTCCGCGACCGGTTCTTTTTGGATCCTGGACACATGTCACCCATGTTGTATTCGGTATTACATCTGGTTGGTACATACACAACAGACGATCTGATGAATTTCCGTCAGTGGCAAAGCCCTACTCCGGGACATCCTGAGCTTGATGCAGAGCGGGGTATTGAAAATACTTCAGGCCCTTTGGGTCAGGGACATGCCATGGCTGTTGGATCAGCCATTGCTGAAAGGTTTCTGGTTGCCCGATTCGGTGAATGGATGGCACACAAAACTTATGCTTTTATTTCTGATGGCGGTATTCAGGAGGAAGTTTCACAGGGAACGGGACGAATCGCAGGTTACCTGGGGCTTAATAATCTTGTGATGTTCTATGATGCCAATGAAGTACAGTTGTCAACGAAAGTGGATGCTGTGACGCATGAAAACACTGCAGCTAAATATGAAGCATGGGGCTGGCGGGTGATTGCCATAAACGGCAATAATCCAGATGAAATCCGCGGTGCTCTTATAAAAGCTGAGCAGGAAAAGGAAAAACCGGTGTTGATCATCGGGCAAACCACTATGGGAAAAGGTGCCCTGAAAAAAAACAACGAAAGTTTCGAAGGGCAAGTGTCGACGCATGGACAGCCTTTAAGTGCGGCAGGGGGATCGGTTGAAAAAACCATAATGAATTTGGGTGGCGATCCAATTGACCCGTTTGCTGTTTTTCCTGAGACAAAGGAAGTTTACCAGGCTGCCCTGGACCGGAAAAGAGAAAAGGTGAAAGTAAAAAAGGAGGAATTTGAAATCTGGAAAAAGGAAAACCCAGGCTTAGCGACGAAACTGGAAAATATATTATCATGCCAAATTCCGGCGATCGATTACAGTAAGATCGAATTCAAATCGAACATTGCAACACGTACTGCTTCCTCCAAGGTTTTGGGCGAATTTGCAACGACATTTGATAACATGCTGGTGATGTCGGCCGACCTTGCCAATAGCGATAAAACCGACGGTTTCCTCAAAAAGAACAAACCCATTGTCAAAGGTGATTTCAGCGGTGCCTTTTTGCATGCCGGCGTTTCGGAGCTCACCATGGCTTCAATTGCCAATGGCATGGCATTAACCAACCTCATCCCGGTTTGCGGAACATTCTTCGCCTTTTCTGATTTTATGAAACCGGCCATCCGTTTGGCTGCCCTCATGCAGTTGCCTGTTAAGTATGTTTGGACCCACGACTCCTTCAGGGTAGGAGAGGACGGCCCGACACATCAGCCTGTTGAACAGGAGGCACAGATCCGTTTGATGGAAAAACTTAAAAACCACAAAGGCAAAAACAGCATGCTGGTGCTTCGTCCGGCGGACTCAGCCGAAACAGCTATAGCCTGGAAAATAGCGGTTGAGAACCACGATACACCCACCGGTTTAATTCTTTCACGCCAGAATATAAATGACCTGCCGGCATCATCTACGGCTGATCGTTTTGAGATAGCGAAACAAGCAGAAAATGGCGGTTACATCGTTCAGAAAGCAGAAGGCAAACCTGATGTAATTCTGGTTGCAAGTGGTTCTGAAGTCAGCACCCTGGTGGAAGCAGCAGAATTATTACAGAATATGGGTTATAAAGTGCAGGTAACTTCAGCGATATCGGAGGGATTGTTCAGGTTGCAGGATAGATCATACCAGGAAAATGTAATCCCTTCTGATATTCCGGTTTTTGCACTTACTGCAGGTTTACCAGTTACCATGGAAGGGCTGGCAGGTAAAAACGGTACCGTTTTTGGCCTGGATCATTTCGGTTTTTCGGCGCCATACAAAATACTTGATGTGCAATTCGGATTTTACGGAGAATCCGTTAAAGCAGAGGTGGTTAAGTTTCTTGAGAAATTCGTGTAGGCAATATTCACATGCAAAATTACAGGTGTTAAATATATGTTAACCTTTTGCTTTTAAAGGTTATTTATATCACTAAAGGTTAATTTTGTATTTGTAGATTGGAAAATTTCTAAAAATTGACCCTATGAAAAAGAATATTGCTGTTGCCTTTATTGCTGTTATGTTATCTTCACTAATTTATGCCCAGGCATTTAAAAAAGAAACATTTGCTGCCAATCTCGGACTTGGATTCGGTTGGTACAGCTATGGATACAATGTTTCTTCGTTCCCTGCTATAACTTTGAGTGCTGAAAAGGGAGTTTGGGATATTGAGGATGTTGGTGTAATTTCACTGGGAGGAACAGTGGGGTGGAAATCAGCGAAATATGATTGGTCATATTCCAATTATAACTATGAATGGTCCTGGTCCGATTTTATAGTCGCTGCCCGTGGTACACTTCATCCCCGCTTAATAGAAAATGAAAAGGTTGATTTGTATGCAGGTCTTGCTCTCGGACTTCGATTTGAAACCTATAAGTATTATTCGCCCAACTTCAATGCAGAACCTACCCAATATACTGATAATAATACCAATCCATTAATTGGTGTTTATGCAGGATGCCGTTACTTCTTTTCGGATAATTTCGGAGTCTTTGGAGAATTGGGATATGGTCTTGGTTATTTGACCATTGGTGCAAGCTTTAAATTACCTTAAACCCGGATTTAACATTAGAAAAGGCACGTACTAATGCTTTGGTCGATAGCCATTGAGATAGAATCAGGGTTAATCCTTTGCTCCTCTTAAGTTACGCGAAAGCGAATCAGCTATAACACAGTTAAAGCGATCGTTTTACAAGTAACGCTGTTCCGCATGCGTAATTTGGATGAACCAATTTTAATAAGCCAATGGCCTTTTTTTTTGACCGATCACAATTTCGCTTGCCTGGGTGCAGATACATTATGATTTCTACAAATATTTAGTTGTAAGTAGTTTACAATCCATTGGGTGCATTTAATTTTTAATTCTACTTGAGTGAATTTTAGGAGTCAATTTAAAATTCTTCTTAAAAGATTCTTTTATTTCCGAAATATTGCTGTAAAAGATTTGTAGGTTAAAGAAAAATATTATCTTTGCACCGCATTTTAAAAAGAAATCTTTACGCAAACGGCGGCCATAGATAGGAAATTAAAGTTGAGGGGGCATAAGTCCCCTCTTTCTTTGATAACATGTTAAATAAAGAGAAAATTGAAAATATGTTGAATGAGCATCTTGCCGGGACAGATAAGTTCCTGGTAGATGTGGATGTATCCTCTGTAAACATTATTGATGTTTTTGTGGATGGAGATCAGGGCATCAGTATTGGTGAGTGCGTGAGGATCAGCAGGTTCATCGAATCGAACTTCGACAGGGAGGCTGAGGACTTTGAATTACGTGTAAGTTCGCCTGGATTGGATAAACCTTTTAAAATGCTCAGGCAATATAAAAAATACATAAATCGGGACATTAAGGTGGAGCTTGCTGATGGAGAGAAATTTAAAGGGAAACTTTTAGCGGTTAATGATACGGAGATTGAAATTGAGCGTAGCCAGGGCAGGAAATCGAAAGAGGTTATGAAAGCAGTTATTCCATATGACCTGATAAAGGCCGCGAAGCCCGAAATATTATTTAAATGAAAAATTAACCTATTAAATAAAATGGAACATATTAATCTTGTCGAAACATTTTCAGAATTCAAGGAATTCAAAAATATCGAAAGAGAAACAATGATGCGCATCCTGGAGGATGTATTCAGGCATATGCTGTCGAAAAAATATGGTAGTGCCGACAACTTCGACATCATTGTAAATATTGATAAAGGAGATTTGGAAATCTGGAGGAACAGGGAGATAGTGGAAGATGGGGCCATTGAGGATGAGAATTTGCAGATTGCTTATTCCGAGGCTATAAAAATTGAACCGGATTTTGAAGTGGGTGAAGAGGTTTCGGAAGAGATCAAAATGATTGATTTTGGAAGGCGTGAAATATTAACCATCAGGCAAAACCTGATGTCGAAAATACAGGAGTACGAAAAGGATAACGTTTATAAGAAATACAAGGAAAAGATCGGGGAAATCATTACCGGTGAGGTTTACCAGGTTTGGAAAAAGGAAATCCTGGTATTGGACGATGAAGGAATTGAACTTGTTTTACCAAAATCGGAACAAATTCCGACCGATTTTTACAGGAAAGGTGATACCATCAGAGCCGTAGTCTCGAAGGTAGAAATGAGAAACAATACGCCGGCCATTATTTTATCCAGAACATCCCCGGTTTTCCTCGAAAGGTTGTTCGAATCAGAAGTTCCTGAGGTATTCGACGGTTTGATCACGATAAAGAATATCGTCAGGGTACCTGGTGAAAGGGCAAAAATAGCCGTAGAATCCTACGACGACAGGATCGACCCCGTAGGTGCATGCGTTGGGATGAAAGGGTCACGTATTCACGGTATTGTCAGGGAATTGAAGAATGAAAACATTGATGTGATCAATTTTACGAATAATTCTTCGTTGTATATTACACGTGCACTTAGCCCGGCCAAAATTTCATCCATTAATATCCTTGAGGCTGAAAAAAAGGCCGAAGTTTATCTGAAACCGGATCAGGTTTCACTGGCTATCGGGAAAGGAGGCTTCAATATTAAGCTTGCTGGAAAACTGACGGGTTATGAAATTGATGTCTACCGCGAGACTGATGTTGATTCTGAAGATGTGGATATACAGGAGTTTTCTGATGAAATCGATCAGTGGATCATTGATGAGTTCAAGGCTATTGGCTGCGATACAGCTAAAAGTGTTTTGGATTTGAGTATCGGAGATTTGGTTAAGCGAACCGACCTGGAAGAAGAAACGGTCAAAGAGGTGGTCAGAATTTTAAGAGAAGAATTTGAATAATGGGGAACCAAATAAATAGTATTTTAGCCCCTTAATTTTAAATACATATATAAACTTTAATAGTTTAATGGCAGAAACGGGAAGACCTATAAGACTTAGTAAAGCAGCCCGGGAATTCAATGTCGGACTCACAACGATAGTTGAATTTCTCATGAAAAAAGGGATTGAGATTTCCAACAGTCCAAATGCAAAACTTTCACCGGAAATGTATGATTTGCTTGATCGTGAATTTCAATCTCAGAAAACAGTAAAGGAAGAAGCAAAAAAAATAGGCCTCGATTATTCTGACCATCATACTATTTCCATTGAAGATAAAATTGATCAGAATAAGGATATTGATTCCGAAGACGAATTTGACGAAGTCTTTATCAAGGAAATTTCTCTGTCCAAAGAAGAACTCAGGGCCAAAGAAAAAGAATTAAAGGAGCAGAAGGAAGAAGTTGAAGCTGAAAAGATGAAAGCTGCAAAACCTGATCCTGAAAAAGTTGAAGAAAAGGAAATACCGGAGAAACCCGGGTCGGAGCAGGTAATTGAAGCAGTAAAAGAAGAAAAAGAAGCAACAGAAGAAAAAGAACCAGCAGAAGCAGAGGGTGATATTACACAACCCAGAGTTATTGGGAAAATTGATTTGAATAAGATCAATATGCGGACCAAGCCTCCGAGGAAAACATCAGAGCAAAAGAAAAGAGAAAGGGAAGATAGGCGTAAAAAGGAAAAGGGTTCAACAGAACAAAAGACCAGGCCAGAAAAGAAAGAAGAAAAAACTGTGCTAGAAAAAACTCCCGAAAAGGAAGTAGTTGCAAAAGAACCTGAAAAACCGAAAGAAAAACCTAAGGAACAAGAGGCAACCAGAGAAAATTTCATCAAAACAGAAGTGACAAAACTGGAAGGCCCCAAAATCCTCGATAAAATTGAATTGCCTCCCGATAGGAAAAAGACGGAGAAAAAACCGGTCGCATCATCCAAGGATGAGGATATATCCAGTAAAAGGAGAAAACGCAAGCGGATACATAAAAAGCAGGATGCTCCTGAAGCAAAAGAAAAGGAAGAAAAAACCGATAAGCAAAAACCCAAGTTCAGGGATAAAAAGGGTCGGAAAGAAAGAGAAAGACCTGAAATTTCAGAAGAAGATGTTCAGCAACAGATAAAGGAAACCCTTGCCAAACTGACTGGTACAGGCAAATCGAAAACATCCAAGTACAGAAGGGAAAAACGGCAAACCATCAGTCAGCAAAGGCAAAAAGAGCTTGAAAAAATCGAACAGGATAAAAGTGTCCTGAAAGTCACGGAATTTGTCACTGCCAATGAGTTGGCAAATATGATGAATGTTCCGGTCAATGAAATTATTTCAACATGTATGTCATTGGGCCTTTTCGTTTCAATCAACCAAAGGCTTGATGCAGAAACACTTTCATTGTTGGCCGAAGAGTTCGGTTATACCGTCGAATTTGTGAGTGCCGAAGTTGTTCATACGGAAGAGGAGGAAATGATAGAAGAGGATGAAAGTAAATTGCAACCCAGGGCTCCGATTGTAACTGTGATGGGTCATGTGGATCATGGAAAAACCAAGTTGCTCGATCATATCAGAAAAAGTAACATTGTAGCAGGGGAAGCAGGAGGTATCACGCAGCACATCGGTGCTTACGAAGTACAGTTACCCGATGAACGTAAAATTACATTCCTGGATACTCCGGGTCATGAGGCATTTACGGCCATGCGTGCAAGGGGTGCTAAAGTTACTGATGTGGCTATTATTGTGGTCGCTGCGGATGATAATGTAATGCCACAGACCAAAGAAGCCATCAACCACGCTCAGGCAGCGGGTGTCCCCATCGTTTTTGCCATCAATAAAATTGATAAACCTTCCGCTAACCCGGAAAAGATTAAAGAAGAACTTTCAAAGATGAATATTTTGGTGGAAGATTGGGGCGGAAAGTATCAAAGCCAGGAAATCTCTGCCAAGCAGGGAATCAATATCGACGAATTACTGGAGAAGGTTTTGCTCGAAGCGGAAATGCTCGATCTGAAAGCAAATCCGGATAAACCGGCCTATGGTACGGTAATCGAAAGTTCACTCGATAAAGGCCGTGGATATGTTGCCAAGATCCTTGTTCAGGAGGGAACTTTGAATATGGGAGATGTGGTTTTGGCCGGCTCTACATACGGAAAAGTGAAAGCCATGTACAATGAAAGAAATCAAAGGATTACCATCGCTGGGCCATCAACTCCATTGTTGTTGCTCGGTTTAAATGGTGCTCCGCAAGCTGGTGACAGTTTCAAGGTTATGTCCGATGAAAGGGAAGCCAAGGCGATTTCTACCAAAAGACAACAACTTCAGCGGGAGCAGGGTATCCGAACCCAAAAACACATTACACTGGATGAAATCGGGCGTAGGATCGCTATTGGGGATTTTAAAGAGCTGAACATCATTGTTAAAGGCGATGTAGACGGTTCGGTGGAAGCTTTATCCGATTCACTGTTAAAATTATCCAATGAACAGGTTCAGGTCAATATTATTCATAAGTCGGTAGGTCAGGTAACTGAAACAGATGTTATGCTTGCTTCTGCCTCCGATGCCATTATTATTGCTTTCGAGGTAAGGCCCTCTGTTGGAGCCCGGAAACTGGCCGAGCAGGAGCAGATCGATATTCGGCTATACTCCATTATTTACCAGGCAATTGAAGAGATCAAAGCCGCTATCGAAGGTATGTTGTCTCCGGTGATCGAGGAGAAGATCGTTTGTAATATAGAGGTGCGTGAAACTTTTAAGATAACAAAAGTTGGTACCATTGCAGGTTGTATGGTTCTTGACGGCACCATTACCCGAAACACAAAAGTACGTGTTATTCGTGATGGTATCGTAGTGTATACCGGAATGCTCGGCTCGCTTAAACGATTTAAGGACGACGTGAAGGAGGTGAAGTCTGGTTATGAATGTGGTTTGAATATTGAAAATTACAATGATATCAAGGTTGGCGACATTATTGAAGGCTACGAAGAAGTGGAAGTGAAGAAAAAATTGTAGGCTTTACCTCACATTTCAAAACACCCAATTAACATTTTAAATGACTTGAAGAGGAAATCGACTAAAGTTGGTATCCGTTGAAGTATATGTAATCACCGCCATTTTAACAATGGAGATTTTTGGTTGGATTACCATTTTGGAAGCCTTTTCATATCTGTAAGCCGGTAAACAAAGGCATTCATCACATGTTTGCCACCTCTCTCAATGCGGATGGTATCCGAGGGCTCTACTGTCGTAAAAAATTGTGAGAAATCCACCACAGGATCCGAATAATCGTGGCTTGTGGTGATACAATAGGCATCCATACCCAGGTGGAACCCACCCCTTTGCCAGTTGATCCAGTAATACTTATGAATAGCACTGATGTACCCGATCGCCAGCACATTCATTTGGTTTGGTTTGGCCGCATAATAGTCGAGATTGGCAGCAGGGAACCACCGGTGGCTGATAATTGTATTGGATTTAAATGTTCCATTTTGTTGATCCCGCTGGTGAATTGAAGTGAATTTTGTTCCGATTTGCCTCCAACCATAAATATCCAACGAGATGTCCATTTTTCCAAGCGATTGGGCAGATACTTTGTTGGGATTTTCAAATCTGATCAAACCAAAATTAATCTGGAGAAAACTGAGGATGACCACAAAACCCAATAGCAACAGGGAGTATTTTAATATTGAAGGAAGAATTCCTTTTTTCGTTATTTCCTGGTAGCTGATATCAAGATAATAAGCCGCTACAATTAAAAGTGTGGTGTATCCCGGAGCCGTCCAGTGGGGTAAGGTTCTTTTGAAAAGGGAAATAACCAGAAAAGTTATAATCAACGGCAATCCAATGGAAAGTAAAATCTTAATTTGGGGATTTATTGGAATTCTTCTTTTTGCAATTGAAAAAAGTGATAAAATGACAATTACAACGTTAATTGGATTGTTATAAAAGAACTCACCCAGGATTTCCAGTAAAAAATAATCGGGTCTGAAAAAACTCTTATCAGAAATAGCAACACGGCCACCCTGAAAGGTAAAGCTGATGAAGTCGTTCTGAAAATTCCACAAAATAACAGGTAGAAAGATTAATATCGATATCATGACCGATAAATAAAGGATGCCTGTTTTCAGTTTCTGCCGGTTGTAGATTAACACATAGATGAAGACGCCAATCCATAGGAATATAGAAGTGTATTTCGATAGGAGGGCGAGGCCAGCGGTAATCCCAAAAGCTATGAACAGGAAATTTGACTGTTTTATTTGGTTATTTGGTTCGACCATTTGAATAATATAGAAGAGGCTGAGCACCCAAAAAAACATTTGCGGCGTATCGGGCAAAATGAAAATTCCGGTAATGACCGATCCATATAGCGAAGAAACATAAAGAACAGCCGAATAAAACCCGGTCCTGTTTCCATTAATTCTGGATCCGATCAGATAAATCAGCCAGATATTGACCGAACCCAAAACGATGGAACTCAACCTGATCCAGAGTTCGCTTTCGAAAAACAGGTTAAACGAAAATAATTGGATCATAAACCCAACCATAGGTGGATGATCAAAATGGCTCAGGTCAGGATAAAGCGCATAGGTCCAGTAATATACTTCGTCATTTCCAAGTTCGGTAAAATTTGCAAGGAAAATTCTTACAATAACCGAAACGGATATCAAAATGAATATCTTCTTCTTGTAATGTTCCGAAATCATTTCTTGTCTGATTTTATCCTTTTTCGAAGGAAAAGAATATTCAGGAAAATAAATACCAGGGAAGCAAATCCGATAATGCGAAGGATAGATGTTTTAAAGGTGTCGATCACCGGGATGTTATTGTTATGTGGGAATTTATTGTCATATCGTGCAATTGGATTCAGGTAAAAAATGGATTTTCCCGGAAATTCGATTTCGGCCCTGACATAGTGATCTTCTGCTTGTATGTGGTAAGATGCTGAGGCAGATGGTCCGGATGTTTTCAATATCCTACCATTTTGACCTAAGAACCTGAACGCTGTTGCTACGGAATCACATTCAATAAATAAAGTATCGTTTTTAACTTCAACACTTTGGATTATGGGTAAAATCCGGATACGGTCTATTTTATCAGCAAACGATTCACCATTGGGCCTGTAAATCTTTGCACCGAACGACCTTCCGGCTTTCAAGGCAGAAATAACATCTTCACGGCGATTGGTTGGGGCATTGATGAAGGTACAGTGATGGCCGATTTCGTCGGGATTGGAAATATCATGCGCGTCATCGTTACCAAGGATGGTAACATATTTCCCTGAAGATAAGGCAGCATCCCAGTGCTCAAGTGAAGTTCGGTAATTATTCAGGACCTCGATTCCATCATAATTTGACAACAGTTCCATGTCTTCAGGTTGGTAACCTTCACGCAGTTTGGGATGTGCGATATAAACCAACTCATTTTGTTCCCTGAGATTGTTGAGTATGTTTTGTTTGTTGTGGATCGTTTGAAATATAGGATAATCCTTCCACATTACTTTTTTTGCCCCGATCAGAACCTGGTGATTTTTCCTGATCCCATAACCATGTTCATATACCGGAATATAAGAAGGGTCACCTTCTCTGAACCGGTTTATTTTTTGGTAATCTGAGGTGGCTATTACATCATATCCCAGTCTTTTATATACATCGTAAATCTCCTGGTTCGTATTTCCCCTACCAGAAGTAATTCCTGACCAGGCATAGGATTGTACCTGGAAATTAGCCTTTTGCCAATTGGTGCTTTTAATTCCATCATAAGGATTGTAAATTTTATTCCCTGAAAAAGGTTGCGCCTTCTCAAAGGTAAAAACCGGGCATGTAATGTATTTGATGGTAAATATCAGGATCAATAAGGCCATTGTACCCAAAAGAAGATTAGCAACCGACTTTAGCAACTTCAGAATTATTTTGACCATTTTATCTGAATCTGGAAAATTTTGAATTTGCAAAATTACGAATTAAAAATCAGCAACTTTAATGAGATTGAAAAGGAAATAAATCAAAGTAATACTTGAAAGTGAAAATTAATTTGGAAAGATTTTCATTTTGGGAATCATTTACCATGGCTTTAATAAATCATTTATGAAACAATTAGTTATTAATATTCGTAATATCCCAGGATTTGGAATGTGGAAGCATTTAATAATTTATAATAATCAGAAAAACAAATCAATAAGATTAATATGAGTTTTCACAATGAGTTCAAAACATGGAAATAGGATTAATTGAAAAAACATTCTCATTTTGGGAAACTCTGAAAAAATTGTAGTAAATTCGAAAATTTAAACCGTTGCTTGTATGAGTTCGTTCAAGATATTCGTTGTGGAGGATGATCCGTTGTATGGTGAGATGCTCAAGTACCATTTGTCGTTAAATCCTGACAATGAAGTTTTTAAATTTGAGACAGGGACGGAATGCCTTAAAAATCTATATTTGAATCCTTCACTCATATCTTTGGATTATTCTCTCCCGGATATGTCGGGCTTTGAGGTGATTAGAAGGGTTAGGGAATTCAGCAATGAAATACCCATCGTTATTGTTTCGGGTCAGGAAGATGTAGCAACTGCCGTTAAATTGTTAAAGGAAGGAGCCTATGACTATTTTGTAAAGGATGAAGATACCAAGGAACGGTTATGGAACACCTTGAAAAACATCAAGGAACGCCTGGAATTAAAGGAAGAGATCAACGTCCTGAAGGAAGAAATCGGGAAAAAATATGAATTTAAGAAGATCATAAAGGGGAATAGTCCTGCTATCAAGCAAATATTCGGACTAATTGAAAAAGCAACTAAAACAAATATAACAGTCTCTCTCTACGGTGAAACCGGAACAGGAAAAGAACTGGTCGCTAAAGCCATTCACTATAATTCCCCAAGGTCAAGACATACGTTTGTTCCAATTAATGTTACGGCGATTCCAAGTGAATTGATCGAGAGTGAAATGTTTGGCCATGAAAAAGGATCATTCACGGGTGCAAACGCCCGGAAAATAGGAAAATTTGAGGTGGCCAACAAAGGAACCATTTTTTTGGATGAGATTGGTGAAATGGATCTGAATATGCAAGCCAAGTTATTGCGCGTGATCCAGGAAAAGGAGTTGTACCGTGTGGGCGGTAACAAGCCGGTTAAATTTGATGCACGTGTAATTGTTGCTACCAACCGGAATTTAGCTAAGGAGGTTCAAAAGGGCAATTTTCGTGAAGATCTTTATTACAGGTTGTTGGGATTACCTATCGAAATTCCGCCACTTCGTTACCGGGGAAATGATATTCTGATTTTGGCCAAATTTTTTGTAGATGATTTCTGCAGGGAAAATAAAATGAATAAGCTGGATATTTCGGCAAAAGCCCAGGAAAAACTAATGAAGTATCCATTTCCGGGTAATGTAAGGGAGTTGAAAGCAGTTATGGAACTTGCCTGTGTTATGACCAACACTGCCGTCATTGAGGACGAGCACGTAACTTTCAATTCAACAAATGCAAAAAGTGATTTTCTTTTGGAAGAAGATACCTTACAAGGGTATGTCAACAAGATTGTAAAGTACTATCTTCAAAAATATAATAACAATGTAATGGTCGTAGCCAAGAAACTGGATATCGGGAAGTCGACGATCTATAGAATGCTTAAAAACAACGAAATCTGATTTTGGCAGTTTTTGTTGGAATATTAATAAGATCAATTGATAATCATCGACAATTTATATTAATTTCCATTTTTTAAATTGAATTATCAAAAGGGGAAATAATTGAAGTTGTAAAATTATTATAAAAGCTTTAAATACAAGTGTTTGAATGTGTGGTATAATAGTTGCTAAACCTAAATATCAAATTATTATAAACAAATTTTAATTCAAATAAAAATACCTTACAATCAATGGAAGCTAAAAAATTGTTTGACCTTACCAATCTTGATGAAATGCTCGGGGGCGATAGAAGTGCCATTTTTCAAATGATAAAAATCTTTCTGCAAGCCACTCCGGAAAGCCTTTCCGAACTGAATATTTGTTATGAGAAGAACGATATGGATGGAGTAAGTAAGCTTGCCCATAAACTTAAATCTTCTGTTGATATTTTTTGTATCAATGAGATAAAACAAGATATTCGCAGGCTTGAGAATAATACCAGGGACAACATTAACCTGGATGAAGTTCCTCAATTGGTAGAGCGTATCAATACAACCCTCAACAATGCCATTGAACAGGTTAAACAGGAAAAGGAAATCCTAAGCAAACAACTTACCGAAAACGAAAAAGCTCCCAAAGCTTAATTACAATGGTATATTTCCATGTTTCTTGGGCGGATGTGATTTCGCCTTGTTCTGTGTCATTTCAAGTGCCTGAATTATTTTAAAACGCGTCTGTTTGGGATATATAATTTCGTCTATATAACCTAAAGCTGCAGCTTTATAGGGACTGGCGAAAGTTTTCTTATATTCTTCAACAGCCTGCTTTTTATCTTCATCACTTAGTTTATCCCTAAAAATGATGTTAACTGCACCTTCAGGTCCCATAACGGCAATCTCTGCAGTTGGGTATGCGAAGTTAACATCGGCGCCGATGTGTTTGCTCGACATCACGTCATAAGCTCCGCCATAGGCTTTGCGAGTAATGAGCGTGATTTTTGGGACAGTAGCTTCGGCAAAAGCAAATAACAATTTTGCCCCATGCTTTATAATTCCTCCGAATTCCTGGGCCGTACCGGGAAGAAATCCGGGAACATCAACAAAAGTTACCAATGGGATGTTGAATGCATCGCAAAATCTGACAAAACGAGCTCCTTTTACCGAAGAACTAATGTCAAGAACACCTGCAAGATTGCCAGGCTGGTTTGCTACAATACCAACCGGTCTTCCACCAAACCTGGCAAATCCGACAATGATATTTTGAGCATAGTAAGGCATCACTTCAAAGAAATTATGCTCATCCACTACTGTGGTGATAATTTCTTTCATGTCATAAGGTTTATTCGGATCATCAGGTACAATTGTCTGAAGTCTTTCATCCTCCCTGTAGATATCATCAGTACAGGGCTTTATCGGTGGGTCCTCCAGATTATTGGAGGGGATGAAACTGATCAGTTCCCGTATCATCATCATAGCATTCTCATCATTTTCAGCAATGAAATGAGCTACGCCACTTTTGGAGTTATGGGTCATGGCACCACCGAGGTCTTCTTTGGTAACCTCCTCATGGGTTACTGTTTTAATGACATCAGGTCCGGTTACAAACATGTAGCTGGTATCTTTTACCATCATGATAAAATCGGTAATGGCAGGTGAATAAACCGCACCACCGGCGCAAGGGCCCAACACAGCAGAAATCTGTGGTATAACTCCAGAGGCGATTGTATTTCGATAAAAAATATCGGCATAACCGGCCAGGCTTTCCACACCTTCCTGTATACGAGCCCCTCCGGAATCATTAAGGCCGATAACAGGAGCGCCCATTTTTAAGGCCAGATCCATGATCTTGGTGATCTTATCTGCATTCGCCCGGCTTAAAGTACCGCCGAAAACAGTAAAATCCTGTGCGAAAACAAATACCAGGCGTCCGTCTATTTTCCCATGGCCGGCAACAACTCCATCGCCCAGAATTCTGTTTTTGTCGATTCCGAAATCAGTAGCCCTGTGAGTTACAAATTTATCTGTTTCAACAAAAGTATCCGGATCGAGCAAGTCATTGATCCGTTCCCGAGCAGTTTTTCTACCCGCATTATGTTGTTTGTCAATTCGTTCTTTTCCTCCACCTAATTCAGCTAATTTGCTTCTTTCTTCAAACTGATTGTATTTTTCGTCTAACCCCATAATATTTTTCCTTTATATTTTCCGTGAATGTAATAATAATTACTCGGTGATTATCAATGGCTGGCTTCCATCAATGGTATCTCCCTCTTTTACCAGGATCTTTTTAATGGTCCGGTCTTTTTTTACTTTATATTCGCTTTCCATTTTCATGGCTGAAATAATAATCACCGTATCACCGGCAACCACCTTTTCTCCTTCATTCACAAGTACCCTTACCACTTTTCCGGGCATGGGTGAGGAGATGGTAGTTCCATCATCCAGGTGGTCATGCGATCGGCCTTTCAGGTACTTGGCTTCGGCATCCATTATACTGATGTCGTATGAATTATATAGGGTATTGATGGTATAGGTTTTGGGTATTTTTCCCTGTGTCAGTTCAACATTGTAAGATTTGTTCTTGTATAAAATTGAGTACACACCTTTCTCCACCTGAACCAGATCAACATCATATACCTTTCCATTGATGGAAATCTGATGTCGGTTGCCAACCTGTCCGATCAATTCAACGCTGACGGATTTTCCGTCTATATTAATTTCTAAAGCCATAATACTTTTTATTATAATCTTAACATGCTTTTCTTACGATTACAAGATTTCCAGTTGGAGCCTGATGATTTAGTGTTCATTTTACCCTTCACTTCCTTAATCCTGTTTTGATAGTCAATAAATGCGGCTATGATGGCCATTGCTTTACAATCTCCGGTGCATTTATCTTCATCCTGCAAAAACTTCCAGTTTTTTTCAATGAAATGAGTGTTATAATTCCCGTTTACAAAATCCGGTGTATTCATGATTCGCTCAAGGAATTTTATGGATGTTTTAACACCGGTTATTTTATATGCGAACAGGGCTCTTTTCATCCTGGCAATGGCTTCGTCCCTGGTTTTTCCCCAAATGATCAACTTGGAAATAAGCGGGTCATAATACATTGGTATTTCATACCCTTCATAAACATATCCATCATGCCTGACGCCAAAACCAAGGGGCTCAGTAATATGCTGAATGACTCCGGGACTCGGAATAAAATTATTATCCGGGTCTTCCGCGTAAATACGGCATTCAATGGCATGGCCATTTTGCGTGACTTCGTTCTGTTTATATGTCAGTTCAAATCCATTTGCAATATTGATTTGTTCCCTCACAAGATCTATACCTACGACCCTTTCTGTAATGGGATGCTCTACCTGAAGCCTCGTATTCATTTCGAGAAAAAAATAATTCAGGTTCTCATCCACGATGAATTCAATGGTGCCTGCTCCCTCGTAACTTGCAGCCTTGGCAACAGCTACGGCGTGGCTACCCATTTCTTCCCTGATTTCCGATGTAAGGAGCGGACTCGGTGTTTCTTCAATCACTTTTTGATGTCTTCGCTGAACTGAACATTCCCGCTCAAACAAGTGAATTACGTTCCCGTATTGATCGGCCAGAATTTGAAATTCGATGTGGTGCGGTGATGAAATGTATTTTTCAACATAAACAGCGTCATTACCAAATGAAGCCCTGGCTTCCGATTTGGCTGCCCTGAGTGAAGGAATGATATCCTTTTCATTGCTTACCAGCCGCATACCTTTTCCACCCCCACCTGCTGATGCTTTTATCATCACAGGAAGGCCAATGCCTTTAATCACTTTTAATGCATCTTCATCAGAAGTGAGGGGATCTGTTGTTCCCGGAACAATTGGTACTCCGGCCCTGGTAATGGCTCTTCGGGCGGTAATTTTATCCCCCATCGCAGCAATTGAATCGGCTGATGGCCCAATAAACTTTATGCCTTCTTTACTGCATCTTTTGGAGAATTCAGCATTTTCCGACAAGAAACCATACCCCGGATGGATGGCATCGGCTTTTGATTTTTTAGCTGCAGCAATTATTTTGTCGATATCCAGATAGCTTTCACTGGAAGGGGAAGGCCCGATGTGATAGGCTTCATCGGCATATCTTACATGCATGGCATTGCGATCGGCATCCGAAAAAACGGCAACCGAATGAATGCCCATTTCCCGGCATGTCCTCATTACCCTTACAGCAATCTCACCCCTGTTGGCTACAAGTATTTTTTTTATCATAAATGGTATGATTAAACTTTTCGATGTGTGTTGAAAATAAAGATATATCTATGAAAGACACTCAAAATAACACATTATTAAGAAGCCGTAAAAATAACAATTTTTTTTACATCCTCCTTTCATATAATCGTTAACATTGACAAAATTTGATAAAGGATTCATTATTAACAGGTAATTCTTAGTAAAGAATTTGATTGAAGCTTTAAATGTGTAGATAAATAAATTAATTTCGGGCATTGCTGTTGATAAATTAATATGGCTTTAAATTATATCTGGATTTTTTTCTTTCTGATCGCCTTTGTTATTGGATTGGCCAGGTTGGTGTTTTTTGGAGATATTGAAGTTTTCCCAGCTATGATAAACAGTGTATTTGATTCTGCTGATGCAGGGTTTACCATTTCATTGGGATTGACAGGAGTGCTTACCCTGTGGCTTGGGCTGATGCGAATTGGAGAAAAAGGAGGTGTTGTCAATATTTTTGCCAGGGCTGTCGGCCCATTCTTTAACAGGTTGTTCCCTGATTTACCAAATGACCATCCTGCTTATGGCCCAATGATGCTGAATATCTCCGCAAATATGTTGGGATTGGATAATGCAGCTACCCCAATGGGTTTGAAAGCCATGGAGGAAATGCAAAAAACAAACATGGCAAAGGATACAGCTTCAAATGCCATGATCATGTTCCTTGTTTTAAATACTTCCGGCCTCACTATTTTACCTATCAGTATCATGGTTTACCGTGCACAGCTGGGAGCAGCCAACCCTGCTGATATTTTTATCCCCATCCTGCTCGCGACGTATTTTTCAACAATTGCCGGCCTATTGGCAGTTGCAGTTTATCAGAAAATTAACCTGCTGAATAAAGTTGTCCTAGCCTACCTGGGAGGATTGACAGTTCTGATAGTTGGAGTTATCTATTATTTTTCTACACTTGAACAAGAACAAATTACGAATATCTCATCAATTGCCAGTTCACTCATATTGTTTTCGGTTATTATTTCATTTATTCTCCTGGCCATCCGCAAAAAAATCAATATTTACGAAACATTTATTGAAGGAGCTAAAGAAGGTTTTCAAATTGCAATTAAGATCATCCCGTTCCTGGTGGCTATTTTAGTTGCTATAGGTGCATTCAGGGCATCGGGGGCTATGGAAATGTTTACGGATGGTGTAAGGTGGGTATTCCAGTCGATTGGAATAGATACAGCTTTCGTGGAAGCCTTGCCGACTGCATTGATGAAACCTTTGAGTGGTAGTGGTGCACGGGGTATGATGGTGGAGGCGATGGACACCTTCGGTGCTGATTCATTTGTTGGAAGGGTTGCTTCAACGGTACAGGGAGCAACCGATACAACCTTTTATATCATTGCAGTTTATTTCGGATCGGTTGGAATTAAAAATACAAGATATGCAGTAACCTGCGGACTGATCGCAGATTTCGCAGGAATTGTCGCTGCTATTTTGATGGCTTATTTGTTCTTCAAATAAACCCTTGTAACATATTTCACCTCTATTGATTTAATGATTTCAACTTTTTAACCGATTCACGTATCAATTCCTCCAGCACTTTTAAATTGATATCGTCCAGTTTTTTCACATACAAACAACCTTTTCCATGTTTAAACTTGCCCAGGTTTTCCAGTATATTTTGATGCTTTCCAACATAATCCATAATATAAAGGGTAAGTGCTTGTTTACGGGGTGAAAAACCGGTAAAAAACCAGTCGCCTTCTCTTCCGCTCGCGTATTTGTAATGATAATCACCGAATCCCACGATGCTTGATCCCCACATTTTGGGCTCTTCACCGGTGATTTTTTTCATCAGTTTAAGAACCGATAAGCTGTCTTCCCGCTTTTGGTCATCTTCAATCCCATTAAGGAATGAAAAAACATCTCCATCATTTTGTTTGGTTTTTAATTCTGCCATAATCAATTGATTAAATGGTTGGAAATATTTAACAGTAACAATTGATTTTTGTTTATCAGATAAACTCAATGCGGACCATGTCCTTATAGTCCATTCCGAGCAAACCTGCTGCATTTCCCTGGTTCATGGCTATTTCGAGATACCGGTTCGAATCGAACAAGGCAACAATTTCACCTGGGGCTACATCGGTGTAAGATTTACTGATTTTGGTGATGCTGTAAGTGCGGAAAAGAATACTGAACTTACGGCCACGGCCGATTTCTTTAAACAGGCTTTCTTCAATGTTGGTGATAATATTCTGGTAACCATCGATATACAACACATGCCCTTTGATATTATTTTGATCCGTAACCGGCTTGAACAACATTTTCTCATTCAGTTTGGATTTCGGTTCACCCAACTCTTTCAGGGGTTTGTTCTGTGCGATGTGAATGGCTGCTTTCACGAACCGGTCGCGTGTCGAAAAAGTGAAAAAATCAGAATCCTGCGGAATGTTCAGTTCCAGGATACGATCGGGTTGTTTGTCGAAAATCAAGGAAAAAATACCATTATCGGTTCCGATAAAAAACTGGTTGTTGATTTCAATTACCGTATGTGGGAGCTTATCCGATTCTTCCGTATTGATGCCGAGGATATGAATGGTTCCATCAGGAAAGTAGGGATAGGCATTTTTAACAACAAAAGCAGCCTGCTCAATATTAAAGGGAGGAATACTATGTGTAATGTCGACGATGGTACAACCTGGCAATCTTTTCAAAATCGAGCCTTTTACGGCAGCCAGATAATGATCTTTCAAACCCCAGTCGCTGGTAAGAGTTATAATAGGCATAAATTTATAAGGTCCGCTTCCTGTTCAGTGATGAAATTCATTAATTTTGTGCCTGTCAAAAGTAGTAATTAAACCACAATGAATAAATTTTTAAACCGCTTGTTTTTATTTGCTGATCAGGTTTAAAACCGTTGAACCCCAAACTATGAACGAACGCAGCATCAACCTTGCATCCTACAGCCCGCTTGAAATACTAGGAGTTAATGATAAAAATATCAACCTCATTAAATCTTACTTCCCAAAATTAAAGATCATCAGCCGTGGTGAGGTTATTAAAGCCATCGGTAATGATGAAGAATTGGACGATTTTGAACAAAAAATGAATTTGTTGTTATTAAACTATGAGAAGTTCGGGAAGATAGATGAACTGGAGATTGATCAGATTTTTAGTGAAGATGAAGGTTATTCCCGCTCCGAACCAGATTATACTGCAAATGGAATACTGGTTCACGGCAGGGGCGGTTTGTTGGTTAAACCCCTTACTCCAAATCAAAAGCGAATGGTCGAGAGTTCTGAGAAAAACGACCTCGTGTTTGCCATCGGCCCTGCTGGAACCGGTAAAACATACACCGCTGTGGCACTGGCAGTGAGGGCGTTGAAAAGAAAGGAAGTGAAAAGGATCATTTTAACGCGGCCTGCTGTGGAAGCCGGTGAGAACCTGGGTTTTTTGCCCGGCGATCTGCGGGATAAACTGGATCCTTACCTTCAGCCATTGTATGATGCTTTGCGTGATATGATCCCGATGCAAAAATTGCTGAAATACCTGGAAGACGGGACAATCGAGATCGCACCATTGGCATTCATGCGCGGAAGGACACTGGACCATGCATTTGCCATACTCGATGAAGCGCAGAATGCAACCGAAATGCAGTTGAAGATGTTTACCACCAGGATGGGGAGGTCGTCGAGGTTTATTGTAACAGGCGACATCACTCAGATCGATCTTCCTCGGAACCAGGCTTCGGGACTGTTTCAGGCCGAAAGGATTTTAAAGGAGATTGATGGTATCGATTTCATATACCTCGATGACAGGGATGTAGTCAGGCATAAACTGGTGACGAAAATAATTCAAGCTTATAACAAACAAAATACAAAGAAGACAAATGAGTAATGCAATCACAAAAACCGATTTTAATTTTCCACGTCAAAAGAGTGTTTATAAGGGAAAAGTGAGGGATGTTTATAATATCGATAACCGTTTCCTGGTGATGATCGCAACGGACCGGATTTCAGCTTTCGATGTCGTTTTACCAAAAGGGATACCTTACAA
This sequence comes from Bacteroidales bacterium, assembly GCA_016933115.1. Classification (GTDB taxonomy): domain Bacteria; phylum Bacteroidota; class Bacteroidia; order Bacteroidales; family JAADJA01; genus JAADJA01. Next base: position 19,019 of record JAFGBL010000172.1, on the reverse strand, counting down.
GGGCCAGATGTTGAATCAAATTGCAGCCAAATTTTTGGATATGACAAACGATATTTGTCCCAACTGGAAAATTGCCACTCCCGATCCCATGGTCACAATCGGCCATTTCTGTGAGCCTTTTCCTGTTGAAATGATCATCCGCGGATATTTGACCGGGAGTTCATGGAGAACCTATAAAAAAGGTGCACGCGAGATTTGCGGTGTCCCTATCCCGGATGGGATGAAGGAACACCAGCAATTTCCTGAACCCATCGTAACACCGACCACCAAAGCCAAGGAAGGTCACGATGAGGATATTTCAAGGGAGGAGATCATTCAACAGGGTTTGGTATCGCAGGAGGATTATAATTTACTTGAAAAATATACCAAAGAGTTGTTTCAGCGTGGCTCTGAAATAGCCGATGAGAAGGGATTAATCCTGGTTGATACAAAATATGAATTCGGGAAAAAGGATGGTAAGATTTACCTGATCGATGAAATTCATACACCTGATTCTTCACGTTATTTTTACAAAAGCGGCTATGAGGAGCGTTTTGCCAAAGGGGAGCAACAAAAACAGCTTTCCAAGGAGTTTGTCAGGGAATGGCTGATGACACAGGGTTTCCAGGGATTAACCGGGCAAAAAATGCCTTTCATGACGGACGATTTTGTAAAGAGTGTTTCGGAACGTTATATCGAATTGTACGAAGGAATTACCGGAGAGAAATTTGTAAAATCCGATACTTCAGACATTCACAGCCGGATCGAAAAAAATATCATGGCATTCCTGGATGCTAACCTGTAATAACTTCAAACTTCAAACTTCAAACATCAAACTGCTTTATGATTCCATTTTCCCCACCCCGCATGGACCAGAAGATCATCGATGAGGTGATCGACACACTGAAATCGGGCTGGATCACAACCGGCCCGAAAGTCAAACGATTTGAAGAGAATTTGACCGAATTTGGTGGACAAAAAGCTACTTTGTGTGTGAGCTCGGCATCGTCAGGTCTGGAACTAATGCTGCGTTGGTTCGGGGTTCAGGAAGGTGATGAAGTCATCGTTCCCGCTTACACCTATTCGGCAACTGCAAACGTGGTTGTCCATTGTGGTGCGAAAGTGGTTTTTGTAGATGTCGGGAAGGATTTTAACATAGATGTAAAAGCCGTTGAAAAAGCCATAACCGACAAAACCAAAGTGATCATGCCGGTTGACCTGGCCGGATTTCCCTGTGATTATGACGATTTGAACCGATTGGTTCAACGACTTGATGTCAAAGCTAAATTCCGTGCCCGAACTGAAGAGCAGCAACGATTGGGGAGGATTCTGATCCTGTCCGATGCAGCGCATTCCCTCGGTGGAATTTACAAGGGAAAACGAACCGGGAACCTGACAGACATTACGGTTTACTCTTTTCATGCTGTTAAGAACCTTACAACTGCTGAAGGTGGCGCAGTCTGCCTTAACCTGCCGGAACCGTTTGATAATTCGGCTATCTACAGCTATCTTCGGATAAAATCACTCCATGGGCAGTCGAAGGATGCTTTTTCAAAGGTTCAGATCGGCGGGTGGAAATATGATATCACAGAACCCGGATATAAGTTCAATATGACAGATATTGCCGCAGCCATGGGTTTGGTTGAGTTGGCGAGATACGACAGCGATATGCTGGTCAGGCGGAAACATATTTTCGATGCCTATTCCGGTGCATTTGCCGAATATAGCTGGGCAGAGCTCCCGGTATATGAAACTTCCGATAAAAAATCTTCATACCATGTATTTCTATTAAGGATCAGGGATGTTTCGGAGAGGCGCCGGGATGCCATGATACAGAAGATATATGAAAAAGGGGTTACGGTAAATGTCCACTTCATTCCGCTGCCCATGATGACCTACTATAAAAATGCCGGATACAACATGGCGCAGTTTCCGGGTTCATACGACAATTATTCCAGGGTGATCAGCCTGCCGGTTTATTACGATTTAACAGATGAACAGGTACAAATAGTTATTAATGTGGTTGTAGAATCGGTTGAAGAAACCTTGACCTAACAAGTCGAAACCGGCCTGCAGCGTGGAGACCTGTTAGGTCGAAAAGAGGGTGGCCAGTAAAAATTCAATTTAACAGGTCAGAGGCGACCTGTTAGGTCAATTTTTTCACTTCGGATTTTATTCCTTCTGCATCAAATCCGCAGAGACGGAAAAGTTCTTCAGGTGAGCCCTGTTCAATGAATTTATCGGGAATGCCGAGCCTTGTAATTTTCGCATTGTATCCATGATCGTTTTGAAACTCAAGAACTGCGCTTCCAAGTCCGCCAACTACCGTCCCGTCCTCAATTGTTATGATCTTTTTGAATTTCTTTAAAATATCATGAAGCAATTGCGTATCGATGGGTTTTAAAAAACGCATGTTGTAAACACCCGTTGATATTCCTTCCTTTTCCAGGTCTTTTGCAGCTGTCAGGGCGACATTTCCGATATGCCCGATAGCTATGATTGCAATATCCTTTCCTTCCCGGATACAGATGCCCTTTCCGATTTCCATTTTTTCAAAGGGTTGTCTCCATTCAGGAATTACTCCCCTTCCCCGCGGATAACGGATCGAAAAAGTGCCCATACCTTCCAACTGGGCTGTGTACATCATATTGCGCAATTCAATCTCGTTCAAAGGTGACGCAATGGTAATGTTCGGAATGCTTCTCAGGTAGGCCAGGTCAAAGGCACCATGATGTGTTGCTCCGTCCTCACCGACCAGTCCGCCACGGTCGAGACAAAAAACTACATGCAAGTTTTGAAGTGCCACATCGTGGATCAACTGGTCATATGCACGCTGCATGAAGGTTGAGTAAATATTGCAAAACGGGATCATCCCCTGGGTTGCAAGTCCGGCAGCGAAAGTCACTGCATGTTGCTCAGCAATTCCTACATCGAAAGCCCGGTGAGGCATCACCTGCATCATCATATTCATGGATGAACCGGTAGGCATGGCTGGCGTTATGCCGACAATCCGTGCATTTTGTTCCGCCAGTTCGATCATTGTTTTACCAAAAACGTGCTGGTATTTTGGCGGTAATTTTTCCGGGCATTCGCTTTTTTTGATTTCACCGGTTTTTCGGTCGAAAAGCCCGGGTGAATGGTATGCCGTCGGCTCGTTTTCAGCATTCGATAAGCCTTTCCCCTTTTTTGTCAGGACATGCAGCAACTTGGGACCCGGTATCCTTTGTAAATCTCTTAACAGCTTAACCATTCGAACGACATCATGACCGTCTGTTGGCCCGAAATACCTGAAATTAAAGGCTTCGAACAGGTTGCTTTTCTTTAGGATGGATGACTTCACGGCGTTCCCAAGTTGTTTGACGATTGCCCTGGAGTTGGCTCCGTACTGTGTATTTCCACCCATGATTTTCCATACCAAATCTTTAAATCTGTTGTAGGAGCGTGAAGTGGTTATCCCGACGAGGTATTCCTTCATGGCCCCCACATTGGTGTCGATGGCAATCCGGTTGTCATTTAAAATCACCAACAAATTGGCTTTGGAAACTCCTGCATTGTTCAGGGCTTCCATGGCCATACCACCGGTCATGGCACCGTCACCGATCACGGCTATGTGTTGTTGGCCGTTTTTATCCTGAAGCGAGCTGGCCACGGCCATCCCAAGAGCCGCCGAAATGGAAGTGGATGAATGGCCCGTCCCGAAGGCATCGTATTTGCTTTCCTTTATTTTTGGAAACCCACTGATCCCACCAAGTTTTCGGTTGGTATAAAAAACATCTTTCCGACCGGTGAGTATTTTGTGCGCATATGCCTGGTGCCCCACATCCCAGATAAGTTTGTCGTTGGGAGTGTCGAAAACGTAATGGATGGCGACTGCCAGTTCCACTGCTCCCAGGCTGGCTGCCAAATGGCCAGGGTTGGCCGATATAACATCTATGATAAATTCCCTGACCTCATCGCACAATTGCGGCAAATCATCTTCCGGAAGCATTCTAAGGTCTTCCGGTAAATTAATTTTAGCCAATAACTCACCTTTTACCGGGGTCATATCGTTTCTTATCCTCTAAAATTTGAAATTAAATCCGACCTGCAACTTTCAAACAAAACTAATATTATTTTGGAAAATCCCGCTTTGTAATGCTATAGAAAACCCAACTCAAGCATAGCTGCTTCCGACATCATACTTTGATCCCAGGGCGGTTCAAAGGTAATTTCAACTTTCACATTTTTAATTCCATCAATACCTTCGACTTTATATTTGACATCTTCGGGAAGTGATTCGGCAACCGGGCAGTTGGGCGTGGTCAGTGTCATCAATATATGTGCATTCAGTTCGTCGTCCACTTTTATTTCATAAATCATACCCAGTTCCCAAATATTGACAGGTATTTCAGGATCGTAAACATCTTTCAATGCTTCGACTATGGCATCACCCAGTATATTTTTTGTTATTTCAGTCGCCATGGTTTAAGCGTTTAGTTTTGTTGTTCCTTTTTAGTTTTATAAACCAGTGCATATAGTTTCATTTGTTTGATCATGGAAGTCAGCCCGTTGGAGCGGGTAGGGGACAGGTGTTCCTTTAACCCGATTTTGTCAACGAATTCCATATCGGTTGCCAGAATATCCTCTGGTGTTTGATTCGAAAGCACCCGGATCAGCAGATTAACTATTCCTTTGGTGATCACGGCGTCACTATCGGCTTTAAAAATAACTTTCCCGTCTGCCATTTCCGCCGATAACCAAACCCTTGACTGACATCCGGAAATAAGATACTGCTCAGTTTTGAACTTCTCATCGATTATTGGTGTCGTTTTGCCCATTTCGATCAGGTAGTTGTATTTATCCATCCAGTCGTCGAACAGGCTGAATTCCTCTATAACTTGATGTTCTTTTTCAGTGATAGTCACAATTTTTTTTTACAAAGTTAACCATTAACCGAACATTTCCTTTACCTTTTCGATGGCAACCAACAGGCGGTCGACCTCTTCCCTTGTATTATAAAACGCCATTGAAGCCCTGATAGTACCCGTTGTCCCAAGGAAGTCCATAACAGGTTGAGCACAATGGTTGCCGGTTCTGACCGCGATACCGAATTTGTCGATAATTGTTCCTGCATCGTAAGGGTGTATATCTTTCAGGTTAAAGGAAATAACTCCGGCACGCTCCTGTGAATTACCATAAATCTGCAAGTAATCCAAATTGTTGAGCTTCTTTAGTGCATACTTCAGCAGATCATCTTCATAGCTGATGATATCAGGCATCCCGATTTTTTTGATGTACTCCAGGGCAGCTCCAAAACCGATCACCCCGGCTACATTGGGAGTTCCTGTTTCAAATTTAAAAGGCAGTTCATTGAATGTGGTATTTTCAAATGTTACGCTTTTGATCATTTCACCGCCGGTTTGATAGGGAGGCATTTGCTCAAGGAATTTTTCCCTGCCGTACAAAATGCCGACTCCCATGGGGCCATAAAACTTATGGCTCGAAAAACAGTAAAAATCGCAATCCAGTTCCTGAACATCCACTTCCCTGTGAACAATGCCCTGTGCACCATCGATCATTACCGGAATGTTATTTTGATGTGCGATTCTAATAATTTCCCTGATAGGATTCACGACACCCAGTGCATTGGAAATATGACCGACTGAAATGATCTTCGTTTTGTGTGAGATCAATCCTTTGAATGAATCCAAATTCAAATTTCCGTTTTCATCGGTGGGGATCACTTTCAGTTTTGAGCCTGTATCCTTGCAGATCACTTGCCACGGAACGATATTGGCGTGATGTTCGGTTGCTGAAATAATAACTTCATCTCCAGGTTTAAAAAAATGCCTCCCGAAAGAGTTGGCCACCAGGTTAATTGAATCGGTAGCCCCTTTGGTGATGATGATTTCGGAGTTACTTTTTGCATGGATGTAATCTCTGATTAGGTCGCGAGTTTGCTCAAATGCCTCGGTCGCCTGCTGGCTCAGGTAATGAACACCCCGGTGAACATTGCTGTTGATGCCTGAATAATAACTGACCAGGGTATCGATGACAACCCTTGGTTTTTGCGATGTTGCAGCGTTATCGAAATAAACCAGCGGCTTTCCGTAAACTTCCTGGTTCAAAGCCGGAAAATCTTTTCTGATTTTCTCTACATCGAAGTTCAAATCAAGTTTTTTTATATTTTACTCATATCAATGTTGAACTCATACTTCTTTTCCTGATTTTTGCAATGCAATACACATTGATCGCAAACAGCCAGTTCGCCCCGAAGCCTTTTCTTTACGAGGTCATCGATCCGGTCCTTTAAGGGTGCAATTGAAATCCGGTTGATCACTTCGGCTGCAAAAGCGTACATTAACAGCAGTTTTGCATTGTATTCGCTGATACCCCTCGATTTGATGTAAAACATGGCATTGTCATCCAACTGGCCTACCGTTGCACCATGGCTACATCTTACATCATCAGCATAAATTTCCAGAAATGGTTTGGAATTCACTGTAGCTTTATCCGTTAACAGAATATTTCTGTTCGTTTGGTAAGCATTGGTTTTCTGAGCATCTTTCCTAACCAGGATATGGCCGTTAAAAACCGCGCTTCCCTGATCATCCAGTATTCCTTTAAACAATTCGTTGGAAGTACAATTTGGTTTGGCATGATCGATATATACCTGGTTATCGACATGTTGTTCCTTATCCACCAGGTACAAACCGAAAACATCAGCATTACTGCCAGAACCATTCAACGTAATATTCAGGTCGTTCCGGATTAATCCGCCATTGAGGGAGATTGCAAAAGTCGATAGATTACTGTCCTTTTCCTGTTGGAAAAAAGTTGAGTTGATGAGTGAGGTATTGTTATTCAGGTTCTGGAGTTTATAATGATTAAGGTATGAACCCTCATCCAAATAAATTTCAGTAACCGAATTTGTAAAGCTGGATTTGAAATTATGAGAATCATCGCAATGCACAAGGGTCAGCTTACTGTTTTTTCCTAAAACCACCAGGTTTCTGTTTTGAACGAAAAGATCATCCTCCCGGTTCAGCACATTCACCATCTGAATGGTTTTATAGGCTTCAACTCCATCAGGCACATAAATAAAAACTCCATCCTGCGCGTAAGCGGTGTTCAGTGCATTGAGACCATTTACCCGGTTTTTGGCATATTTGTTAAAATGTTTAAGGACGATTTCAGGATATTCTTTCAATGCCTTTGCAAAACTCCCTATAATCGTTCCATTTGGCAGTTTCACCAGTGGTTTGTCGCGGTAAATATACCATCCGTTGTATAATGAAATAATGTGCGTATCAAAGTCGGGAACCTCACACTGGAAAATTTTATCAAAATCGATTTTTTCATCCAAAGGTTCGAAATAAAAATTATAATCACGCCCAAGCACTTTCTTCAGATCAGTATTTTTCCACCCTTCCAGTCGCGTTGAAGGGAAATCCAGTTCCAGGAACCGGTTGAATGATTCTTCCCGCAAATGTGATATCTCAGGAGGATCGTTTGAAAATATGCGTTCCCTGTTCTTTTCGAAAAGTCCGGTTATTTTTTCTTTCAATTCAGTTTCCATAAAACAATTAATCCTATAAATTTAAACTGCCTCTGCTTTAAGCCACTCATATCCTTTCTGTTCCAATTCAAGAGCCAGTTCCTTACCGCCAGATTTTACTATCCTTCCGTCGAACAATACATGCACAAAATCAGGAATGATGTGCTCAAGCAATCTCTGATAGTGGGTAATTATAATGGTAGAATTATCTTTCGAACGTAATTTGTTTACTCCGTTTGCCACAACCTTCAAAGCATCAATGTCGAGGCCCGAATCGGTTTCGTCCAAAATAGCCAGCGATGGTTCAAGAATAGCCATTTGGAAAATTTCATTCCTTTTCTTCTCACCACCCGAAAACCCTTCGTTTACCGACCTGTTTGTGAGCTTGTCATGGATGTCTACCAGTTTTCTCTTTTCTTCCATCCTTGCCAGGAAATCGGCTGCCGATATTGGATCCAGACCTCTGTATTTTCTGTGTTCGTTCAGAGCCGTACGCATGAAGTTGGTCATGCTGACTCCCGGAATTTCCACCGGATATTGAAATCCGAGAAAAATGCCCTCAAGTGCCCTTTCTTCTGTGGATAGTTCAAACAGGTCTTTTCCTTTATATGTGATTTCACCTTCGGTTATTTCGTATCCTTCGCGCCCGGTAATCACCAGAGCCAGGGTGCTTTTTCCGGTTCCGTTGGGTCCCATTACCGCATGCACTTCCCCGGGATTAACTTCCAGGTTCAGTCCCCTCAAAATTTCTTTCCCTTCAATGGAGACATGCAAGTTTTTTATTTTCAACATTACTGATTCTATTTTTTTAATTCGAAATCTTATTAATTATCCAACACTTCCTTCAAGGCTGATTGAAAGCAATTTTTGCGCTTCAACTGCAAATTCCATAGGAAGCTGTTTTAATACCTCCTTAGCGTATCCGTTGACGATGAGGCCAATGGCTTTTTCCGTGTCAATTCCCCTTTGCAGGCAGTAAAACAACTGATCATCCGAAATTTTTGAGGTAGTGGCTTCATGCTCTACAATGGACGAACTGTTTTGTGTATCGATATATGGGAAGGTATGTGCACCGCATTTATCCCCCAGCAACAACGAATCGCACTGGCTGAAATTCCTTGAATTCTCTGCCCTGCGGCTGATTTTTACCAATCCACGGTAACTGTTATTGCTCACCCCAGCTGAAATACCTTTTGATATGATCGTACTTTTAGTATTCTTGCCGATGTGGGTCATTTTTGAGCCGGTATCGGCTTGCTGGTGGTTATTGGTGACAGCAACGGAATAAAACTCACCTACCGAATAATCCCCCAGTAAAATACAACTTGGATATTTCCAGGTAATGGCTGATCCCGTTTCAACCTGTGTCCATGAAATTTTGGAATGGCTTCCCTTGCACATCCCTCTTTTGGTGACGAAATTGTAAACACCCCCTTTACCGTTTTTATCTCCGGGATACCAATTTTGAACAGTCGAATATTTTACTACAGCGTCTTTTAAAGCAACGATTTCGACGACGGCCGCATGCAACTGATTTTCATCACGCATGGGTGCAGTACAGCCTTCCATGTAACTTACGTAGCTTCCTTCATCAGCAACGATCAGCGTTCTTTCAAATTGTCCGGTCCCAGCCGTATTGATCCTGAAATAGGTTGAAAGCTCAACCGGGCATCTCACTCCCGGTGGGATGTAGCAGAACGATCCATCGGTAAAAACGGCTGAATTGAGTGCTGCAAAATAGTTATCCCCGGCCGGTACTACCGATCCCATATATTTTTTTATGAGATCAGGATGATTCTGAACGGCTTCGCTGAAGGAACAAAAAATGATCCCATGCTTTTCTAATGTACCGCGGAAAGTGGTCTTTACCGAAACACTATCAAAAACAGCATCAACTGCCACTCCGGTGAGTCTTTTTTGCTCTTCCAGGGAAATACCGAGTTTGTTAAATGTATCAAGCAATTCAGGATCTACCTCATCAAGACTGCCGATCTCTTTTTTCTTTTTCGGAGCCGCATAATAACTGATATCCTGGTAATCGATAGGAGGAATACTCAGGTGCGCCCAATTGGGCTGTTTCATGGTTTTCCATTTCTCGAAGGCTTTTAAACGGAACTCCAGCATAAATTCAGGTTCGTTCTTTTTTTGAGAAATCAACCTGATAATCCCTTCATTGAGTCCTTTCGGGGCTATATCGGTTTCTATATCCGTATAAAATCCATATTTATATTCACCTTGTGTTACCTGATCCAATATGTTGTTTTCGTTTCCCATTTTTTTTCCTCAATCTACTTATTTAGATAAATTTTAAATAGGGCTGCAAATTTACAAATTAACCTTGTAATTGTAATATATTATGCCTTATTTGATATAACAAAGGTTAAAGGGATTTGTTGCCCGTTAGTTCATTTGATTTGATGCAATTTTTGGGAGAAGGAATTTTACTAATTTTACCGGCATAAAATACAAATAAATGATTGAAAATAAACAACATCGAACCGAACTGGCAGAATTGGGAGAATTTGGGTTGATTGATTACCTGACCAGTGCCATTAAAATAAAAAATAAGACGACCGTTAAAGGTGTGGGCGATGATGCTGCAGTGCTAAATTTTGACACACGGGATACATTGGTTACTTCGGACTTGTTGCTTGAAGGGTCCCATTTTGACCTGACCTATTCACCGCTCAAGCATATAGGTTATAAAGCAGTAATCGTGAATCTTTCCGATATCCTTGCCATGAACGGCATTCCACAACAAATCGTGGTTTCCATCGGGGTTTCAAACCGTTTTTCGGTGGAAGCGATAGAAGAAATATATAAAGGGATTTATTTGGCATGTACCAATTACGATGTCGACCTGGTAGGAGGTGACACAGTTTCAAGTAATTCAGGACTTGTCCTGTCTATTACTGCTATCGGTTATGTCAGCAGGAAAGACCTGGTTTTTAGAAATACAGCCAAAAAAGGTGACCTTATTTGCGTTACCGGCGATTTGGGTGCAGCTTACATGGGATTGATGGTACTTGAAAGAGAAAAACAGGTTTTTAAAGCAGATCCCAAAATGCAACCCGAACTTCAAGGCCATGATTATATCCTGGGCAGGCAACTGAAACCCGAATTGAGAACTGAGGTTTTAAGGAAATTAAAAGAATTAAAGGTGAAACCTACCGCCATGATCGATATTTCAGATGGGTTGGCCTCGGAAGTATTACATATTTGTAAGCAGTCGAAGCTGGGTTGCAATATTTACGAAGATAAAATTCCCGTCGATACTGCCACAGCCATTGTTGCCAGGGAATTTTCCATCGATCCTTCAACCTGCGCTCTCCATGGCGGTGAAGATTATGAATTGCTTTTTACGATTCGGCAAAAAAATTATGAATTGATCAAGGATTTAAGTGAAATTTCAGTGATCGGCCACATGACGGAAGAAAGCTCCGGAACAAACATGATCACCCGCTCCAATACGCAAGTGCCTTTGACAGCGCAGGGTTGGGATGCATTTTTAAAAAGAGAACGGTCTGTAGTCAGAAAAAAGAAATAAATATCATTATAGTCCTGGTTAAATCGTGGTCCTTTGAATCCTGTTAACAAATATTATGACCAATTGGAACCGGTAATCAAGACTTTACCGGGCAAACCGGGCATTTACCAGTTTTTTGATAAGGAAGGTAAAATTCTATATGTTGGTAAAGCAAAAGACCTGAAAAAGAGAGTTACTTCCTATTTCAATAAAGATACGGCGCTAAGCGGGAAGTTATATGTGTTGGTAAAAAAAATTGCGGAGATCCGACATATCATTGTGGATACCGAGTTGGATGCTTTATTGCTCGAAAATAACCTGATCAAAAAATACCAGCCCCGCTACAACGTGATGCTGAAGGATGACAAGACCTTTCCCTGGATATGTATAAAAAATGAACCTTTTCCCCGCGTTTTCCCAACCCGAAATGTCCTCCATGACGGATCGGAATATTTTGGTCCTTATGCATCCGTAAGGATGATGAATACCTTGCTTGATCTGATCCGTCAACTTTATCCTTTGCGAACCTGCAAATTGAGCCTGACTCAGGAAAATATCAAAAAGAAGAAATTCAAGGTTTGCCTGGAATATCATCTTGGCAATTGTCTTGGGCCATGTGAAGCATTACAGGCAGAAGATGAATACAATAAAACCATCAGGGAAATCAAGGAGATCATCAAGGGCAACATCAGTTCGGTGATCGGACAGTTACGAAAATTGATGAAGGAATATGCCGAAACACTTCAATTCGAGCGTGCACAGGTGGTAAAGGAAAGACTCGAATTACTTGAAAAATATCAAAGTAAGTCGACGGTAGTCAATCCGAAAATCGATAATGTGGATGTTTTTTCTATTATAACTGATCCGGAAGCAGGTTACGTCAATTACATCAGGGTGGTGAATGGTGCTATTGTGCAATCTCATACTGTTAAAATCAAAAAGAAACTGGATGAAACCCGGGAGGAATTGCTTTTCCATGCAGTCTTCGAATTGCATACACGCTTTGAAAGCACCGCCAAAGAGGTCATCGTTCCTTTTGAACCCGATGAAATTATCCCGGGAATAACTTACACCGTGCCACAGCGGGGTGATAAAAAGCAGTTGCTTGAGCTTTCGGAAAGGAATTGCAAATACTATAAACTTGAAAAGGAAAAACAACTGGAACTGGTTGATCCCGATCGCCATACCAACCGGATCATGGCCCGAATGAAAAAGGACTTGCGGATGAAGGAGGAGCCCAGGCATATTGAATGTTTTGATAATTCAAACACTCAGGGAGATTACCCGGTTTCGGCCATGGTATGTTTCAAAAACGGTAAACCCGATAAAAAGGAATACCGCCATTTCAATATCAAGACGGTAGAAGGGCCCAATGATTTTGCTTCGATGGAGGAGGTGATTTATCGGCGTTACAAAAGGTTATTGGTTGAGGAAAAACCTTTGCCACATTTAATTGTGATTGATGGGGGAAAAGGGCAGCTAAGTTCGGCTATTAAAAGTCTTGAAAAGCTTGATTTAAGAGGGAAAATCACCATTATCGGGATTGCCAAAAAATTGGAGGAAATTTATTATCCGGGCGATTCATTGCCTATGTACCTGGATAAAAAATCGGAAACGCTCAAGGTTATCCAGTATTTACGCGACGAGGCACACCGGTTTGGGATCACGCACCACCGAAAAAAAATGGAAAAAGGAACCATCAAATCGGTTCTCACTGAAATTGAAGGGATCGGATACAACAATGCCCAGAAATTGTTGTGGAAGTTCAAATCGATCAAGAATATCCGAAAGGCTCCGTTGGAGGCTCTTCAGGAAACTGTTGGGAAATCAAAGGGAAAAATCGTTTTCGATTTTTTTCAGAAAGAGTTAAATAGTCAGAGCTAAAAGTTTATCAAATCTTATTTATCTTTACCACCCTTAATTCCTATCGGATGAAATATATATATTTTTCTTTTTTTATTTTTTTGACGCTTCAAATTTCGGCCCAGGATTTTCATGGTGGGATACTCGGAGGATTAAGCACTTCTGAAATATCAGGCGACAGGTTACAGGGGCCGAATAAAGCGGGAATGTACCTGGGTGGTTTCGTAAATAGGCATTTCTCCCCAAGATCTTCTGTGCAGATGGAGTTGGATTTCATCCAGAAAGGAAGCCGGAAAAATCCTGATTCCACCAGTTATGATACTTATTTGCTGAGGTTGAATTATGTGGAAATGCCGATTCATTATAATTATGATTTTCACGAGCGGGCCAGCCTCGAAACCGGTCTTTCACTTGGAGTATTAGTTTATAGCCATGAGGAAGCAAACGGTTATGAGTGGGTCAGTGGGGGTGAGTTTAACAATTTGGACCTTAGCTTCAATATTGGGTTATTTTATTCGATTTTTGAAAGATTAAGAATCAACGTGCGATATTCAAATTCCATTTTGGCGGTCAGGCCGCACAGCAGTGGTCAAACCTATAAATGGAACCAGGGGCAGTACAATGAAGTGTTGAGCTTTGTCCTGTTTTATGAATTATAAGTCATCGATCCGAATACTAACCAACGCCCTGAAATCGCCTTCTTTATAGCCAACTGCCATATCTTCTGGATAGAGTTCATCGATAAATGCCATCATCTCGGATTGCATGGTTTGGGAAGTTCCATGGCACATCAGGCATAGATTATCCATTACCAAAGGTTTGTAGAAGTAATAGTATTCCTGACCTTTTTCACTAACTTTCTGAGTATAAATATCGGGAATGGCTTTATTGGCTTCGAATCTTCCAATGTAAAAGTCCAGGGCTTGCTTTTCAGCCTCATTGGGTGCGTTGGCCGGATTCCTGTATTGAAAGGTGGTCCGTTTGACTGTAACTTTCTTGTCCGTTTTATTGGCTACAATTTCGGTAATTGGGATGGCTTTCAGGTTGCAAACAGCGATGGCATTTTTAAATCCGCCCTCTTCGATGGCTTTTTTTAATTCTCCTTTCAGGGAAACCAACAAATCATTTGAAACGGCATTACCTATTTTTACCAATTCTTCATTCTCCTCATTCGTTGGAGTTGAGATTTCAAAGTCGGAACTCCGGCATCCTGTAATAATTAGCAAAATGGAAGCCGAGAATATCAATATCAGGTTTTTCATAAAATTTGTTTTTGTTTCAATGCTAAAAATGAAAGTCCTAAATTAATAAAAAAAGAAAAGTAAAATCGGAGAACAAAACCTCTATTTGAAAGAATAATATGAGTGATTATTCTTTAAAAAATGGTAGTCAGATTGATGAAGTCGAGATATTCGGCAGAGTCGTCTCCAAATATTTCCATGGTTTCTCCGATGATTTTATAGGTGCTTTTTTCGCCGGCCACCCGTGAAAACAATACTTCAAAATGGTTACCTTCTTCATCGATCATGATCACTTTGGCCAATTTCCGATGTACTCCCGACGCCAATTCGGTATGACAAATCGGACAATAAAAATCGAGTTCATCCCCTTCTTTATAACTGAATTTGGGATTTTTACTGACCATATAATTTCCAAGTTGAGGATGAAGTGAAATTAAGCCAAATTTAGAATCAGGCGTCCTGACTGAGAAAATCAAGCAGTCGTTCAATGCGATGTACCCATTGCAATGCGGACATAAATAGTTTATATTCATTGTTTTAGGTTTTTATTGCGTTCTTTGATTTGATCTCATAAATTTAATAAAAAAATCTTCAGTTGTCAATTAAAAAAAATATTTTAAAAAAAGCCTTCAGGTTATTATACTCTGAAGGCTCTATGATTGTTGCGGCTCATTTTTTTATTGTACCTCTTCTACAATTTCAAGTCCGCGCTTAATTGCCTTCTCGTTATCAGGTATCATGTGATGGTATCTCGGCGGTAAAGATTTCTTCAAACCCAGGATTACATTTTCAAATTCAACCAGTGGTTTTACTTTAAGATAGCCTCCCAATACAATCATATTGAATATCTTTCGCAGGCCCAGTGCTGCGGCTTCCTTGCTGGCTTCAATTCTTACAATCCTGATATCCTTTCTTTCAGGATGTCGGGTTATACCATTGGGGTCATATAGCAATAATCCACCCGGCTTTACCATGGGTTCAAATTTATCCATGGATTGCTGATTGAGGATAATGGCCGTGTCATATTGTGTCAGGATCGGCGAACTGATACGCTCATCACTCAGAATAACGGTTACATTAGCTGTTCCACCGCGCATTTCGGGCCCGTAGGATGGCATCCAGCTTACTTCCTGATCCTGCATAATGCCGGAATAGGCTAAAATTTTACCCATGGAAAGTACGCCCTGACCACCAAAACCTGCTATGATAATTTCTTCAGTCATACGATTTGTGTTTATTATTTCTTAACTAATTCACCATCCACTTTAATGTCGCCGAGTGGATAAAAAGGAAACATGTTTTCAACCATCCACTGGTTGGCCTGAACCGGGGTCATTTTCCAGCCCGAGTTACAGTTGGAAACCACTTCAACAAATGTCATCCCGCGGTTTAATTTCTGCAACTCAAATGCATTCCTGATGGCTTTTTTTGTTTTTCTTACATTGGCCGGTGTATGCACCGCCTGCCTGGATACGAAATATGTTCCGGGAAGTTGTGCCAGTAATTCGGTAATTTTCAAAGGATGCCCCATCATTTCCCAATCCCTGCCGTAAGGCGTGGTGGATGATTTCATTCCTTCAAGGGTTGTGGGAGCCATCTGCCCGCCTGTCATTCCATAAATTCCATTATTGATGAAAATAATGGTGATATTTTCACCCCGGTTAGCAGCATGGATGGTTTCTGCAGTTCCTATCGCTGCAAGATCTCCATCGCCCTGGTAAGTGAAAACCGTTTTATACGGTAATAATCTTTTTATTGCTGTCGCCAGGGCCGGTGCCCTTCCATGAGCAGCCTGCTGCATATCAATATTCATAAATTCATAAGCCAAAACAGAACATCCGACAGGAGCAATGCCGATGGTATCCTTTTGAACACCCATTTCTTCAATGGTCTCCATAATGATCCTGTGTGTTGTTCCATGACCGCAACCCGGACAGTAGCTTAAGACATTATCCGTCATCAGGTCGGTTTTTTTGTAAACCAGATTTTCGGGCTTAATGATATCGGATTTCGTGATTGTTTCTTCCATGATAATTAACTTTTAATAAATTTTTGTTCCAACGCCTCTGCCACTTCAATGGGCGAGGGAATGATGCCTCCCATCCTGCCGTAATGTTCAGACCTAACGCTGCCTTCAATAGCCAGTCGGATATCTTCGATCATTTGCCCGGCACTCATTTCAACCGATAAAATACCCTTGCATCCCCGGGCCACCTGTTTTAAATCATTTTTAGGGAACGGGAAAAGGGTGATCGGCCGGAACAATCCTACTTTAATGCCCTTTTCACGACACAATTGAATTGATTTCTGGCATATCCTGGAACTTGTGCCATAGGCGACAAAAAGGAAATCTGCATCTTCACATTGAATTGTTTCAAATCGGATTTCTGCTTTTTCTATTTCCCTGTATTTGGCTTGCAATTTCAGGTTGTGCCTTTCATGCCTTGCAGGATCAAGGTCGAGGGAAGTGATGATGTTCCTTTCGCGGTCAGGGGTTTTACCCATGGTTGCCCAGGGATATTTACTCCGGATCTCTTCATCCTGTGTTCTGGGTATTTGCTCATCGATTTCTACCTTTTCCATCATCTGTCCTATGGCACCATCTGATAAAACCATAACCGGTGTACGATATTTAAATGCCAGATCATAACCCAGTTTCACAAAATCATACATTTCCTGAACGGACGACGGAGCCAGTGTGATCAATCTGTAATCGCCATGTCCGCCACCTTTGGTTGCCTGAAAATAGTCGGATTGTGCGGGCTGGATGGTTCCAAGGCCCGGCCCGCCCCTGACTACATTTAATACAATACAGGGGAGTTCGGCTCCGGCCATATATGATATTCCTTCCTGCATGAGACTAATTCCCGGACTAGAAGAGGAAGTCATTACTTTTTTTCCACAACCGGCGCCACCATAAAGCATGTTGATGGAGGCTACTTCACTCTCAGCCTGTAAAACAACCATGCCGGTTCTTTCATGCGGTTTCTCTGCGGTGAGGTATTCCATCACTTCGGACTGCGGAGTGATGGGGTACCCAAAATAACCATCTACTCCTGCCCGAATGGCTCCTTCAGCAAATGCTTCGTTCCCCTTCATTAATCTGAGCTCTTTTTTCATATCTGATCAAATTACTGATTTATTAAACTTTAACTCTATATACCGTTATTACACCGTCGGGGCAAACAATCGCACAATTGGTGCAACCTGTACAGGCATTGTGAATATTCTGCATGTAATGGTAGCCCTTTCCATTTACTTCATCGACCATAGCAATGGTCTGGGTCGGACAGGCATCCAGGCAAACTTCGCAACCCTTGCACCTTTCGATATCCACTACTATTTCACCTATTACTTTAGCCATAAGCTTTTCACGTATTTTAAATTGTTTATTAAATAACAACGGACGAAATTAAAGAAAATTAGTTGAAACAAATGAAAAGTTAATGGATATTTTCCTTATTTGGAAATCAATTTAAATAGAATATAAATAGTAAAGGGATGGTTCTAAAAATCGATATCGCTCTAAACACCTCTAAAAAGGATGATTCTCATGAAACTTTTTAAGCCTGAACTCAAGTTCGGGGAACTGATCCCGCCTTACCAATGAAACGCATGCACGGATTCCTTCAAGTCTTTGGCTCCCGGTAATGGCCAGTGAAATGGCACTGATTCCGTAGTAAACAAGTTCGTGAAGCAGTTCATCGCCCGAAAATCCAGGATAGGAAAATGTGAAATAAAATCCGTCGGCGATGGGATTATCCTCATCCTTATCATAAACGATCTTGAATCCGTTATCGGTAAATATTTTTTTCATGATCCGGGCTTTTTCACCGTATTCCTTCACCACTTCGATAAAGTTGTATTTCCCGTCATTTACGGCTTTCAAAACAGCAGCAAGTGCATATTGAGGTGTATGGGCTGTTCCTGAGCTCATGGCATAAACGGTTCCGAAGATCATGGCCTGACCAACTTTATCAAATTTGTAATAACGGAGCAAATCGGGTGCTGTAGTATTGAAAAGCTTGTCCGAAATTACCATCATGCCTACCCGTTGACCTGCATAGCTAAATACCTTAGAACTTGAGATCAGTAAAAGGTAATTGTCAGTGTATTTAGCTACAGTGGGCTGGTAAGGCGGTTGCCCGGGCCTGGAGTAATCTTTCCTGAAATCCATTCCGAAATAAGCCAGATCTTCAATCACCACTGCATTGTATTTATTGGCTAATTCTCCGATAATGCGCAATTCCTTATCGGTAAAGCAAATCCAGGAAGGATTGTTAGGATTTGAATATAATATGGAAGAAATTTTGCCTGTTGATAGGTAGGATTCCAGTTTATCCTTTAATTTATCACCTCGGAAATCATACACGTCGAAGGAATAATGGCCCTGGCCCAAAATGCGGACCTGTTGCTTTTGAACCGGGAACCCGGGATCGATGAACAATGTGCCCTCCCGATCGGCATACATCCGGTTGATGGTGAGGAAGGATGCAAATGCGCCCATCATCGAACCAACAGTTGGGATACACCCTTCGGTACTCACATTAATATCGAGAAACAGCTTCACAAAACGTGAAATTTCAGTTTTTAATTCGGGGATTCCATAAATATCCGGATAAATGGCAGCTACCCCTTTATGCAAAGCTTCTATCTCGGCTTCAATGGCAATTTGTGAAGGTGGCAATCCCGGAATGCCCATTTCCATCCTGATAAATTTTTGCCCGGTTGCACTTTCTATCTGGTCAATCAGCTTTTTTATTTCACGGATCGTAGCCTGGCCAATGTTTCCAATGCCGCTTGCTGCAATTTTTTCACTGACGATTTCGTAATCTATTGGTGTGTTTTTCATTGATATGGATGTTGTATCGTT
>JAFGBL010000171.1 GCA_016933115.1 Bacteroidales bacterium | reverse complement strand
TTTTGCGCGTTGTAATATTGAGTTATATCCAAATTTTCAAAACATTATTAGAAATGAAAAAAATCAATTTAGTAATTTTTGCTTCCCTGGTTATTGGTATGGCCCTTCTATTGGGAAGCTGTAACAATGCAGGAAAAGCACCCATGAAAGCAAAACTGATTCCACTGGAAGATTTCTTTAAGAATCCTGAAAAAACAAGGTACCAGATTTCACCCAACGGAAATTATTATTCCTACCTTGCACCTTATGAAAACCGCATGAATGTTTTCGTTCAGGAAAGGGGAAAGGATGAAGCCATTCGTTTGACCAGCGAAACCGACCGCGACATTGCCGGTTATTTTTGGCCGAACGATGATCAAATTTTGTATTTGAAGGACAATGGCGGTGACGAAAACTACAAACTTTACAGCGTGAATATCGACGGTTCGAACCTTATTTGTTTTACCGATTTTGACGATGTTAGAACTCAAATCATTGATGATTTACCCGACATTCCAAACGAAGTGATTATCGGATTGAACAAGCGCAATCCACAGGTATTTGATCCTTATCGCCTCAATCTGGAAACAGGTGAAATGGTAATGTTGGCCGAAAACCCCGGAAACATCCAGGGTTGGATGTTCGACCACGATGGGAAACTTCGTGTTGCCTTTGCTATCGTGGATGGTATCAATACCAGCATCCTTTACAGAGAAACAGAACAGGATGAATGGAAAGATGTGCTCACCACAAGTTTTAAGGATGAAATGAGCCCGCAGTTTTTTACATTCGACAACAAAAATGTAATCGGAACCTCGAACCTGGGAAGGGATAAAAGTGCTGTTGTTGAATTTGATATTGCCAATGGAAAGGAGTTGAATGTGTTGTATGAAAATCCGGAATACGATATTGAAGGTGTCAGCTATTCAAGGGAAAGGAAAGTGATAACTGCTGCTTCTTACACCTCCTGGAAGCGTGAAAGGCATTTCTTTGATGATGAATCGAAGCAATTGTTCGAAAGGCTCAATCGCGACCTGGGTGATTATGAACTGGGCATAAGCGCTTACAACAAAGACGAAACCGTTTTTATTGTTCGTACTTACAGCGACCGTTCACTCGGGGCTTATTATATTTATGATAAAAATACGGATGAACTCAATAAAATAGTTGAAGTAAGCCCGTGGATCGACGAAAATGAGATGGCCGGTGTTACACCGGTTACCTATCAATCGAGGGACGGGTTTACCATTCACGGTTATTTGACCTTACCAAAGGGATATACCATGGAAACAGCAAAAAACCTTCCGGTGGTTGTCAATCCGCACGGTGGACCCTGGGCACGCGATGGCTGGGGTTTCAATCCCGAAATACAGTTCCTGGCCAACAGGGGATATGCTGTTTTCCAAATGAATTTCAGGGGTTCAACTGGTTACGGTAAAAAATTCTGGGAGTCCTCATTTAAAAAATGGGGCCGTGAGATGCAGGATGATATTACCGACGGAACCAACTGGCTGATTGAAAAAGGCATTGCAGACCCGGAAAAGATAGCCATATATGGTGGAAGTTACGGCGGTTATGCTACTCTGATGGGTTTGGTTAAAGAGCCCGAATTGTATGCTGCAGGTGTTGATTATGTAGGCGTTTCAAACATGTTTACTTTCATGCAAACCATACCGCCTTACTGGAAACCTTTGCTGGATATGATGTACGAGATGGTGGGTGATCCAAAAGAAGACAGCCTGATGCTGCGTGAAGTTTCGCCTGTTTACCAGGTTGATAAAATCAAGGCGCCTTTATTCATTGCTCAGGGTGCCAATGACCCAAGGGTCAATAAAGACGAATCGGATCAAATGGTAGAAGCCATGAAAGCCAGGGGAATTGAAGTGGAATATATGGTGAAGGATAACGAAGGCCACGGATTCCATAATGAAGAGAACCGTTTCGACTTCTACAGGGCCATGGAAGGATTTTTAGCTAATCATTTGAAGAAAGAAGAAGTTTAACTTCATTCATGTTGATATAACAAGACCGGGTTTATTAGCCCGGTTTTTTATTGCCCTTTACTGAACGTCAACGCACACTTTTGTAAAATTCCGAACACACGGTAAATATTATTTTCATTTTCTTTACGTTATAAGATACTGAATATCAAAATCCAGTTGTCATTGGCATGATAATCGATTCATCCCAGTGGCCGAACCAAAGGCCGGATCTGACATAAAATGCTGAAAAATAATGATTCGATTAAAAAATATCCATAAAACATATATCACAGGAAACAATAAACTTCATGTGCTCAAAGGGATTGATTTGGTAGTTGAGCAAGGCGAATTGGTTTCCATCATGGGATCATCCGGATCGGGCAAATCAACTTTATTGAATATTCTTGGGATTCTTGATAATTACGATGATGGAGAATACAACCTCAATGGGGAGGTCATTCGCAACATGAATGAAAAAAAAGCTGCATTTTACAGGAATAAATTCATTGGCTTTGTCTTCCAATCTTTCAACCTGATTTCGTTTAAAAATGCAATGGAAAATGTTGCACTTCCACTTTATTATCAAAAAGTAAGCAGGAAGAAGAGAAACCTGATGGCCATGGAATATCTCGAAAGACTTGGATTGAAGGAATGGGCGCACCATCTCCCCAATGAACTTTCCGGTGGACAAAAGCAAAGACTGGCCATTGCCCGTGCATTGATTTCCAAACCTAAGATGATCCTGGCCGATGAGCCTACAGGGGCTCTCGATTCACAGACTTCCATGGAAATGATGGAACTTTTTCAGGAAATCAATGATATGGGAATCACCATTTTAATTGTCACGCATGAAAGGGATATCGCAGCAAAAACACAACGCATCATCCGGCTGAAGGATGGCTTAATTGATTCGATCGTTTCCAACGGAGAACGCAAAAAATGGCTTGCCGATCAGGTAATGGCTTAATGAATAATTAAAACCAATTTAAAACCATGTTTGATCTGGATAAATGGCAGGAAATATACAGTACCATCAGGAAGAATAAACTTCGGACATTTCTGACCGGTTTCAGTGTAGCCTGGGGTATTTTTATGCTGATCATTTTACTTGGATCGGGTTATGGACTGGAGAACGGTGTCAGGAAAGAATTTGAAGGTGATGCAGAGAATACCCTTTGGGTCAACCAGGGTGTTACCAGTGTAGCTTACAAGGGCTATAAACCCGGAAGATTTATTCAGTTTACCAATGAAGATTATAATCAAACCAAAAAAATTGATGATGTTGAATATATTTCCGGCCGATTTACGATTTGGGAAAATAATACCCTGTCGTACAAAAATGAATACGGAAGTTTTGATATATTTTGTTCACATCCCGGCTATGGTAAAGTAGAAAACCTGGAACCCATCAAGGGACGTTTTCTCAATGATATCGATGTGGAGGAGTTCAGAAAAGTAACCGCCATTGGTAAACTTGTTGACGAAGCCCTGTTCAAGGGTGAAGACCCGTTGGGTAAATATATCAAAGTAGCCGGTATCCCTTTTAAGGTGGTGGGTGTTTTCGATGACCCGGGCGGCGACAGGGACCTTTCAAGGATTTACATCCCCATTTCCACTGCCCAAATGGTTTACAACCGGGGCAACAGGTTGGGAACCATGTCGATGACAGTCGGCGATGCCAGTATGTTACGCAGCGAAGAGATGGTCGAAGAAATAAGAAACGACCTTGCCAAACGGCACCACTTCGATCCGGCTGATCAAAGGGCCGTTTTCATTTGGAACAATGTTGAAAATTACACCCGGTTCATGAGGTTGTTTGCCAATATCCGCCTGTTTATTTGGGTAATTGGTGTTGGGACCATTATTGCCGGAATTGTTGGGGTTAGCAATATCATGATGATTGTTGTAAAAGAGCGGACCAAGGAAATCGGCATCCGTAAATCGATGGGTGCTACTCCGGGGTCAATTATCGGATTGGTATTGCAGGAATCGATTATCATCACTGCCTTTGCCGGATATGTTGGGTTGGTGTTGGGAGTTGGTTTGTTGCAGTTGGTAGCACAGAATTTACCCTCTACCGATTATTTTTCAAATCCGGAAGTAAATATTAATGTAGCCCTTGGCGCAACAATGATTTTAATTTTGGCCGGTGCCATTGCAGGTTTTGTTCCGGCCCGCAAGGCGGCTGCTGTAAAACCCGTGGTTGCACTCAGAGACGAATAACGATATGAAATTCTTCGATTTAGACAAATGGCATGAAATCTACTTCGCCCTCAGGAAAAATCCCTTGAGGACCTTCTTCACTGCTTTTGGCGTTTTTTGGGGAATTTTTATGCTGATGATCATGATGGGCGCGGGCGAAGGATTATACAATGGCGCTTCAAGCGATCTGGGGGATATGTCGACCAATAGCGTATTCATGTGGACACGCCGAACCACAATGCCCTATAAAGGCTTCCCACGGGGAAGGTTTTTCAGGTTCAATAATTCTGACACAAAAGCGCTTGTGGATAATATTCCGGAGATAAAATATATAGCTCCCAGGTTACAGGGTTGGGATCGCAACGGAAACAACAATGTCATCAGAGGCGAAAGGACAGGAGGATTCAATATTCAGGGCGATTATCCCGAAATAAACCTGATCGATCCGATGAATATCACTCAAGGCCGTTTCATCAATTATAACGATATAAATGAATTACGCAAGGTAGCGGTGATTGGACAAAGGGTCTTCGAAGAATTATTTGATCCTGATGAGGATCCAATCGGGGAATACATTCAAATCCAGGGAGTTTATTTCAAAGTAATCGGCCTTTTTCAGTCGAGGAGAAGCGACCAGCAAGCCGAACATGAAAACCAGGCTATCTACATGCCGTTTACTACCCTTCAAAAAGTATATAATTATGGCGATATGGTAGGATGGTATTCCATTACCGCTAAAGATGATATTCATGTGGAAGTGGTTGAAAACAAGGCTAAGGAATTACTCAGGCAAAGGCACAGCGTACATCCTGATGATGACAGGGCAGTCGGGTCATTTAACCTGGATAAGGAATGGAGCAAAATGACAAACCTGTTTGGTGGGATCAGAGGATTGGTTTGGATTGTGGGAATCGGAACATTGTTGGCCGGGGTTATCGGGGTAAGTAATATCATGCTGATCGTTGTTAAAGAAAGAACCAAGGAAATTGGGGTACAAAGGGCAATTGGGGCCACTCCGTTCAACATCATCACCCAAATCATTTTTGAATCGGTTTTATTGACTGCCATTGCCGGGTATTTTGGTCTTGCTTTGGGTGTTGGATTGCTTGAGTTGCTCAATTACGGACTCACCAGTTCCGGAGCGGATTCTTCCATGTTTACGAATCCGGAGGTGGACTTTAATAAAGCAATGCTGGCTCTCTTCATCCTGGTTATTTCAGGGATTTTTGCAGGCATGATCCCTGCCCGTAGAGCCATAAATATTAAACCCATTGATGCCTTACGAGATGAAAATTAACAATAACTGAAAAATTTATATTCAATGAAGAAGTTTATTAAAATATTTGTACTTGTCGTGATACTGGGCGCATTTGTGTATACCATTTATTTCTTATATAACAAGTCCCAGGCGAAACCGGTGGTATTTGAAACCACCAATCCGTTTGTGTCAAATATTGTGAAAAAAACAGTAGCGACAGGATCGGTTGTTCCTCGAAAAGAAATCGAAATAAAACCGAAAGTCTCTGGGATTATTATGGAAATATATGTTGAAGAAGGGGAGCATATCCGAAAAAATGATCTGATCGCCAAGGTTCAGATCATCCCTAATATGGTCAACCTGAACAATGCAGAATCACGTTTAAACAGGGCTAAGCTGGCGTTGGACAATGCTAAAATAAATTTTGACCGTCAAAAGGAACTTTACGAAAAAAATGTCATTCCAAAAACCGATTTTGAAAATTTCGAACTGGAGTTCCATAATGCCAAGGAAGAATTGATTGCAGCCGAAAACAACCTGGAATTGATCAAAGAAGGCCAAACCAAAGAATCTGGTACAACCACCAATACCCTGATCCGTTCCACGATTGACGGAATGATCCTGGATATACCGGTTGAAATCGGGAATTCGGTGATTGAAAGCAATACTTTCAACGATGGTACAACAGTGGCCATTGTTGCTGATATGGGCGAAATGGT
Organism: Bacteroidales bacterium; assembly: GCA_016933115.1. GTDB lineage: Bacteria > Bacteroidota > Bacteroidia > Bacteroidales > JAADJA01 > JAADJA01. The sequence continues at coordinate 9,437 of JAFGBL010000171.1, read as the reverse complement.
CTTCGAAGGGAAAGTGGATGAAAGCGAAGTAGGAAAAATCCATGAAGGTATGGATCTGATCCTTACCGTTGGGGCGATCAACGATGTAAATTTCCATGCAAATTTGGAGCATATTTCACCCAAAGGAGTTGAAGAAAACGGGGCTATCCAGTTTGAGATTAAAGCTGCTGTCGACTTGGTTGATACTATTTTCGTAAGAGCCGGTTATAGTGCCAATGCTGATATTGTGCTAGACAAACGGGATAGTGTCTTATGCATCAGTGAGGCATTGCTGCAATTTGAAAATGATTCTGCTTATGTTGAGGTTGAAACCGAACCACAAACATTTGAGAAGAAATTCATTGAGACCGGACTTTCAGACGGAATTAATATTGAAGTAGTCTCCGGTTTGACCAAGGAGGATAAGATCAAAAAATTAAATTAACCGAAAACAAAAAGTACTGTTGTGCACTGGCACATCGGATTATTTTTATTAGAAAACTAGTGAAATAGCTTTATAACTACAAAAATAGTTATAATTTTGGAGAAAAGTTAAATTTTTTTACAATAAACAACTAAATTTATAGTTATTCAACTAAACTAATAGTTTTATGAAAGAACTCACAAAGGCAGAGGAGCAGGTGATGCATGTTTTATGGGAAATTGAGAAGGGATTTGTAAACGATATTCTTGAACATTTCCCTGATCCCAAACCGGCCTATAATACCATTTCAACCGTGGTAAGGATTCTGGAGAAAAAGGGATTTGTTAGTCATAAGGCCTATGGAAAAACCCACGAATATTACCCCCTGGTGAGCAAAAAGGATTATACCAGTAATTTTTTCAGGGGATTTTTACGTAATTATTTCAGTAATTCCTATGAAGCATTGGCAACATTTCTGGCCAATGATAAAAATGTCAGCATCAACGACCTGGAGGAAATGAAAAAACTAATGGAAGAGGAAATTCAAAAACAAAAATCACAAAACAATGAATGAATTGATTTCATACCTGTTACAATCAGGGATCAGCCTGACATTGTTTTATATAATGTACTGGCTATTTTTAAGGAACGAAACCTTTTTTACTTTGAACAGGATATACCTGTTGGCAGCCATACTGATCTCTATGGTCATTCCTTTATTCCATATCTCTTTTCAGATAAATAAAAATGGAAGCAATTTGATATTACTGCTCGATGCGGTTACCATCACCCCTGAAAAAATTGGGAAATCCACTTTGGGTATTCCCGCGATATTTGAGATTATCACCACGGTATACGTTGTGGGTGTTGTTTTTTTCTTTCTTCGGTTCATGATGCAATTGGCACAGATTGTAATAATGATCAGAAGATATGGAATTATCCTAATAGACGGATTAAATATTGTTTTCACCGGAAAAGGAATTGCCCCTTTTTCGTTCTTCAATATTATTTTCATTGGAAATGATCTGCAGGATCAGGAGAATATCGCAAAGATCATTTCTCACGAAAAGACCCACATCCGCCAGAATCATTCTCTGGATATCATCCTTTTAGAACTGCTGCACATTTTACAATGGTTCAATCCGGTTGTAATTCAATACAAAAATACAATGAAAAATATTCATGAATTTCTTGCAGACGAAGGAGTGATCGGTGATGGATATGATAGAATTAGTTACCAGGAATTACTGCTCAGGCAGGTAATGGGCGTAAGGGTTAATCAGCTTACCAATAATTTCAGCCAATCAATAATTAAAAGGAGGTTTATTATGATGTCAAAAACAAGATCAAGCAAATTAGCATGGTTAAAAATGGTTTTAATTGCTCCCATAACAATAATTTTAACCATCATTTTCACAGTAACTTTCAATGAAAGTACAATCGCACAAGAGATTTCTTCAACCGGAAAAGAAAAACAATCCGTTCAAAAATCCACTTCACAGGAAGAAGAAGTTCATAAAGTAGTGGATAAAATGCCTGAATATCCTGGCGGAGTAAAAGCGTTTCAAAAATTTCTTATAGAGAACATCAAATATCCTGAAGACGCCAAAAAGAATGGGGTTACCGGAACAGTTTTTATTTCTTTTATTATAGAAAAGGATGGTAGTGTGAGCCATGTAAAAATGCTTAGAGGTATTGGGAGCGGCTGTGATGAAGAAGCCCTTCGCGTGGTTTCCATGCTTCCCAATTACAATCCGGGAATAAAGGACGGAAAACCGGTTAGAACTGAATTTAATGTTCCTATAAAATTCAGCCTGGAAGGTGGAGAGAAAAAAATTGAAAATGGAATAAAAACCAACGGTACTATTCCCCCGCCGCCGCCACCAGGAAATGATTCAAAATAAGAATTATGGGGTTATCCAAGCTAAGCTTACTTTTACCGATTTTGATCCTGACTTGCCTGAATGGATATTCACAGCCTTTTAAAAGGAGCATTAACAAATATAGTGAAACAGGACAAAGGCAGGGTTTGTGGATTTCATACTGGGATGAAGAAAATAAAATCCCCATGTCAAAGGCCAGGTACGAAGATGGCAGGGTTAAGGGAGTGAACAAGGGGTACTACCAAAATGGCAATATCCAGGTGAAGAAGAGATATCTTAAAAACCGGATCAGGGTGAAATACTATTATGAGAACCGGAAACTCGAACAAAAGGGTTGGGCTGTTTTGGAATATAATCCTGAAGATATTCACTATTATTGGCATGGCTGCTGGAAGTTTTATGACACCAATCGTAAACTGGTTAGTAAGGCTTGTTATGAAAATGGTGTTGAAATACTCTCCGAATTTTTTTAGATCATATTTTTATTCTATCCCTCCATTTTCTGAGGTTTAATAACAATCATTTTTCAAAATAAAAAGAAATAGTAAAGTAAATATTATGCAAAAAGGCATAGTGTTTTGATTATTAGAAATATTCTTATATTTGCAAATGTGTTTCAATTTGGGAACTACCATCCCGATGAGAAACAGATCAAATCAATGCTTGTTAATATAACTAGCTGATATAAAGAATAATAATCCAATGGCATGGAGTTGGCAAAAACATACACCAAGCAAATCAAGTGTATAATTTTAAATTTTAATGTCATGAGGTCAATCTTCATTTTACTACTCGGATTATTTATTTCATTCAACATTACTGCTCAGGTTGTCATCGATACAACTTATTCCAATGAATGGAACGGTAAAACCCAACAGTGGGAAAATTTCGACAGGATTATTACCACATATAACAACGGATTAATAAATTCGGAACTGGTGCAGGTATGGCACAACAATCAATGGATTGATTATAATATGAAAGTTGTTTATTATAATAATGGTTTGATCCTGGAGGAACTCGAAAAATACTGGATTCCCGCTGAAAATATATGGGAAGATAACTACAGGAAGCTCTATTCCTATAACAATAATGGACAGGTTTCACAAATTACCCATCAAAACATCTTTAATGGAAAGTATATCAATACTTCACGCGAAATAATGAAATATTCACCTGAAGGATTACTCATCGAGAAGGTAGTTGAAAAATATGAAGAAGCATGGAGTAATTTCATGCGTTACCAGTATTATTACAATGCCCATGAACTGTTGATGGAAGAAGAGCTGACATATTGGGACAAAGAAGATTGGGACCGCACGAAAACCATTATCAGCAATATTTACAATTCCAAAGGAAATCTGGCTGAAAAGAAAAAAGCCCGTAAAACAGGATCAAGAACCACAAACCTATTGAAAGAGGAATATTTTTATGGAATCAATGACCGTTTGGAAGAACATACCATATCAGTATGGAACGGACCAAAAAAATTATGGACTCAAACCAACAGGGCTTTGTTTGAGAACAACCTGAACGGATACGTAATTTCAAGGTTGAGCCAAGGAAAAAAGAAATCTTTCTGGGAAAATTACCTGTTCACGGAATATAGCGGATATAAGGAGTTTATCCCCGGTAAGGATTATGCTGATGATATGACATTTGCGGTTTATGCGGCGAATTTTGGAAATGAAGCGATTGTTGAGTTTACAAATCCTTACAACGAAATTTATCACGTAAGTATCATTAACGAAAACGGCCGTGTTATTGATTCTGCAACCACCGATGAAGAATATGTTGCGCTTAACGGCTCACATTTAATAAAAGGAACTTACTTTGTAGAATTGCAGGGTAGTAATTTATATTCAGGTAAATTCTCGATTGAATAGGACACCTTACCTTGTAGATTACCTTACCTTGATTTGCTTAGCCACCCTCCCCGGGTGGCTTTGTATTTTAAGGGAAAAGAATGCCTTGTAGCTTCAATAAATAGGAAAAAGAGGTTTATTGTTCCTCGAATATTACGGTCAGCAAAGTCTGGCCAACTACATTCAGCGTAGTTTTGTCGATTACATCCATATTATCTTTAACCGTATGCCAGTATTCAAAAAAACTGCTGTTAGCTGATTCTTTATCCATATGAATTATATCTATGGTAGGAATATTAATGATTTCATTGATGTATTTGTGATCATCGTCGATGTAGCCACCTTCTTCGAAATAGAAATAGTTTTCATAGCCGATCCTGTGCGCGGTATTCCATACTTTTTTCAGAACTCCTGGAGCATAATAAAGTGAAAATCCTTCCATATAAAAGCGGGCATCCGATGCACCGACCATATCCAGCAGGATGCCGTATTTTGCAAAATATCCAGGGACATGAGGATTAGCCGACCAATATTGTGAACCCAATCCCCAGTAATCCATTTCTGTATCTCTTTGTGTATCCTGGGGCGGGCCATAATCCTCTGCATCAAAAAGAACAATATCTATCCCAACAGGTGGCGATTGCGATTGTAATTGACGTGCAACCTCCAGCAGGACACCCACGCCACTGGCCCCATCATTTGCTCCAAGAATTGGTTTTCTGTGGTTTGCCGGATCCGGATCATAGTCGGCAAAAGGCCTTGAATCCCAATGAGCACATAGAAGAACACGGTTATAGTTCTCAGGATTAAAACTTCCGATAATATTTTTGGCATGCAGAATGGTCCCATCAAATGCTCTTGTTTTGAAAGATTGGATCATGGCTGTATCGCAATATACTTCTAATTTACCATAAAGGTATTGTGCACAAGCTGAGTGTTCGGTTGTATTGGGGACACGGGGGCCAAAATCAACCTGATGTTTAACAAACTGAAAAGCAGAATCAGCATCAAATTGAGGGATGGATATTATTTTCTTAGATTCAGTTGATTTGTGCGATTTATTTTGATTATCTCCGCAAGCTGAAAATATCATAACTAAAAGCAGGATTATTTCGAATCTATATTTCATAATATGTGATCATTAAAAAGTTAAAGTAAAGATGGTTCCTTCATCAAGTTTTGATTTTACCGTGATTGAAGCCTTATGTAAAAGCATAATTTGCCTCGACAGGCTTAGCCCGATCCCTGAACCATCCTTTTTTGATGTAAAAAAAGGCATAAATATTTTATCGATAATGTCCGGTTTTATCCCTGTCCCATTATCAGCAACTTCAATTGTTGTTCGATTGTTTTGATTATTATAGGCAATGAGTGAAACCTGTGGATTTTCACTTGTTTTAACTGCATCAATTGCATTCAGTAGCAGGTTGATGAGCACTTGATCGAGTAAGTCCGGATCGGCAGTAAGCATTAAGTCATTCGGATAAACTTTGCAGTTACATACGATATTTAAATCTTCAATTTTAGGCTTAAGGAGTTGTTCCGCCCTATTGAACATATCCTGGATGGGGAAATACCGAAAATTCGGTTTGGGAATCCGGGTAAGGTTCCTGTAAATATCAACAAAATTCAATAATCCCTGGCTTCGGTTCTGAATGGTAGAAAGTGCGTGATCGATGCTATCCAGGTCGTCTTCATCCAGTTTTTTCAACTTGTAGTTTTCATTGCTTTTATCCATCAGCATTTCCGAAACCGTTGATGCCAGTGAAGAAATAGGGGTAATGGAATTCATGATCTCATGCGTCAATACACGGATCAGTTTTTGCCATGATTCAATTTCTTTTTCCTCCAGTTCGGCATGAATATCATGAAGGGCTATCAGAATATAATCGTCCCCACGCATCCTGAATTCGGTAGCATAAACCGAGATTTGTTTCAACTCATCTTCTGTGAATATTTTGACCAACACTTTATCACCGGCTTTCAATTTTAGAAGGATTTCTGGCAATTCTGTTTTGACGGCCTTCAACTCGTTGATGTTCCTAAGATTGTTCTTCTTGAAAAGCCGTTTGGCTGCATTATTGAACATATCGACCTTGCCATCAGTCCCATAGCAAATAATACCAATATTGATGTGCTGTACTACGGTTTGAAGGTAATTGTAATGTTCCTCTTTTTCTGCACGGTTTTTTTTGAACTCATCAATCACCTCATTGAAGGATTTGCTCAACATCTCGAAACTTTTACCTAGCGATTTATCGGAAAACGAGGTAGAAAAATCTGAATGACGTATGCTGTCGAAAAATTGTGAAAGTTGTTTATTGGTTCGGTTAACATATAGAATGAGGCTATAAATCTGGAAAACAATAACCACTCCCAAAATGATGCTGCTGACTTCATGCCGTGCAATTGAAACGAGGTAAGCAAAGATAAAAATACTTAGTGTAAGTATAATGACCCTTATAATGATGACAAATGAAAACCTTCTAAAGACCATATTTTTCAATTCTACGGTATAATGAGGCTCTGGTTAATCCCAATTCCTTGGCAGCTTTACTGATATTTCCACCGTGTTTGTCAATAACCTTTCTGATCAGGATTTTTTCAGTTTCTTCCAGATTGAGATTGGTAGTGGTAATTTCATCCGATTTATTCTCGTCCAATTGCGACAGGAAAAAATCATTGGGTTCCAGTACATTTGATTCACTCATAATGACGGCCCTTTCAACCGAATGCTGAAGTTCCCTGATATTACCCGGCCAGTTGTGTTTTTCCAGCCTTTTCAGCGTAGCGGCACTGATCCGCTTCAGCGGTAAATTGTATTTTTTACAATAAATTTTCAAAAAGTGATCGGTCAACAATGGAATATCTTCAAGCCGCTCCCTGAGAGACGGCACTTTGATTTCGACGGTATTGATTCGGTACAATAAATCCTGCCTGAATTTATTTTCATTCACCATCTGGTAGAGCGGCATATTGGTAGCACATATCAATTTCACATCAATCGGAACTTCCTTATTGGTTCCCAGCCTCACAACTCTTCTGTTTTGTAAAACACTTAAAAGTTTGGATTGTAGTGCCAGTGATAAATTACCAATTTCATCCAGGAAAATAGTTCCTTTATTGGCTGCTTCGAACCGGCCTGCACGGTCTTCCTTGGCATCGGTAAAAGCTCCTTTTTTAAAACCGAACAACTCACTTTCGAACAAAGATTCACTGATGGCACCAAGGTCAACACTGATAAAAACTTCATCCTTTCGGTTAGAAGCCTTATGAATGGCCCTTGCGATCAATTCCTTTCCGGTTCCGTTTTCACCCAGAATCAGCACATTGGCATCGGTAATAGCCACTTTGCGTGCTGCCATAAGTACCTGCTCCATGGCTGGTGAATTCCCGATGATATCGCTGTATGATTGATCCTGGTCTGCGATCAGCACCTTTTGCTTGCTGCGAAGATCTTCCAGCTCTTTTTTGGATTGCCTTACTTTTAAATTGGCTGTGATGGTGGCCAGTAATTTTTTGTTTTCCCAGGGTTTCAGCAGAAAATTAGTAGCCCCCTCTTTAATTCCCTGCACAGCCAGTTCAATATCACCATAACCGGTAATAAAAATGACCACTGCGGCCGGATCAGTTTCGAGTATCACATTCAGCCAATGAAAACCTTCTTTACCACTGGTGGCGTCTTTCGAAAAGTTCATATCCAGCAGGATCACATCATAATTTTCGTTTGCCAACAGGTTCGGAAGATTATCCGGATTTTTATCGGTATGAACAATTTCAAAATGTTGTTTCAGAAACAGTTTGGCTGCCAATAACACATCCTGGTCATCGTCAACGATTAGAATTTTTGCATCAATTTTACTCATCCTGATATTTTACTTATGGAACAATTGAAATCCAAAAGCAAAAATAGGAAAATGTACGAAAACGAACAATCTAATATCATAATAATTCATTCGCCAGGTTAGCCAATTCCGACCGTTCTCCTTTTTCAAGCCGAATGTGGGCATAAATCGAATGTTTCTTGATTTTATCAATCAAATACGAAAGCCCGTTGCTTTGTGAATCGAGGTAGGGAGTATCAATCTGGTAAATATCGCCGGTGAAAATAATTTTCGTTCCTTCGCCCGCCCTGGTTATAATGGTCTTTACTTCGTGAGGAGTCAGGTTTTGGGCTTCATCAACAATAAAACAAATGTTAGAAATACTTCTACCGCGTATATAAGCCAACGGTGTAATAACCAGTTTTTCGCTATCCAATGCTTCTTTGATCCGCTTGTATTCCTTATCCTTTTCGCTGTATTGGTTTTGTATGAATTTGAGGTTGTCCCACAGGGGCTCCATATAGGGATTTAGTTTTGATTTAATATCACCCGGTAAATAACCGATATCTTTATTGCTGAGGGGAACAATGGGCCTGGCCAGGTAGATCTGTTTGAAATCTCTTTTCTGATCCAGGGCTCCGGCTAAAGCCAGCAGGGTTTTCCCAGTTCCGGCTACACCTTGAAGGGTAACCAGTTTTACATTGTTGTTTAAAATAGCATGCAAAGCGAAAACCTGCTCAGCATTTCTCGGAAGGATTTTATAAGCTGGCCTTTTTTCAACCCTTTCGATTTTATCCAACAAAGGATTGTAAAACGTCAGGACAGATGATTTATCATTGCGGATAATAAAGTAATGGTTGGGATACGGTTTTTCTATTTCCATGTCCTTGTAATTGCACATTCCGTCCTTGTAGAGCAGGTTTATGGCATCGGGGTTGGCATTTTCGATGTATGTAATTCCAGAGTATAACGAGTCGACATCCTTGATCTTACCGGTTTCAAAATCTTCGGAAGGAATGTTCAGTGATTTTGCCTTGATCCTGAGATTCACGTCTTTGGTAACCAGAATCACCTTGTATTCGGGCTTTTCATCACTTATTTTAATTGCTGCATTCAGTATCCGGTGGTCCGGTTTGTTATCTCCAAAAATTTTAACCGCATCCATTCCGTTATCGGGAGTTTCATCCATCTGAACCCGGAACATTCCTGAATTTGGGAATTCCAGCGGAATCCAGTTTTGAAGCGTCCCCTTTGAAGATAATTTATCCATGATCCGGATGAATTCACGGGCTTCAAAGTTCTTGGTTTCATTTCCCTTTTTAAAATTATCCAACTCTTCCAGAACCGTAATGGGAATCACCACATCATTATCTTCAAAGCTATTCAGTGCGTTGTGGTTATACAGAATGACAGAGGTATCGAGTACAAATATTTTTTTTATCTTCTTTTTACGGGGCATTTC
>JAFGBL010000170.1 GCA_016933115.1 Bacteroidales bacterium | reverse complement strand
ACTTTTATACAGCAATGGGATAAATCATGATTAACAAACAACACACCTTGTATTATCAAAGGTAATTACCTGATAAACACAAAATTATTAATTAACTGTTTACTCCTAAAATGTTTAAAAATTTAGGTTTATAAAAAAACAAATTGATGGAACATTCATATTTTTTCTTGAAAATGCAACCCAGCAAATGAAGGGGCTAATTTTCTATTCAGGTATATAAGAATGTTGATCTAAATTGGGTATAATAAATTGGTTTTTATCCAGGTTATCAACCTGTCCGTTCAGGTTTAGGTCGGGGAAAAGGTAACCGGATTTGCCTGCATATACTGACCATATATTTTCAATGTCGGTTTGGTCAATTGTACCATTTGAGCTTGCGTCTCCTGCGATCATCCCCCAGATATTTTCTGCCAACTCCTTACAGGCCGACATACCACCAAAAATATGGCCGGCTGCATTCGTAAAATCATAGGAGTAGGTTCCCTCAATTTCGGTCAACGGTAGGTTCGATAATACAGGTAAATGATTCCGGTGATAAATTGCGATGTAAAGGTTATTTTGAGGTTGCAAGGTGAATTTGATTGATGCATTTCCATCCGCTGTTGTAATGGTTCCGTCTTTTAATAGCAATCCTGCTTTTCGTGCGATCATTGTATTTCCGTTTGCCAATCCGGGAGCCGTGGCATCACGCACTTCAACCAGCACCCAGTCGACCATGTTTTCAGGAATGTATTCCAGCATTTCGCTACCTGCATAATTCCAGGGTTGCGCAGAATAGGGTTGTTCCAATGGAATTTCAGAAATTAAATCCGTCTTCATATCGGAAATATTGAATGAGCCCTCCAAAAATACTTTCAAATTCATGACATAATCTTGAGGTTGATGCGCATCTTGAATTGCTATTTTACAAAGAACCGGCAAATGATCCGACATATTATACAGGGCGATCAGAACCGAATCGGGCACGGAAGTGATGGCAGGCGGATCAAGAATGGAGAGGTTCAGGTGATTTCCATCATTACCAACGGCATAACACGAATTAGGAACATATGAGGCCCTGTAGGTTCCGTTGATCAGATCATCCGAAAAAAGGATAAAGTCGAACCGGTCGTCCATGCCTCCCGTTGCACCGCCACCAAATTGAGCTGTCCTTGGACTTTGGGTATGATAAGGTGTAAAATCGAAATTATCATGCCAGGTACCGGCAGGTAACGGGTCATAAAAGACCGGAGGATCATTGATCAGTGATTGGTATGCCGCTTCACTACTGGTATATAAGTTTAGGTCGCCTCCAAAAATCACATTTTTAGGATTGGATAAACTTAAAAGATGTTGCTTGAGCCTTTGCACCTCTTCGTACCTTTTTTGTTTATCGGCAGTAGTTGTGCCAGCTTTCAGGTGGGCAGAATAGAAAACGAGAAATACCGTGTCGCTTCCATTGTTAAGGCCCTCACTTTTGTAATAAAGGATATACTCATTGATCAGCCGCAATGCGGTTTGAATGGTATCCTGTGAATATAATCCAAAATTCTCATGGTTATAGAACAACATATTATCGGTATCGGGCCCATCGATGAATGGGGCTGCACTGTAACGGGAAGTATTGTAAACATTCAATCCGTCTTCAAGCAACAAGGAAACACCTGCCTCGCTCAGGACTTCAGTGGCTACGATAATATCAGGTTCAAGATATTGGTTTATAATACGGAAATAATTCACACGGGCGGAGGTACTTCCCGGATAATTTAACACGTTATAATACATTATATTCAGGGTATCCTGCCCATGAACTATTCCCTGGAACAATATCAATAAAATCAATACGATGTGCCGTTGTACCGGGATCGACCTGAAAAATTTCATTTTATATTTTACGACCTGAATTGAGTTGCAATATTAGTTCAAATTTGAATCCCTGATATTAAGAAAACGAGAAATTTACAATAAAGAGAAGTCCCGCCGAAGGCGGGACTTTTGGATATACTTGCGAAGATGTCAAGGTGCTTTCCCTAATTGGTTTTAAGAGCAATGTATGATTTTGCAAATTTCAGTTTATTTTTTACCTCCTTTCTTAATTTAATTTTATTAAATGCTGAACTTTCAATTAATCCGGCACCTGTGTTTGTATCGTCCGGTTTGGAAACCAAAGACCGTTTTTATCCTGGTTATTGACTTGAATATTCATGTCGATATCCCCGGAGTAATAGCCCGATTTTCCTGCCTGATTCTTCCACGTCACAGAAATGTCGGTCGATTCAACTTCACCATCAGCATTGATATCGCCGGTGTACATTCCATAATAACCTCCTCCCAGATGTTTCTGGGCAGCGGTTCCATGCGCCTGTCCTGAACCGGTTGTGAAATCCCATGAATAAACTGGCCCAATATGTGTCAATGGCCCGGATGACATAATTGATAAATGATTCCGGTGCCAGATAACTGCATAAAGATTTTGTGTAACCGAGATATCGAAATGCATCATGCTTGAACCGTCTTCCGATAATATTGTCCCATCACTGAAAACAAATCCTGCCTGTCTGCCAACCATAGTGGCTGAAGTAGCAGTAGAGGCACTTCCTGATGTTTCCCGCAACTCAACCAATATCCAATCGACGATTTCAGGGTCGGGGATTGAGGTTACGGTTTCCGAACCATAATAATTCCAGGGTGGAGCACTGTATGGCTGTGATGAGGGTATTTTATCCTGCATGTTCAGGTCGGTCCGCATGTCATTTGTTTCAAAAGGCCCTTCCAGGAAAACTTTCAAGTTGAGGTCAATCCCGGCAGTAATTACTTCTACCGTCATTTGGTCTGATCCCGAGCATCCCAGATCGTCCGTTACAGTGAGCAGGTAGTTGGTGGAGGCTGGTGGATTGGCCAAAGGTGTTAATATTTCCGGATTGGATAGCCACGTGACCGGAGTCCATTGGATATCATAGGGTGAAACACCTCCTGTGGCAGAGCCATCCAGTTGAACAGAACCTCCGGGTGCAATGGATTTATCATCCCCGGCATCTACAACCAACGCATTCGCAGCCGTGGAAATATTTCCATTGGTAAACGAAGTAACATAGATATATCCGTCCGGATCACTGTATTCGCAGTTTCCCGGTGTTTGGTCATCCCAGTCCAATACGGTAGAAATTCCGGCTGTGGTTTTGAATTTATATTTGACCAACGTTCCTGAACCAATATTTGCAGGACTCACCGATACCCAACTGAATTTGATCTGTGTTCCGGTATTGCAGATAATCTGCATTCCACCGGATAATGCGGAATTTACCGATTCATAGCCTTCATAGGTCAGTTTGGCCGGATCATAGTTAAGTGTAAGTGAAATGGCGCTCACATTTGAACAATTCGTAACCCCGATAGGTACAGTAATATTGCCGGTACATGAATTATTCAAGGGGCCGGCAACAGTATAGATCACCTCAGGGATCACATCCAGCAATGCATTGCTGGAATAAACCTGCGGAGGGCATGTTCCTGAAACACTGCACCGGTATAGGTTTTGATCCATCGACCATAAAACAGGATTGATCTGCAGGGTTGTTGAGGTGACCCCTGAATAGGAACCCCCGTTTAACAAATTTGTCCAGTTTAGTCCGTTATTAGTACTTACCTGCCACTGGTAATCCAACCCGGTTCCGGTTGCAGAAACTGAAAAAGATGTACCTGTTCCTGCCGGAGCGGTTTTATTTGTGGGATGGCTCGTAATGGCAGGCGGCTGGTAAACTGTAACATTGCCGTTTGTATAGTTCGAAAAGATGATCAAACCATCCAGGGTGGCAAATTCGCAGTAACCCGGTGTTTGTGTGTCCCAGGTGAGGGTTGATGTCCCGATAGCTCCTGTGAAAAGCAATTCAACCAGTTGATCATCTCCAATTGTCACAGGTGTGGTAGACGACCAGGTCATGTACACCTTTCCGCCTGAAGCATTGGCTGTGAAATTACCGCCTGCCAGGTTACTATGCAGCGATTGGAATCCATTGTAAGTCAGAACAGCGTTATTATAATTGAGCGCCAATGAAAATGAAGCCACATCGATAAAATGGGTAATGTCGATAGGAATAACAAATGGCCCGGGACAGTCGGAAACTGTCGGAGCGATGGCAGTGATTTTAGGCAAAACGGACAGAACACCCGGATCCGAAACCGCATCCGGAGTGCAGTAGCCGCCTACAACGCAGCGATACCAGTATCCGTTCATCCCCAACGATGCGTTGCTAATATTCAGCTGGCTTGAAGTTACTCCGCTGTAAATTCCTCCATTGCTCAGATCATCCCAGTCACCGCCTTCATTGGTACTGATCTGCCATTGGTAATTGATTCCCGAGGCGATTGCCGATACATTGAAGCTGGTGGCGGTATTTTCCGGGATCAGCTTATCCACAGGCTGAACAGTGATCTGGGGTGTCTGGTAAATGGTGAAGGAATTGTTGACAAAAACCGAGACAATCTTGTTACTGTTCAGATACGTATATTCACAACTACCCAGCGTTTCTGTATCCCAGGTCAGACTGCTGCTTCCTGTAATTCCAGTAAACAGGATTTCGACCAAAGAAGTATCGGGAAGGGAAAAAGTAACCGGAGTGGTCGATGACCAGGTCATATACACTTTTCCACCCGATGCATTGCAAACAAAATTGCCCGGTGGGATCAAGGCATTCAATTCCTCAAAACCTGAAAAACTCAACACAGATTCGTTGTAACTGAACACCAGCGAGAATGCCGCTACATTATTGAAATTTGATGTAAGTATGGGAATGGAAATGGTTCCCGGGCAAACTTCATCTACATTAAAAGAAGTGATCAACGGCTCAATCACAATCAGTTCGGCAGGATCTGAAACGGCAACCGGCTCGCAGGTACCGCTGATTTCGCAACGATATAAAAACCCATCATAAATGAGCTGAACATTGTAAACCGTCAGGTTTGCCGTTTTGACCCCTGAATATAAACTGCTGTTGAATAGTTCAACCCAATCGATGCCACCATTGGAGCTGGCAAACCACTGGTATTCAATCCCGGTTGCTATCGCTCCCACTAGAAAACCTGCATTTGAATATTCAAGCACTGCCTGATCCTGCGGTTGGCTTGTAACCTCAGGTACCTGGTAAATCGTTGCGGTACCATTGGTATAAGAAGAGGGGAGGATATTCCCATCTATATCACTGTATTCACAATTGCCTGGTGTTTGGGTGTCCCACGTCATAGTACTTGAGCCTGTTATTCCCGAAAAACGCAGGTCCATCAGCTTTCCGTTTCCTACATTGGCAGCCGTAGTTGAATACCAAACTATATGTAAACTACTACCCGATGGGTTCACAATGAGTGTTCCCGATGAAAGCTGTGGATTTGTATTTTCAAAATTCAGGAAAGTCATCACTGATGTATTGTACTGCAGCACCAGTGAGATGGCTCCAACGTTATTACAGTTTGTCACATTGATCGGAATCACAATATCACCCGGGCAGTCGGAGACTGTCACGGCTGTGGTATTGATCTGACTTCGCAGCAACACAGGCCAGGCAATTATGAAAAGCGCTATGAAAAATGTTGGAATTTTCGTTTTCATAATACCTTTTTTTAACGTGTTACACTCATTTTATTCACCAGTTGAACATTGTTTTCAGCGTTTTTGAATTCAAGTTTGTAGATGTAAATACCGGGTTCGAGGCCTTCAGCCCTGAATTCCACTGAATATTCACCTTGCGATTGATTTTCGTTAACCAATTCGCTTATGATATTCCCCAACAGGTCAACCACGGTCAATTTGACTTTTCCATTTGCCGGAACTGCATAACTTATCTTCGTAGCTTTATTGAACGGATTGGGATAATTGGTGCTTAACCACAATCCTTCCATAACTTTCTGATCCATACCAACGGAAAGGGTAGTCAGTTCGGGAGCGGTGAGGGTCACATTTTCAATGGCCTGAGCTGAAGCATCTGCAAACTCACTGCTTTCATAAACTCCAACCAAAATAGGTTCCTGCATTCCGCTCAGATCCTTGGCCTGGCAATTCAGTACCAGCAATTGATCGCCGGCAACATAAGCGGTTGCATTCAGGTCGGCCCAGGCGATGCGGCACAGCCCGTTTTCGGCAGTAAATATTGCACCTCCATTTGTATTTAGTAATTCAGCTCCGGTAATTTCCATGTATTCTTCAGGATAGAAAATCCCCAGGGAAATGGCTCCGGTTTCAATCGGTTCCTTAGCTGAAACGACCAATTCAAAAGGCATAAAAGATTGAATGATTTGTGTACCTTCATGTAAAAGTGTTACCGAACCGTTCCAATCCTTGGCAGGAGTAAACGATGCATTTACATCACCAAAAGCCAGCATTTCAAAGTCGTTGGTAACCTGGTTTCCGATGATGGTCAGGTTGGTAGTATTGTACAGCCAGTCGCCTGCAGGAAAGGAAGTGATCATTCCCGACCAGCGTTTTTGTACAAACAGAGCATCTGTTCCATTGACAGTGGCACTGGCGTTCACATCGGCGGCTGCCAGGTAAATGTTTTGCAAAGGTGTGATTTGTACAAAATGCTGAAGAATTGCCAGCGCATCGGTACTGTTGACCTGCCCGGTCGGAAATGATTCTGTCGGTGTGATCTCCATGGTATAATTTCCTGAGGTCACGGTTCCGAAATTATAATGACCCAACCCATTGGTAGTAGTCGAAGCCACAGAAGACGAACCGAAATCGAATATTTCGAGGGTGGCTCCATCAAAAGGTGTCATGGCTGGATTGGCATACCAAACATCGCCTCCAAGTGTCATGGTGGGTTCATGGATGGAGGGAATTTGGGCAAAGTCGTTGAAATAGACGATCCCTTTTGCAGTATTGTCATATTTATCATAAATACGCGAAGCGATCATAGTTGAATCACCGGTACCCCAATAATTGTAGCGTGCATTGATGTTGTTGGTAGTATTGTTATAAATTTCATAGCCAGTGTTCCCATAGAGGTTACAAGTGTAAAGCGCATCGTTCCCGATGACCGGTGCACTTGAACCTTCCAGTTGGATACCATAAGATCCGTTATCGGCAAATGTGCAATTTCGGATCGTAAGTGTTGAATTATTCAAAAATAATCCATTACCCGCAGATTCTGTAATAATGCAATTCTCTATAAATGGTTGTCCCGAACTTTCAACAAGGATATTATAATTTGCAGCTTTCTCAACATTACAATACTTCATGGAAGAAGTTCCACCCCAGTTATCATTGTAATTCGTAAAATAAATTCCATCCCAGCCACCGATTGCATCATTATAGGGTTTGAAGACAATTCTTTCAGTGCTTGTCCCTTCAGCCCAAAGGTCACCACCATTACTGGAATATCCCAATTGCAACTTAATACCAGGATTAAATGCAAGGGTAACTCCAGGTTCAACAGTTAATCTTGAATGACTGGAATACAATACCATGACAATATTTCCAAGAACCCTATAGGGGATACCATCATTGTATACAGTTCTGTCAGCATTATATTCACCCCCTGATAGCGCAATGTAATTTGGATTGTTTCCGGAATAGCTGTTCCCTGTGAGCAGTGAATTACAGGTCCAGTCGGTATAGTTGATCGGATAAGCCCCGTTATTTTCGAATGAACAGCTTGATATGGGTGGATTTGAATTATATTCCCTCAATCCGTCAGTTGCTGAAAGCCTGATGGTACAGTTTTCCAAAGTGGGTTGAGCTGAGCCTTCGCAATAAATATTATATTGATTACCCTTTTCAACAATGCAATATTTCATAGAGGAGGTTCCGCCCCAATTATCATTATATTGTGTAAAATAAATACCTTCCCATCCTCCGGCAACACCATTATATGGCCTGAAAGTAATCGGATTGCCTGATGTTCCTTCGGCCCAAAGATCACCACCATTAGAGCTTTTACCTAATCTTAATTGAGTTCCGGCAGCAAATTCAACAATGACGCCCGGATCGACGGTTAAGCGGCTATGATTACTATATAGCACTATAATTATATCATTCAGGACGAGATATGGGATATTATCAAAGGTTAATGACCGGTCACTACCATACTCGCCACCTTCAACAGCGATCCTGTTAATGCCGTTGCCGGTATATGTATTTCCCGAATGGGTGGGATTTGCTCCCGGATCAAGCAAGTAATAGGGATATCTTCCATTATTTAGAAACTGCGTGTTTTGAATGATATGCGTTGATGATGCATTCCTCAATCCGTCGACCAGTGCATCCCTTATGATGGAGTGATTCATGGTAGGCTGGACCGTGGACAGAGAGTACATATTATAATCATTGCCTTTTTCAACTACGCAATAATCCATCACCGAAACGCCGCCCCAGCCACTTGCGTATTGTGTAAACCAAATTCCATCCCATCCACCTGAAAGGCCATCATGAGATGTAAAAGTAATCAGGCTGTCAGCTGTTCCAATTGCATATAATTCACCGCCGTTGCTACCCATTCCAATCTGTATCTGAACTCCTTCTAACGCCTTTATGGTATTTCCCGGTTCGATGGTAAGACGTACATAAGATGAATATTGGACAATTCTCACAGTACCCAATAATATATAGTCATAAATTATGGAATTCCAAACTTTGTTACTGCTGGTTACGTCTCCACCATCAATGGCAATTCCGTTATAAGTATTATTGGTTAAAGTAGGATCACCGTTGGGAGGATAAATCGTATAATTGGGTGAAGGATAGTGAAGGCCATACAGATTGTTTTGAATGATGGTGTTACTATAAGTAGGTTCTGAGGTATTGGAAGTAAAATGGACCCCGGCTGCTGCATTATTATTTATATCACAACTTACAAAAGTCGGATTGGAATTTTCGAGATAAACACCGTTTTCGCTGTTATCTTCAATTGTTGAAAATTCAACATTGATCTGGGCATTATTCAAACGAATCCCATTTCCATCGGCATTTCGGATAGTGCAATGATTGAGGAACGGCTCATTGGATGAGTTGCAGTAAAGGTTGGCATTATTACTTCCAAATCCGCCATTGGCAATAACCACATAATTAAACTGCGATGATACCCCGTTATCGCTGTTTGGATCAAAATAGAACCCATCCCATAATCCGTCGTCATTGGTATAACCGATAAACTGAACAGGATTTCCTGAGGTGCCGTTGCAGACAACATTTGCCTGTCCGACCGTCAGGCCTGTTTCAGGAAGGAAATTCCAAACCACTCCGGCTTCGAAAGTATGCGTCCCTGAAGTAAACGACACATCGCCGGTAACCCAATAAGGACTGTTGGCCAGTGTTATGCTGGTTAAAGCATTCAGGTTGCCTGATAGTTCGGTGCCGGGTGTCCAAAGGTTCATCTCTGAGAAAGTTGGAGTAACCAGTCCGTCTCCGGTAAAAATTACCTTATATTGCAGGTAGTGATCTGTGAAGCCAACGGAGATCGGGCTGGTGGAAGTGGGCGTTGTCCAGTTACCCCAGATCAGGTCATCACCGGCCGTCCGGTAGGCTATTTGGGAATTGGAAACGGCCGGATTACCTGTTATAAAGGTAAGTTCCGTGATTTCCCGTTCAGCTCCCAACTCATAAAATGGATTGGAAATAAAAAGCCCATTCTTCTCATAGTTGGAAGATAATGTAAGATTGGCATACCTTGTATTCCAGATGGGCGTTCCTGAAAGGTTTTCTCCACCGCAAAATCCTATCCAGCCGTCTCGGGTAAATGCAGCACCGTCTTTAGTTCGATCGTACATTACATTGGAGGCCAGGTTCCAAACCAGCGGAGCCGCATTAACGTCGGCGTAATAGACACTATTGCTCAATGTGCCACCGCTTTCGCCACCCAGTAAGGTGATTAATCCATTAATAATGACAGATGAATGGTTGCTCACTGCTATCGGAAGGGCCGTCAGGGTCGACCAGGATGAAAGGCTTCCTGAAACATTCGATGTAGCAGAGTAAACCGTGTTTTGTTTCACGCCGGTTGTATTGACAAAACCTCCCAATACGTAAACCTTCCCGGCATGATTCACCATAGAATGCCCGTTTCTGGTTGCCGGCAGATTAGTAGTTGCTGTAAATGCAGAAAGTGAATTGTCGGCGAGTACTTTTGCGTAATAAACGTTATTTCTTGCCGCTGTGGGGGAAAGTGTATTAGCACCTCCAGCCACATAAACATAACCGTTGCAATAAACGGCAGTATGCCCCCACAATGCAACCGGAAGCGAAACAGAAGATGCCTGCCATGCCCCGATAGAGCCGTCTGTGTTGATGGTGGCATAGTAAATTTCATCATAAATGTCAGAATCATCTCGACCACCCAACACATAAACGGTGTTGGTGCCGATCACCACGGCATGGTCACGTAGTCCGACGGGCAAGGGATTCAGTGTAGTCCAACTGCTTATCCCCGATGTGTTGAGCGTGGCCCGGTATACAGCAGTAGAATAAGTTAAGTCGTTATAACCGCCAACCACGTAAACGTATCGGTTGTTCCAGGTGGCAGCTTTTTGTCCCATCAACGTTTGGGGTAATACAGTTGTTGTTAACCAGGTTCCCACATCGGTAGCCTGGTAAGGTAGGTAAACATTGTCGCCATATACGATTAAATCGTTGTAAGCGCCTTTGTAAAAATCGGCGTTTAGCGTTTGTGTAAAGGATACCTGGGCATTTGCATCAAAACAGTTGATCCAAAACACAATAGTAAATACCGTAAACAAAATGTTTTTAACTCTTCTGTTTACTCTTACTTGTAAGATGTCTTTCATAATTGTAAATTTTTTGTCGGAATACCGACATGGTTAATAAATCATTGAATTATTTGAATTTTTTGTTAAATTTTCCAGGTATTTAATGACTTCTGCTTTTTTGTTTTCATCCAGAGGTAAAATCTCTCCATTGTTCATGATTATTGAAGGGGGAATGTTCAATTTGCAACTTGCCAGGTAGTCGAGGTTGATCAGGTGCAATGCATGAATGCGCATAAAAAAATCCCTGGGCAGTTTTTTTTCTATTGAGTCGAGGTCCTGGTTGGTTTCAAGGATGCTGCCGTTTTTTAGGATGATTTTGCAATAACGGCCGAATGCATTTACGCTAACGATTTCTTTGGTTCTGACAAAATTGATATTTTGATCTGAGTTAAAAATAATTTTTTCATCTCCGTTTTTGATCTCCAATAACTCTTCGAAAAATATTTTTGTAGAGGATTTTAACTGTTCGAATGAAGAATCGAGTTTGATGTGTTTTTTGTTGGCTTCGAGGAATTCGGCCAGTTCTTCTTTACATAAATGGTCATCGATGATTATGATGCGTTCCATTAGTTCAATAATTCCGTAATAATAGGTTATGTAAATTTATGAGAGGTGATTGGGAAATTTCCCGGCAAATTATTATTTGCCGGGAATGGATTATTATTTGCAAGGTGCCTCCGGGGAAAGAATCTCCCCAGATGACAAGCCTTTTTTTATTTTACAATAAACCTGGATTTTAATTTACCCTTTTCGGTATTCAGAATCAATAGGTATAACCCTGAGTTTAGAGCAGAAACATCTATCGAATAGTTTTCAGTTACATAATTTTGGTTCATAATCTGCCGCCCTTCACTGTTGAAAATATATAGGTTGTAAAGTTCGATATCGGAGGTAATATTTATTTTTTCCTTCGCTGGATTAGGATACAGGCTGATATATTTCAATGTGTTTTCTTCAATTCCTGAAATATGTACCGTTGAGGTTTCAGAATGGCCGGACTCACCAAAATAATACACTGCATTAACTTGATAAGAGAAATCTCCATAACCTGGCGAATCGGTATAGGTGGTTTCGAGGATCATTATGGAATTGAGTTTTTCACCGTCGCGATAGATGTTGTAGCCATCAGGAGTAAGGCAACATGCGGGCTCGTCCCAGGTGCAAATAACTACGGTTTCGTTGGGATCGGCAGTGAAATTTCCGGGGATGGTATTGGCTGGTATCTCCAGGTAAATTGTAACTGTAGCAGTCGGCTCAGACTCCTCCAAACCAAAAACGGCTGTAATGTAGTAGCTGTAATCCTCACCCGGATTTAACATTTCATCGGTGTAAGACATGGAATTGACATTCTCAAGTAGCTCATTATTCCTGTAAATGTTCCAGCTATTGGGTGAGCCGTTAGGCATTTGCCATGACAGTTCTACATCGGTACAGTTTACTACTGCAGTTAGATTTATTGGTGAGTACATCCCACGGCCAACAATTATATTTCTTGAATTGCCCTCGCCGGTTTCGCAAAAGAAAGTTCCGTACCAGGCCGGTTGAACAGGAACATTCCAGGATAGGACCTGTGCTGTTTCTCCATTAAAATCGGGTGAGTCTAGCAATAAACCTTCATGGTACCATTGGAATGGAGCAGTGTTTTTATGGCATCAAACTGTACATTTCCATCGATGGTAATATCTTCAAAAAGATAAATATGTTGGTCTTCAGTTCCATTTAAGTAGGTCAGGTAATTGACCCATTGACCTGAGTTGCTTAAGTCGCCGGTGATATATAATCGTAGAATTCCAGATCCCCAGCTCTGAATTACCCCATAGTTAGTTACAGAATTGTTAATGGTGACGTCGTAGTATTTCGATCCTCCGCCAAAAGTGTTGCTTTGTAACGT
Organism: Bacteroidales bacterium; assembly: GCA_016933115.1. Classification (GTDB taxonomy): domain Bacteria; phylum Bacteroidota; class Bacteroidia; order Bacteroidales; family JAADJA01; genus JAADJA01. The sequence goes on along the minus strand of JAFGBL010000170.1, from coordinate 21,263 downwards.
GTCAAATACCGTAACCGGACAATTAAAAATATTAAAATCGTCCAATTTTACCGTGCCTTTAATATCTAATTTGCCGGTTGCAGTTATGGATTGAAGTAAACCACCATGTAAATAGGCCTGTTCCAATGTGCCGTTGTATAGAAAATTATCCATAAAGATGGTACGTCCTCCCATTTTTAAAGTCGACCCGTTCAGGTTGATATTTCCCAGGAACCTAAGATCGGAATTGGCAATAACGTTCCCCGCGGTTTTTTGAATTTCAAAGCTACCTTCGAAAACTTTGTTTTCAGACTGCCCGATAAACTGGTCCATATCTCCTTCCAGATAAGTGGTGTAATTTGCCCAGGAGCCGTTATTTAATATATCTCCGGTAATATGCATACGCAGCATACCTGATCCATAGCTTTGGATGCAGCCGTTATTGGTTAAAGAACCATCAATCTGTAACTCGTAATAATAGGATCCTCCTCCATAGGTATTGCACCTTAGAGTATCGTAAACAATTACCGGACACTGAAAAACATTATAATCGTCAACTGTTACCATTCCAAAGAGGTTGAGAAAGTCGGCTGCATTCACCGAAAGAAGATATCCTCCATGCAGGTTGGCATTTTTCAGAACCCCATTTTTTATCCAGGATGTGAGATTCAGTGTATGTTCCTGCATATCCAAAACAGAACCGTTCATTTGTATCTCTTGAGTTACAGTGATATTTGAATTTGCAATTATTTCACTCGCGGCATCCAGGTCGTAAAAATTGCTTTCGAAATATTTTCCGGTAGTTTGTTCTATATATTGATTTTCTGATCCTGTGAAACTCACATGATTGCAGGACCATTTCCCGTTGTTGACGATTTTCCCTGTTATCAGAATGCTGAGATCGTCATCCAAAGGGTGATCACGGACAACACCATTATTTACAATGTCCCCTTCGACTACCAGCTTCATGATTCCATATCCCTGGCCATAAAGGGTGTTCTGCAAGGTGTCGGTAACATGCACTGTTCCATGAAATACCAAGGTATCACTCAAATCCTTATCGACATTAAATGTGCCGAGGATCTCAAAATCACCTTCAATGGTACCATTAAAAATTACGGTTCCTGCTATATTGATCGAAAATGTACCCAAATGGAATGTCACTCCATTCATATTGAAATCGCCGATGTAGTAGTTTGTACCATGCGAATAACCCCCATTATACCTGATATCTGACAAAGCCGTGATTGAAACTGGATTATTTATGGTCCAATAACCTCCGAAAACTGCATCCTCACCCAGGCTGATATTTTGGTTAGCCGTTCCTGTAAGAAATGTTTCGTGTGGTTGCCATATACCGTTATTCATTATATTCCCTTCAATTAAGAGATGCAGATATTCTTCCCCGTTGTATATGATTCCATTATTTGTAATGTCGTGGGCAACAAATAAATTAAAGGTTCCCAACCCTCCGCCATATTCATGTGGGACCAAACTTCCGGATTGCTCAACAATGACCCAGCCTCCGTAACTGTGGTAAATTTCATAAACAACAACACTCCCGATGATCACGAGGCCCTGAATAATGGCCGTATCATTAGATCCGGGAACAACTCCCTCAATCCATGTGGTGGCTTCATTCCAGGGGCCGCCATTTAAGGTTGAAGTGATGGTTGAAGCTTGCATGATATTAACAATACAAATAATCGAGATTGCAGATAGGATTTTGATTGCCGAAGTTTTCATATTGATGAAGTTTTGTTTTCGGTAAAAATATAGCGTGGAAACTGCTGTATAAGTGGAAAATTATTATTCGCTGGGGTTGAATGATTATTCGATCTAGAAAATTTATTTTTTACATTTTTTCGAAAAGCTTGAACATCTCATCTTTTTTTCTGGAAGATACAGGCACAATTGACTCATCGCCCATTACCAAATGTCCGCCTTCGGTTTTATCGTACCGAAGTATATGATCAAGATTAACAAGGTGAGATTGATGTGTCCTGAAAAATCCTGCCGGTTCCAATAATTCTGCAAAATCCTTGAGGGTTTTTGAAACCAGGAGTTTATCGCCGTTTTCGAGGAAAAAGGTGGTATAATTCACGTCGGCTTCACATCGGATGATGTTTTTTACCTGCACGATGTGGATACTTTCCGCAGTTTTCAAAACAATTTTTTTTATCTTTTCCAGGTTGGAAAGAAGGGTGGACAACTTTACGTCATTTTCTTCCTTGTGAATAGTCGAACAGGCTTTTTCAACAGCCTGAAGCAGGTCCGCTGCAGTTATGGGCTTCAAAATGTAGTCAATAGCGCTGAATTTAAAGGCTTTCAACGCATATTCTTCATAAGCGGTAATGAATATAACATGATATGTGATCCTGTCGAACCTTTTGATCAAATCAAATCCTGTTCCGTCGGTGAGGTTGATGTCGAGCAATACCAGGTCGGGTCGTTTATTGGAAATAAGCTCGTAACCGCTCTCTACCGAATCGGCCTCGCCAATGATCTGAATTTCACATTCACTGAGACCTAGGATATTTTGAATGGTTTCCCTGGCCTTTTGTTCGTCATCAATGATTACAACAGAAATCATAAACAATCTTTTAGTTTATTTATAATTGTTATCAAACCGAAATTTTATAGGGCATCGAAAATTTAACTTGTGTTCCACAAGGCATTCCCTCTTCATTTTTCAAATCGGTCAGTTCAAGTTTTAGTTTTTGTTTAAATCTTTTACTCAGCACCTCCAGCCTTTCTATTGTTATAGAAGTGGCCATGGATGCATGTTTTTTATTTCTGGAATTGGCTGCTGCCTTTTCCCTTCCAATGCCATCATCTTCTACGATCAACCGAAGGATTCCGTTACTTTTCATATAATTGATTTTAATATTTCCTTTGGTGTCTTTATACCTGAGGCCGTGTTCGATTGCATTTTCAATGAATGGCTGGGCCAGCATGGGCGGTATACGCATGGTTGAAGCGTCGATATTCTCATCTATTTCGAGTTGATAGTTGAATTTATTATCGAACCGCAGGCATTGAAGCTCCAGGTATATTTCAAGCATTTTAATTTCTCTCTCGAGTAAAACGAACTCACTTCTTGAGTTTTCAAGCGTGATCCTGATCAGTTCGGCGAATTTGGCCAGGTAATCTCCGGCCTGTACCGGGTCCTTTTTATAAATAAAACTTTGTATCGCGATGAGTGAATTGAAAATGAAATGCGGGTTCATTTGCGACCTTAGCAGTTTTTGTTCCAGTTCCACGGCCATGTGTTTTGACCTCAACTCCTTTTGCCTGAACAGCAGGTAAATGATCAACATGATGAGGACTGCAAGAATTCCGATACCCCACAGCAGCCGGTACCTTCTGCTAAGTTTGAGTACCTGAACCTGATTTTTTTCGGTAAGCAGGGCCAGTTTTTGTTCTTTTTTTTCGGTTTCGTATTTCATTTCAAGGTCTTTGATGGCCTTGTATTTATCAGAACTGAAAATGGTATCTTTAATGTTTGAGTATAATTTAAAGTATTCTAGGGCTTTGATTGGATTGTTCAAACCCTGCCAGGCTTCTGACAGGTACAAATAGGCGTTCTTGATGTTCTGCGGATCGCCCGTTTCAAGCCCGATTTGCAAACTTTTATCTGCATTTTCCATCGCTTCCCTGTAAGATTTTTTCATCAGGAAAATATTGGCAATACTTCCCAAAACTTCGGCCAGAATCAGCTTGTCATTTTCCTTCAGGGCTATTTCATATGCTTTCCGGTAATTTACCAGGGCAGTATCTGTCAATCCTTCCAGTTCGTAAGTACTTCCGATATATTTATAGCAATCGTCTACCGTATGCTCATATCCCAGCTCTATATTGATTTCAAGCGATTGCCGGTAGAAATCCCTTGCCGTATTAAAGGCTTTTTGTGCCGAATAAATATTCCCAATGTTGGCCAGGCATTCCGCGATCCTTTTTTTATCATCTGTTTGATAGGACAATTGAAGGGCCCTGCTGTAATATTCAAGGGCCGTATTGTAATCCTTCTGATCCTCATACAAATTACCGATGTTCATATAACTGATGGCCATCCGTCGGGACTCTCCTTCTTTTTCAAAAACTTCCAGGGCTTTTAGAAAATAGTCCAGTGCCTTACTGTAATTCGTCAACCTTCGGTACACGTTGCCGGCATTGGCATAACAGGCTGCAATCCAGGATGTGTCATTGAGTTCAATTGCTGCAGATAAAGCCTGCTCATAAAATTCGAGCGCTTGTGCGTATTCTCCCTGATTTTTATAAACGATTCCGATGGCACCATTCACCTCCGAAACCAGGCCTATATCGTTGATATCCTGTGCGATTTTGAGGGCTTTAAAGTAATTTTCCAATGACTCATTGTATTTCCCCTGGAAAAATTTTTCAATGCCGATTTCGAGTAATGCACGAAAATTTAACCTTTTGTATCGTTCGATGGTCTTTGACCCTTTTTTGGCAATAAAATCCTCGGGTTGTGCAAAGAATTTATCGATCAGGTTTAATGCCTCCTTATAATAAAAAACCAAAGAATCTGAAGGCCCATCAATATATAAATTACCCATTTCAAATAGCATCCTGATCCTTATTGTATCGTGATCGGCCTGGTTTAATAAGGCTTTTAAACTGTCGGATTTTGATTGTGAACATAGTGAAAAGGAAGGATAAGAAATCAGGATAGCTGTCAGCATGGCAAACCCGATACAGTATTTTCCCCTCTTGTTCATGGATTAGATTGTAAGCAAATTTAGAAATTAATTTACAATTCAGGTATATGACTTCCTGCCCCCTTATTCGGAAACCAAAAATTATTTTTATCCTCATTGTCAACCTGGCTATCGAGATTATAATCGCCGGGTAAATATCCCCAATTACCGGCATCATTAGTCCAAACAGGGTAATGGTCATCATTGTCGATGATGCCATCCGCATCTCCATCTGCAGCATACATTCCGTAATAACCATTTCCCAGGTTCTTTTGTCCTGAGTTGTAGGCCTGATCTTCTGCTATTGTGAAATCGTAAGAATAAACATCTTCGGTTCCTGTCAATGGATTGGCCGACATGATGGACAGGTGATTTCTGTGGTGGATGACCACAAAGAGGGATTGTTGAATTGTTAAATCGATAAATTGCTGATTGGTGGCGCCATCCAGGGACCGGATATGGCCATCACTCATCAGAAATGCGGCTTTCCTTGCGATCATCGTTGAAGATATAGCTGACGGAGCACCTGAAGCATCGCGGAGTTCAATTAAAATCCAATCAACTGTACCGGCTGGGATCTCGGTGATTGATTCGGTTTCGTTGTAATTCCAGGGAGATATATTGTAAGGTTGTATGGTTGGGAAATTGGTTGAATTGGTTGAATTGGTTAAATCGGTGTTCATGGTGGTTCCATTGAATGGGCCTTCAAGAAAAACTTTTACGTCGAGTTCAATGGGTGAAATATAAATAATGGGAATGAAATAATCGTTGCCATTGTTGTTGTCCCAGGTGTTGTTGTCGTAATGGATCACAAAGTTGATCCCTTCAGGCTCCTGTATCGGATCATCAAAAGGCCCAATAACAAGGCTAAGGATATTTTCGGAATCCGGTCCGTCAAATGCTGATTCGATGGCAGGTCCGCTGCCATTGAACAGATAGGAGCCTGTTGGCCAATAGACAATATGCGGTGTTTGCCAATTGGACCCATTGAGTTTTACCCCCCAGTGCAGTTTGGCTCCGATGTTTGCCTGTCCTACATAAATCCGGACTGAGTCGAATTGGGTCGGGTTTTGCGGTTCCCACTGAACACCTACAATTCCCTGCCCGCCAAAATCGATGTGGTAATCGCTGCCATTATTGTTGTCCCAGGTATCATTTTCGAAGTGGATAACAAATGCAATGGAATTTACTGTTTGAGCCGGATCATTGAACGGCCCGATCTCCAGGGTATAATTATTTTCTGCATCCGGACCATTAAAAGGTGTTTCAGCTGCAGGACCGGAACCATTGAATAAATAGGTTCCATCAGGCCAATACGCATTATCCGGTGTTTGCCAGTTGCTGCCACTATAATTTACACCCCAGTGCAATCGTGGAACTGAGTTCGGATTGGCCACCGTAAGGGTAATCATATCTTCAATCTCCGGTTCTTCCGGTTCCCAGGAAACTGAGTACGAACCGGATCCTCCGGGATTATAATTTCCAACATAAACATGCTGAATAGGAGTTCTGAAAACATTACCATAGGTATCGGTAGCTTCAATGTAATAATCCACCAAAGTATCGGAAAGCCCGGTGATCTCCGCGTAATATTCATTGGCAATATAATCGGGCAGTATAAAGAAGTTGATGTCGGGATTGCCGGTAACATTTCCTGTCGGAAATATTCGTTCGGTCATGGATATTGAATTCCAGTTTTGAACGCCCGGGCCTCCTGCGTATGTGTCGTTTTCATTATCGGTGAGCGGGTTGATTCCATCGTTGTCCAACCTGTATTTTAAAACGATTGTTTGTAAACCTGAAACATCATAGGCAAAGGTCCAGACGGTAAAATCGGAACTGTTTGGATGTTGTTGATAACCGTAAGTCGGCCCGAAACCGGTTCCTCCGGGATTGTATGGATAACGTTGAGGAATAAATACCGTTGGAGGCGTATGATCCGTTCCCGGATTATCAGCGATCACCTGGTCAGCGAGATCGCAGGCCAGGTTGGCTGCCAGGGTTTGTTTCACCTCCATATCCAGTGAGGTTCCGTAATACATATAACCGCTGGTGTAGCCGGGCAACAGGTGATGCCATGCCCGTTCGGCAAGGGTCGAAGAAGCATTGGGAAAGACAATATCACCGATGTCACTTCCTCCACTCAGGTCTTCGGCCATACAAACCCGGTTCTCTGCCGCTACCAGCACGGCCCAGTTTCGGGCATCTTCTGTCCAGCCGTTGGGATCAAACTCATAATTTTGCGTATAAATGGGCCAGAGCCAGTTGATGAATTGCGGATGTCCCCAGTCATTCTCGGCATTGAACCAGGAACCGTCCTCCACATGAACAATATCATTTTCAGAAACCGGGTGGTCATCCAGAAATTGCTGGATGGTGGTCGGAACATAACCCTGAGAAGCGGCTGCAGAGGCAAATCCGGGTACTGAATTGTTGTAATAGTCGTATCCTCCTCCCCATGCGTTATCACCGTCATGGGCCATTAATACGATAGAAGGATGTGATGGATCGTTATATGGAGCGATATGGGCATCGATGTCGCCTGTTCCCATCAGGGCATAGCCATTCTGATAGCTCAGCAGATCGGCCATTGGAACCACGGTAATTATGTATTCAAAACCTGTTTCCGGATCAACATATTTGGCTTTATGTGCCTGGTAGCAAAACGGTGCAGCAAATGATCCGCCCCGGCCGTCGATCTGACCGCTCCACCAGTTGGTGCCTGCGAATGAAGTAATATCCGCTCCATTGGGCGGATCAATGTTGCAACCTGATGTGCCGAAATTTAACGGATAATCCGCCAGTGTTCTGGCGAGGTGGCTGTTGGCAATCACCGACCACTCAAATCCTTCTTCCACCAACACTTTAAGGATACGCACACTAAAGGAACATTCGGCAGGCCAGTAGCCTTTTGAATAGTCGGGATTGGTTCCGAAAGTCTGGTTATATATATGCCGGTGTGCCTGTATCTCTTTTCTGAGAACCCGTTCGCTCAAAAGCGGAGAAAGCGCATGATGAAATGTAAACCCTACTACATCCATGCGTGGATTACCGCCTGAAGTTTGCCAGTTGCGGGCGGTGATGTAATTGTTTTCCCAACCGTTTGAATAGCCCCATTGACTAGCATTGGCCAAACTGTTCACATTTTCAATTAAACATCCAGAGTAATTGACCTGCGCCCCGGCTTCAGGAAAGCCAAGCAGACTCTGAACGGCGTCTTTGGTTCGCCATTGATAGACCGCTTTACGGTCATCTTTGTTGAAAATTTCCTGAAGATCATTAAGCGGATGTTGCAATCCGTCGGGATACCAGTTGCCGTTGTGGTCTTTATGATATTGCGATTCCCATACCGTTTGGTAATGGTAGGGATTCCACTGACTTTGCTCGGGCCAGTAAATGGGTTGTTGCAGGTGCCAGAGGTAGGTGGTGTGGACCTGGGATTGGACTTCTTGAAAACTTAGAATAAGTATTAAAGAGGCGAGGCAGATTCTTAACATTTGAAAAAATTTAACCGGACAAATATAACAAAAGAGGAAATTCAAAAAAATTAAGCCGGCGAAAATGCTTCCACCGGCTTAAAAGGAATCTTTCCTTATTTTTGGATATATTTACGAAGATGTTCATGAAGAACCGACTATTCTACGGATAAATGGTAGCTCGGTTTGCCTCCTTTCTTGATTTAATGGGAACAGACAGTTTTAACCATGAAATATTTCATTTAAATTCAAAGTTCCGGGTTCCGGGTTCAGAGTTCTGGATTAACTCAGAACACAAAACTTTGAACACAAAACCCAAAACTCCTATTCCGTTACTTGCGTTGATTTCCCCAGTGTTTTCACCCACGTCTGATTTTTATCCCGGTTGTCGATCTGACCGTCGAAGTTAAAGTCATAGGGTACATATCCGCAGGGCATTCCGGCATTCGGATCCCAGAAACCCTGCTTATCCTCCTGGGTGATCTGCTGGTTGTAGTCGGCATCGCCACCCATCATGCCATAAACGCCATTGCCCAAATCAATCAACGCTTCACTTCCGCCATAAGCTTTGTCTGCCGATTCTGAAAAATCGTAATAAGCCGGTGAATCTTCATTTGAAAGGGAGGTAGCCGATATCACCCCCAAATGATTCCTGTGCCAAATAACCATGTATATGTTTTCAGTGAGATCAATGTCGTATTTGAGCTCTGGTGTTTGATTCCACGGATCAACCACACGGCCATCGTGTCGGAGCAAAAGGGCACGTTGCATAACTATGGTATTTTCATCGGCTGTTTCCGGCCCTCCGGCGGTTTCGCGGAGTTCAACCAAAACCCAATCAACGATATTGGTTGGGATGGAAGAAACTGTTTCGTCTCCGTTGTAATTCCACGGTGGCATATTGAACGGCTGAGAAAGTGGGATCAGCCATTGTTGGGCAAGATCAGTGTCCATATCAACTCCATTATATGGCCCCTGAAGCAGAACCACCGGATCGATAATGATCCCGCTTCTGATTATTATATTCCTGGAGGTATCCGCTGCACCCTGGCATCCGAAATATCCGTAATAATTGTTGGAAACGGGAACCTCCCAGATAAGGACATCAGATGTTTCGCCGGTAAAATCAGCAGAATTCAGATTGGTTCCGTTCCATTTCCATTGGTAGGGTGGGTCATCGATCATCGCATCAAACCGGAATTCACCGGTAATTTCTTTTCCGGCTATCAGGTAAATGAGCTGATCATCAACGCCATTAAGCGTAGTCCGGTAGTTGTCCCAAATACCATTATTGATAATGTGTCCCTGGCAATTGATGGTGAGGTTGTTACCCGTACTTCCATCCTGAATTGTCCCGTTATTGATGATCCTGTCGGCTACATTCACTGCACAGCTTAATCCGCGTAATTGCAGGATGTCTTTATTATTAAGCGAACCGTTGAAGTCAACCTCGGTGAGTACCTCAACCTGACCATATAGCGTAACCTCCGGATCAAATGTAATGTTCTGTATATAAGCATATTCATTCCCCTCATAGTCGAAAGTCTCTCCTGAAATAGTCCCATCAACCAAACTGCCCTCCAGTGTTGAAGAACCTGTAAGTGTGAATTTTTTGCCCAATGGCATTTGAATTTCTCCGCCATTCAGGTCGATTATTGATGTATGGAAAGTAAGGTCATCTGTTGCTATGATTTTTGATAACGGATCTGTGTTTTCAATGTATCTGGCACCAATTACACCTCCTCCGGGACTGGCCACTTCCTGGTCTGTGGCGCTGCTAAATTCGATCTTCCAATTTGTACATGTGCCGGTATTGATGAAAGTACCGTTCAGATAAAGGGTCAGGCTATTTATTAGATTTTCAATGGTGCCGTTATTGGTTAATACACCGTTGCATATCACACTGGCTGAAGCGGAATAATTTTTCAATGTCCCTTCAACTATGGTGTTTCCCTCAAATATTACTCCTGTTGTAAGAACCGGCACTGTTCCCTGTAATACAAAATCATGCAGGGTTAAAGATTCAATATAGGAATCTGTATCCATCGAAAGTTCGTTTCCGCTTCCGTAAACAATTCCATCCCTTAATTTTCCACTGGTGAAACTCAATCCTGCTCCTTTTGCCGGGTCAAGTTCTAAAACACCTCCATTCAGGTCCATGTTCACACCGTTTAAATCGATGGATGAACCTGCCGTGATTGTTCCGGTACCGGCCTCAGCATATAAGTTTTGCCCTGAAAAACTACCTGAAGGTCCTTGTGTTACACTATGTGTTCCGGTTCCTGAAAGCCAGGTATGTGTATTTTGCCATGTGCCGTTGTTGTAAATGTTTCCGGTGACATTGAGGGTAAAACTGTTGTTGGTATTTTGAATGATTCCTTCATTGTATACATTGCCATCGATCTGAAGGCTGGATGAGCCGTTTATCCGGTTTTGCAAAGTACCCTCCACAATAATCTCACCTGACAAACTATTTGTAGCACCCAATACATTGACTACACCTTGCAGGGTTACATCACTCAGGGATACGTTTTCATAGAGATATGCCTCAACACCCATTTCCAGAAAGCCATTGTTTCCGGTTATAGCTGCTTCTGTTATCCTTCCACCCAGTATTGTAAGTTTACCACCTTTCGTAACCGGCATGATCAATACAGAATTATTCAGGTCGATATTTACTCCGTCAAAATCAATGTCCGAATTTGCAGTTATTGTGCCGGTACCGGCTTCTGCGTAGAAATTCTGCCCTGAAAAACTTCCTGAAGTTCCTTGTGTTACGCTATGTGTTCCGGTTCCTGAAAGCCAGGTATTGGAATTTTGCCATGTGCCATTATTGTAAATGTTTCCGGTGATATACAGGGTAAGACTGTTGTTGGTATTTTGAATGATTCCTTCATTGTGTATATTGCCATTGATCTGAAGGCTAGATGTGCCGTTTATCCGGTTTTGCAAAGTGCCTTCCACAATAATTTCGCCCGACAAAATATTTGTTGTACCTAATACATTAATTATGCCTTGCAAGGTTACATCGCTCAGGGATACGTTTTCATAGAGGTAGGCCGGATCAGCCATTTCCAGGAAACCATCGTTTCCGGTTATGGCCGCTTCTGTTATCCTTCCACCCAGTATTTTAAGTTTACCACCTTTTGTGACCGGCATAATGAGTCCGGCGTTGTTCAGGTCTATATCACAATTCCGAAATTCAATATCGGATTGAAATTCAAGGTTGCTGGTGTTATCGATATCAATAAATTCATCGCAACCGAAATATTTGCCCGATCCCAATGAAATTAGCTGGGTAACCATTCCCTCCATGATGATCCGATTGTTATTCCAGATGCCATTGTTAATGATATTTCCAAAGGCGTGAATGTAAAGGTCTCCGGAAACGATGGTATCTGTGATTGCTCCAAAGTTGTTGATGGTACCAAATACATCCAGCGCCCGTATGCTGTTTGTTTTATGCCTCAACACTGCACCCGCCATGATCGTGATATTGTTACAGGCATCGTGAGTTGACGTGTTCAATCCTTCAACAAACACAGCCCCGGGGCCGGTGACCACCACATCATCATCTGAACCGGGTACAAGATTTTCCTCCCATGTAGCGGGATCGTCCCAATCGCCTCCTGCGGCGGTTGAGTGCATGGTGTCGGCATAGGAAACTGTAAAAGCAATCGCCAGGATTGCCGTTAACATTGTTTTAAAGTAAATTGTTTTCATAATCATATTTTTTTAAATGAATAATTCTTTATAAATCATTTTCGCGGCTCCTGACCACAATTTAAATTCAGGTCGTCAAGGCAATAAACCGTTTGATAGTGAAAACCTTTGGCAGGAATGATTGAAATGGAAATTCCGGCCTTATCGGGTTTAATGTTTTGTTCGTAGTTAATCTTAATATTGAACTGCTGCCAATTTGAACTGGCCGAGGTTATGGCAATGCACCCGTTGGCAATTTTTTGATCATCGGAATATAAACTGATACTGATTAAGAGGGTGTCGCTATTATTGGAGTTCCCTGAAATGTAACCTGTTAAACCGGAGTATTTTTCCTCAACCGCAAATAAGGTGGCGGAAGTAAGATATCCACCCGCATATTCCTGTTTCATCCTGTCCCAGACTACATTCAGGCAGGCTGAAAAATTTCCCGATTGTCCTTCCGCACTTTCCACAAACACCATTTCCCGGTCGTTTTGTGTTTTCCATCCTTCAGGTTCTGGCATGCCTGAAATGTTGAACACCCAGTTTTCAAAACTGCCGTTGGGAACATTTTGCGAAACCGTGCTGAATGAGCGAATGGCGATCATACAAATTATTAGAATGAGCGGTCTCATCCCATTAAGTTTTTACCAAACACCCTGGTCATCCAGTATCCCATCAATATTCGACCGCCATTGGCCATGTCCGGTGGCATTCCATTCGGCTTCAAATGAAATGAGGTACTGCTCGTTTATCCTATTATAAACCGCTAATAAACATTTCATAACATCTTTTTTTTTGTTAATAATCGTTTTGGAAACATGCAAAAATACCCACCAGAATACCTGAATTCCAAGCCCGCCCTGACTTATTGAAGGAATTGACTAAAATGTGTGACGAAATGCCAATAAATAATGAGAAAAGAAAATAGGAATGATTACCTGTTAGAAATTTCGTTAATCCATTGCGGGTACCCACAGCTTATTGCGTTGTTCACTTGAACAACCGGAATATTCTGAAAGAGGTAATTGCTTGTTCGTTTGAACTCCTCCTGATTTAATTTATTTCCGCCGTAGGCCTCCAGGTTCAGGCTCCAGCAGGTTTGGCCCATCAATTCAATGTGCGATAATTCCAGGTTAAAGGCTTCGCTAACAATCGCCTCGGGTGAGATGGGGCGGATGGTATGGCCGGTAAGGTTGTATTTTCTTAAAAGGCGCTGCTTCCTGACTGCTATCCAACTTTTGGGATCAGAATTATTTTCATAATCACTCGAATTTTCTGCAATATTGAATCCCCATTTTTCCCAACCTTCCAGGATCCCAGCCAGTCCTGAATCAAGCCTTAATTTCCCAAAATTTTGGTTGCGTTTTTTGATCTCGATCTTCCCTTCACGCACTTTTATCCCCAAATCGTCATTGTCATTCATGTGAAGATAAAAGTCGGTGCGGACTTGTTGATCTGATATATCTCCTTCAAGTTTTCTGAACCAGAGTTGAAGCGTTTCGGGGATATTCCCCTTTCCGAACCAACGTATCTCAAGAGTAAGAAGCATGGATAAACTTTAAAAATTTCAACCAATATACGATAATTAGCCGAATATCAATTTTTACCGGAAGATAAATATGCCTCCATCAACCTGATTTGTTTTGATGGTGCCGGGATCGTGAATTTTTCCTCATTTTTTAATAGTTCACATGATTTGCTTCGACGGTCGGCCTTTGCCAGGTATTTGGTATTGATCAGGTGCGACCGGCTGATGCGGTAAAACTTGTGGAGATCGAGCAATTCGTTTACCTTCCCGATGTTAACGGTGACTACCTCTTTTCTTTCCTTGCCGAAATAGATCTCAGTGTAGTTCACATCCGCCTGACAGTAAATGATATCTTCCGGAGCAATATAAATGTACCCGGTTCGGGTATTGAAACAAATTTTTTCTGGTTTGTATAAGGCATCCAGCAGCACATCTACTTTGGCATTTAATTGCTGGCTTCGCTGGCACCTGAAACGTTGAACGGTTTCTTTCAATACTTCAAAAACAACGGGTTTGAGCAGATAGTCGAAAGCTGCCACCTTCATGGCGTTAACGGCATATTCGATGTGGGCGGTGGTAAAAACGATCGTTGCGGTCAGGTTGTAATCCCTGAGTTTTTTCACCAGTTCAAAACCGTCCTTTCCTGGCATTTGAATATCCAGAAAAACGATATCGGGTTGTTCACTAAGGATCAGGTCCAGACCCTCATCCACATTGGCTGCCTTCCCGGCAATGTTAATGCCACCCAGCCTGTGAAGCAATCTATCCATCACGTCCCTTGCTTCCTCTTCGTCATCGATGATCACTACCCTGATTTCCATAGTTTCATTTTTTTCCGAGATCGATCGTAATAAGGATTTTTGTTCCTAATGCTTTTCCATCAATATCCTTCAGGTCGACGATCTCCTGCGAAATATCGTAATCGAATAACTTCTTATACAGTGAAAATATCTTATCGGTTATGGATAACCCCTTTTTTGTACCGGGTGTATTCTGTTTAGCGGCTTCCTCCCTTCCGATACCGTCATCAACGATATTAAAATACAATTTATCAATACTTTGTTCAATCGAAATTTCAAGGTGCCCTTTTGTTTTTTTATTCATCAATCCATGCTTGATGGCATTTTCCACATGGGTTTGCACGATCATTTTTGGAATCTGGATTTCCTGGTCCACTTCCGGACTGACTTTGATTGAATATTCAAATTTCTCCTTGAACCGGGTTTTTTGGATGGCCAGGTAGTTTTCCACGAATTCCAACTCCTCCCTGATGCTTCGTGAGATTTTTTCGCTGTCTTTCAAAGTGCTTCGCATCAATTGGGCAAATCGGGTAAAATAGTCATAAACGATATCGGGGTCGCCTTTATAAACAAGGGATCCGATCATGTTCATTGCATTAAAGGCAAAATGGGGATCGATCTGATTTTTGATTGTTTTGAGTTGAAGTTCCATTTTATCCATCTCTTCCACCGCTTTTTTCTTTTGGTTGATGATGATCCTGCGAACAACCAGAATGGTGGTGAGAATTATAAAAATGACAACTGCGACAATAAACCATATGGTTTTCCAGAAGGGCGGGAGAATGGTGATTTCAAGGCTGGCTTCATTTTTACTCCAAATACCCGATGAATTGGTACCACGCACCCGAAACATATATTTCCCGGGCGACAGATTGGTATAGGTGGCCATATTCCTATTTCCCACATGGTTCCATTGGTCTTCGAAACCCTGCATGATGTAAGCGAAATTGTTTTTTTTAGGTTGGGTGTAATCCAATGAAGCAAAGGAGAAGGAAAAAACGCGTTCGCGATAAGTTAAGGTTAGTTTATTTATGTAGGAAATCTTTTTTGGCAGGTAATACCGGTCATTGCGTTTGATGATTTGTTCCTCCGATGGTTCATTCGAATTCCTATCTATAAAAACTTCTACTTCACGATTGAAAATTTTAAATTCTGAAATTATAACGGGTGGATCGAAATCCTGCAAACGGATGCTATCGGGGTGAAATTTATTATAACCTCCGGCGCCTCCGAAATAGATTGTCCCATTGGCCGATTGAAAATGGGCGCCCTGGTTGAATTCTTTTCCCTGCAGACCGAAACTTTCATCGAAGTTGGTAAACAGCGGAATAAACGGATCGTGCGAATATCCTGAAAGATCATCTATTTGCTTCAGAATCGAATCATTCAGCATGGCAATGCCATTAAAGGTGCTCATCCAGATATTTCCTCGTGAATCTTCGGCCAGACCGAATATCACATTACTTGGCAGCCCATGATTTTTGTTGATGTGGCTGAACATCATCCGATTGTGCGTGTTTTCTACCAGGTTCAAACCACCTTGTGTTCCCAGCCACATGCGGTTCCTGCTGTCGAACCAGATCACCCAAACATTGTTATTCGACAGGCTGGCCGGATCATTGGGCAAATTGGCCCAGGTTTGAAATGTTTTCTTTGTTAGATCCATTTTGCACAATCCGCCTTCAAAAGTTCCCACCCAAATAAAGCCGTCGGCATCTTCAGCAAGGGATAAAACGGTATTTGAAGCAATGCTCTCACTGTCTTCAGGGTTATTCATATAAACTTCAAATTTGCCTGTATCTTTCAGATAGCGGTTCAACCCGCCACCCCGTGTTCCGATCCAGATATCTCCGTTTTTGTCCTCTAACATGGCCAGGATACGGCTATTCGAAAGCCAGTCATTTGCAAGGGTTTCATGCTGGAAGTGTTTTATTATGCCAGTTTCTTTATTTAATACGCTAATCCCTTCTCCATAAGTTCCAATCCAGATGTTATTGTCAGAATCCTCCAGTAATGACCAGATATAATCGCCGGCAATTTTGTTTTTGGTTCCATCCCCACTTTTATAAACTGTGAAATATGCATCGCCCCGTTTAAGCAAGTTCAATCCCCCTCCTTCGGTTCCAACCCACAGGTTGCCTTCCTGATCTTCCAGGATTGAATTCACGGATTTTTCTGAAAGTTTTGGATGGCTGTTTTCTTCAGCGTTGATGGTTTGAAATGGTTTTTCTTCGGTGCTTATTTTAAGCAAACCCTCATCGGTTCCGGCCCAAATAAAACCTGAACGGTCGGGCAGAAAACACCAGACGTTGGAGTTGACTTCGAATCGGTCCTGATCGAACCCCATACAAGATTTTTCAAACTTCCCGCTTTCCACATTGTAAAACCTGATTCCTTCCCGGGTTCCTGACAGGATCAGCCCATCATTTAAAGGCATAGCCGACCAAAAGGTATATTGCCCGATGCTGTAGTTATTTGGCAATTGAGTGATTATTCCTGTTTCGTCATCATAAGTGAATAACCCATTATTTGTGGCCATTAAAATCACGCCTTTATAACTTTCGCGAATTGACCATACAATGATTCCCTTTCCTGTCTCATCAGAGCCTGAAATTCTCTTGAAAGTTTTATTGTTGTTTATGTATTGAGCCAGGCCGTTGCTGGTTCCTACCCAAATTTCCCCTATTGCATCAATATGAACGCTTACAACAAAATCTGATGGGATGGAAAAAGGATTATCCTTTTGGTGGTTCAGTACAATGAATTTTTTTGCATCAATTGAATATATATTCAAGCCCTTGCTGGTACCTGCAAAAATATTATTACAGTTGTCAACCGCCAATGCCCAGATATTGTTGTTGGATATCCCGGTATTATCTTCCGGATCGTGCAAAAAAACCTGGAATTGTCCCGTTTTTTTATCCAGGCAATTCAATCCACCACTCATGGTTCCGGCCCAAATGTTGCCCAGGCTGTCTTCACACAGCGATAATATGTAATTGTTCGAAAGACTATTGGGGTCGGAAGGGATATTCTGGTATTGATAAAATTGAATTCCATCGTAAACGTTGAGGCCATCTTGCGTCCCGAACCAAATCAACCCGTCACGGTCCTGAAGTATACAATTTACGGTACTTTGCGAAAGCCCGTCAGCAGCATCCAGTTTGTCGTAACAGGTAAAATGCTGCCCGCACAGGGCTAACGGGATCAGCACAAGAAACAAAATACTTTTATGTGTAAAGAAACGCAAATAACCTCTTGTTAATAATTGTGATCCTTTCCTAAGGAATTATGACCGCAAATATAAAGAGTGTAATTGAAATATTAAAATATAGCGACCAATCCGGCTAAGGTTACTATGAATTATTCAGGAAATTGCTGGGTTTTGTTTTTGTTGAGGAGCCAAAATTCGTTTTTGTCGGGGTTGTCCGCCTGCCCGTCCAGGTTAGTGTCGCTTTGTAAGTAACCGGTTGAACCGGCATTTTGTGACCAGAGAAAATCCTTGTCGTCCTGGTTGATTTCACCATTGGCGTCCAGGTCACCGGCAACCATACCCAGGTAACCACCGGAAAGTTGTGTAATTGCATTTTCACCACCATAAATATTATCCAATTCGGAAGTGAAATCAAATGAAAAAAGGCCATCAACACCGGTTAGTGGTTGAGCCGATAAAACAGGCAAATGGTTTCGGTGGCGGATCACCACGAACAGGTTATTCGAGATTTCAGCATCAATGAGCAGGTAAGGCTGCTGATCAATTCCTTTAATCGTTCCGTCCTGAAAAAGTAGGGTTGCCTTTCTTTGTACAATGGTTGAACTATTTGCCGAAGCAGCATCCGGTGCATCGCGTAGCTCTATCAATACCCAGTCGACCAGCCCGGTTGGTTTGGCTGTAATTGATTCAGTTCCAGGATAGTTCCAGGGCGCAGAATGATAGGGTTGGTTGATCGGGAATCCTTCGACAAGCTCAGGATTATTGGTTAAATCGGTATTCATTCCGGTTCCGTTGAATGGGCCTTCCAGGAAAACCTTTAGATCCAGTAAGTTGATGTTGCACTCCTGGTTGGATGTGATCCCCGAAGGGTTGTTCAGCAGGTTATTGAAAGTGATCCAGGATAGCTGATCGCCTTTGAGTTGGAAATCCAGGTAGTGGATCAGATGACTTAGAATGATATTATGTTGCTGATCCCTTGAAATGCTGGGAGAGGGGCTGCAGAAGGCTTCCCCGAATGCGCAGTTGAAATTGTAATCGGCAAAATAACAATGTCCGCCACCGGTAATGGAGATGAAAGTTTTGCAGGGGCTTGCCAGGTTGTTATACATCGGTATCTGGTGGTCGGGTGGCGGCGTAACGCAATCATTGCTTCCTGAAAAAACCAGCGTGGGCACCGAAATATTCTGTGCCGCCTGTATGGCCGATGGATTGGTCTCTGCAGCGGCAAACGTGATCATTGCACTGACACCGTCAAAATTTTCGACTGCCAGGAAAGCGGCTCCGCCTCCCATGGAATGCCCCATGATGGCAGCGCTATCAGCAATGTGACCATTAAAGATTGATGACGGATTTTCTCCTTCTGATTTCAGTTTATTGACCAGGAACCTTAAATCCAAACCCAGCGACAGATGATCGGGCGACAAGCTGCCTTCGGTAGTAGGTAGTGCGACAATGTAACCCAGCGGCACCAATGTTTCCCAAAGAAACTGGTAAGCCGAATAGACCATCACAAATCCATGTCCGAATACGATCACCTGGAATTGGCCGTCTGCCACCGGCACATTGGTTCCGCCTGTGTTGGCCGGATAAAATATTTGAGTTGGTATAGAGCGGTTGCTTCGGTCAGGATCGGAAAAAGTGATTGACGTGTTGCCAATATTCCAGGCTTGTGGGTATGATATGATGGGCAGCAAACTGTTGATTGCCAGCAACAGATGAAGTAGATATCGTTTCATTATGATTAGTTTTTTAATGTGTAATTAGCGAAAAACGGATCGTAAAAATAGGAAATTTAACGGCTAAAGCCAAAAGGTATTGTAAATAAAAATCAACCGGCCTGAAGGCCGCTGCAAAATCTATTTTTGTTATCCCAAAATTAATAGGAACTCTCGAATCAGTTGTGAACCATATTTTCAGTAAAGTCGGTAATGCAAAAAACAATTTCTGATAGTACAAATTTTCTCTCTGGCTTTAAAAAATGCGTCGTAGCAGGAGATTGACTCAAATCCTGAAAGATTTCCGGAATAATCCATGTTACATGCCATGCAACCGATTTTTTTTGATCTAATAATTTCACCGGGCTGAAGCCCGGTGAACCGGATCCAGATCAACACAGGCTTTAGCCGTTAACATCCAACCTAATCATTCGGGAACCTGTGTACTCTTTAGTTGGTTCTGAAGCCATTGATCATTTTTATCCAGGTTATCGGCCTGTCCGTCCAGATTACCATCGGTTTGCATGTAGCCGCTTAAACCTGCATTATCCATCCAATCGACGGTTTTATCATCTTCATTTATCGATCCGTCTGCATTAAAATCTCCGGCATACAGGCCGAATATACCTCCGCCGAGATCCTTCTGGGCATTGGTTTCATAAGCCTGTCCTGCTCCGGAAGTAAAGTCATATTGATAAATTCCTCCTGAAAGATTCAGCGGCGAAGCAGACATCACAGGCAAATGATTCCGGTGCCGGACCACGGCAAACAATTGGTCCTGCACATCGATCGAAAATCGTAACGGACTGCTTCCGTTCAAATCCACAACAGATCCGTCATCTAAAATAAAAGCTGCTTTTTGTCCGACTTTGGTTGAGGACAGGGCAGAGGCTGCATCAGGTGCATCCCTGAGCTCGATCAAAACCCAATCAGAGATACTGGCATCGGGAATCGATTCCAGGTTTTCAAATCCTGCATAATTCCATGGAATACCTGAATAGGGTTGCCCGAGTGGCAATAGATTATTAACTTTCAATTGGGTTGACATTGTACCTGCATCAAAAGATCCCTCTAAAAATGCAGTCAAATCTATCTCTACTCCCTCACAGCCCAACCGGAAGTTGTCGTATTGACTTTGCGGGTTGGCCCAACAATACAGCCCGACTTTCCCGTCGGTAAAAGTGTTGTCAATAACGTTGAAAATTTCATCTCCATTTATCTTAACGGAGATATTCCCACCAATGGATGCTATTTCAGCGTGGTACCATTGGTTGGTTGTATAGGGAACAGCATCTTCAACCAGTATGGTTCCCACTCCATTTTCCCATCGGATTAATTTCCTTTCAGCGGTTTCAAGCCTCCACAAAAACATATACATATTCTCTTCATCCTGATAATTGAAAACAAATCCGATAGCATCGTTGTCAGTCAGCGATCTAAAATCACAATTAATAATATAATCTTGCCAAACAGGGTTTCCAATTATTGCATAACAACCGCCCAGGTAATTTCCACTTACATAGTAATTTGATGTTTGTATCAAATACCCCGAATACAGCGACCAGGTACCATTCCGGAAATTCCAGACCGTACTTATCGGACTGGTATCGAAGTTATCATCGTATCGGGTACATTGTGAATCATCAAGGACTTCTATAAAGGTTGTTTTTGTGATCATATCAGAACCGAAATGATTGTAAACGGTAAGGGTTACATCGTAAATTCCGGGAGAATTATAAGTGTGAACAGGATTTTTCTCTGAGGATGTTCCTGAGTCACCAAAGTCCCAGCTCCATGAAGATGGGCCATTTATTGAGAGGTCAAAGAAAGTTATTTCATTACCAGGTAAAATTGTCACTATATCGGAATCAAAATCAGCCACTGGCGGTAAATCTGTGATGCAAAAGTTGTCCATAAAAACCGTTTCGCTGCCATCAAAAAATTCAAGGCTCAGTTGCATGTAATTAACATTAGCAATCAGTGCGGCCCAGGTTCCGGATACCATATTCCATTGCCCTTCATCAACAGGTACAGTTACGGTGTGCCAGTCGTCAGCCTGTGCAAAAACTAACCCCCGCTTGTTGATAACATTTTTTTCCTGATCAACAATGAAAATGGCATAATT
>JAFGBL010000169.1 GCA_016933115.1 Bacteroidales bacterium | reverse complement strand
GTTAAAAAATAAATTCTCGGAAAATATCAGGTTATACAACTTAAAGTTGAGAGAAACAGCCACTTCCTTTGCGGAGTGGCATGTTTCCGATAATGAATAAAATTTTAATTAAAAACTTCCTTGATCACATCCATGTAAATCGCACCAAAATTCAGGATGCACCAGGTTTGGAGAATAATTACCTCTTCTTTCTTAAGCCATTTCAACGACTTGCTTAACTCCTTTTTAAACAGGTCCTTGTTAAAACTAACCTTTTGTAAAACGGTTTCTGTGTATCGCAACATAGCTTATCGATTTAGGTTATAATTTTGACAAATAATACACTTAAATAACTTTACTTGATTTTGGTGAAAGGTTAATTGTTAAAATCTTAAACCAATTCTATGCCATTCGGTATTATTTATTGTATATCAATATTTTAAGAACATTTTTATCATAGGAAAGAATTTTCAATACTGGAATTTTTAATCTTTATTTTTCAATATTGAATTTAATATCCCTAATCAAGATTTGAGGAAAGAACGAATTAGTTTTTTATTTCGTACACAGGAAAAAAAACTTTAACGATTTTTTAACGAGTTTTAACAAAACACCCAATTTTCAGTCTGAAAAATAACCACCTGTTTATTATCGTTAAAAGCTTTTAAGTTAGTTTTTAAAATGCATCGAAAAGTTTGATTTTTATGGATTTATTAATGTTAAAATTTTGTTAAAAATGGTTGATTATTCCGAAATAAAACTTTTAACTTTGCCGCAATCTTAAATCGATTTTAGATGACTGTCAAAGAACAAAAGGTAGTTGAACTGGAAAATGTTGTTGTCAGGTTTGCCGGTGATTCAGGCGACGGGATGCAATTAACTGGAGCATTGTTTTCCGATTCTGCTGCCATTGCAGGGAATGATTTCGCAACCTTTCCTGATTACCCTGCCGAAATCAGGGCGCCTCAGGGAACTGTTTCGGGTGTTTCTGGATTCCAGATACATTTCGGACACAGACAAATTTACACATCAGGTGATTTGGCCGATGTGTTGGTTGCCATGAATCCCGCTCCGCTGAAAAAAAACCTGATGTGGGTAAAAGAAGGCGGTACCATCATTGTTGACACCGACACTTTCACTGATAAAGCGCTTGAAAAAGCCGGATATGAGTCCAATCCACTTGAAGATGATTCACTGAAGGATTACCAGGTGATCAAGGCACCCATCAGTGCCATGACCAAAACGAGTGTTGAGGATTTGGGTTTGGATATTAAAATGATCTTAAAAAGCCGGAACATGTTCGCCCTCGGTATCATGTTTTTCCTTTTCAACAGGAAATTTTCAGCTGCTGACGAGTTTTTTGAATCTAAATTCAAGGCCAATCCCCTGGTTGTTGAATCCAATAAAAGAATTTTACGGGCCGGATACAGCTTCGCCGAATCCATCGAGGCCCTCAACCGTATTACCTATTCTGTTGAACCTGCAGCCCTTGAAAAAGGAACCTATAGAAATATTACAGGTAACATGGCGACCGCATGGGGATTTCTTGCTGCCTCCGAACGTTCGGGCAGGCAACTGTTCCTGGGTTCTTATCCCATAACCCCTGCATCGGAAATATTACAGGAACTGTCGAAGCATAAATCGCTGGGATCTAAAGTATTGCAAGCAGAGGATGAGATTGCTGGGATCGTTTCGACCATCGGAGCCAGTTTTGCAGGTGCCCTTGCCATTACTTCTACTTCTGGACCGGGACTTTCCTTGAAAAGTGAAGCAATTGGTCTGGCCGTAATGACCGAACTGCCCATCGTAATTGTTGATGTGCAAAGAGCTGGTCCATCCACCGGAATGCCCACAAAATCGGAACAATCTGATTTATTGCAGGCTCTTTTCGGCAGAAATGGTGAAGCTCCCTGCATTGTCATTGCTGCTTCCTCTTCAGCCAATTGTTTTTATTATGCCTATGAGGCGGCTAAGTTGGCTATTGAGCATATGACTCCTGTCATCCTCCTAACCGACGGCTACCTGGCCAACGGGTCGGAAGTTTTTAAAATTCCGAAAGTGGGTGACCTACCGGAAATTAAGCCTCCAATTGCCAAAGCTAATGACGAAACTTATTTTCCCTACAAAAGGGATCCGGAAAAACTCAACAGGCAGTGGGCTGTTCCGGGAACCGAGGGACTACGTCACCGGATTGGCGGCCTCGAAAAAGAGGATATCTACGGCAATGTTTCACATGACCCGGAAAACCACCAGATCATGAGTGAGCTCAGAGCTGAAAAAGTGCAGCGGGTTGTCAACTATATCAAACCCCAGGAAATAATCGGGCCACAAAAGGGTGAATTGCTCATCGTTAGTTGGGGCGGAACATTCGGAGTAATGATGGAAGCAGTTCAGGAAATGCAAAAACAAGGCAAAAGCGTGAGCCTGGCTCATTTTCATCACATCAGTCCTTTACCCAAAAACACGGAAGAAATTTTTAAAAATTTCGATAAAATCATTGTTCCCGAATTGAACCTGGGACAATTTGTACTGTATTTGCGGATGCAATTCCGGCAATTTAAGTTCGAACAATACAATAAAATCCAGGGACTACCCTTTATGGTAAAGGAACTGGTTGATAAATTCAATCAACTACTCGAGGAGAAATAATTATGGCAGAAATGCAAACTGATATAGTAAACCTTCCGGTTCTGACCAAAGAAGATTTTGTCAGTGATCAGATGGTGAAATGGTGTCCTGGATGTGGCGATCATGCCATTCTATCGGCATTTCAAAAAATATTACCCGAAGTCGGCGTAAAAAAGGAAAACATTGTGGTTGTTTCAGGAATTGGTTGCTCATCACGATTCCCTTATTATGTAAAAACATATGGTTTTCATGGAATTCATGGACGCGCTGCCGCTTTGGCTTCCGGTATCAAGATAACCAACCCCGAGCTCATGGTTTGGATGATCACCGGCGACGGTGATTCGCTTGCTATCGGCGGAAACCACTTTATCCATGTGTTGCGCCGGAACCTTGACATCAATATCATGTTGTTCAACAACAAAATTTACGGATTGACCAAAGGACAATACTCCCCAACGACACCTGCAGGATATAAAACCAAATCCTCTCCACAAGGAACCATTGAACATCCTTTTAATGTGGGTGAATTGGTGATCGGAGCCCAGGGGACATTTTTCGCCAGAGTGGTCGATACCAATCCCAAGATGATGTCCGAAGTGATGCTTGAAGCTTCAAAACACAAAGGTACCTCGCTTATTGAGATCATGCAGAACTGCGTTATTTTCAACGATAAAATTCATGCCGATTTTGCCTCACGTGAGACCAGAGATGATTTTCAATTGCACCTGGTTCATGGTGAACCCATGATCTTCGGAAAAAACAAGGATAAGGGCATCATTCTGAAAGGTTCCAGGCTGGAAATGGTGACCATTGGCGAAAACGAAATTACAGAGAAAGACATACTTGTGCACGACAAGCACCAAAGGGAGTCGGGAATCCATGTGTTGATCGCCAACATGAAACCGCCCAATTTTCCGCGCGCAATGGGCGTAATCCGGTCAATCAACGATTTTACCTATGAAAGCCAGATGGAAAACATCATTCGGGAAGAAAAGGAAAACAGTAAAATCAAAACTGTTGACGACCTGTTAAACAGTGGAAAAACCTGGGAAATTTAATTTCAATAAAATCGGAATTAATCACCTCAATTATTTTACAATGCAGTTGTGTATTCGGGATTTCTTAAAATGAATGTCCGAACAGCTGAACATGAGGGGATGATCCGGTAGTTGTTTTGTTTAGCCCAATCCAATCCTTCCCTGATGATTTGCCTGGCGAGTCCTTTTCCTCTTAAAGTTTCAGGAACATATGTGTGATAGAAAACCACCGTTTTTTCCCCATGCATCTCATATTCCAGATGGCTTTCCATGCCATCCACAATCATGAAAAATTTATTATTTAAATGTTGAATTTCCGGGGTCATTTTTTGTAGCTTTTTTTATTTAAACTCTTCATTATTCAAATGGTTACACAATATTCCCACATCCTTTATCAGGCCTGCAAAATAATGGAATTTAAATTATAAATTGGTTAATTTAATTTTTAAAATTATCTGGGGTTTTTGAAGATTGAGAAATAAATAGTAGTCAATCCCAGCTATTCAGGTCAGGGGATAACAAATCCATAATTCTCCGATAACTCAACAGCCGTATACTCCTCAAAGACCAGTTTCTTCATATAAACATTGTCCAAAGGACGATGGTTGGCATCAACATCCACAGGAACCTGCGAAATATCAAAAACGACATCCATCCCTGAGAAAACAATCCCAAACACCGTATAATCGCCATCTAGCGAAGGTTCCCCATCCGGATCGCAAACAATATAATATTGTGAACCGTTCGATTCTCTGTCCGGGTTCAGGTTATCGGGTAAACGGGCAGCTCCCACCGAACCGTAAATATGATGATGGGCAGCGACAATTTCAGCCGGGATATTGTATCCGGGCCCTCCATAACCCGTACCTTCCGGGTCCCCACCCTGAATGACAAAGTCATAAACCACCCGGTGAAAGATCAGGCTGTCAAAAAATCCCTGACCCACCAGGTTTATGAAATTTTCCTTATGTTGCGGTGTATCATCATAAAGCCAGATCATGAAATTCCCGAAATCGGTTTCTACCTTGACAACCTGGTATTTTTGTGGAGCCGGTGTTTGTTCTTCCTCCTTGTCTTTTTTACAGGATCCGAAAACCAACGGAAGAGCTATCATTAAAATGATTAAGTATCTTAATTGTTTGCCCATAGATTAATGTTCTAAACTTTTTTATTTAAAAAACCGGTTGTAAAATTAATCCAGTTTTGAGGTTCGTCAGCAATCATATTAAACATGAGTTTAGTGAAAAAAACCGGATAGGCTTTAAACAACCGAAAAATTGCCCCCGATTCCACAGGGTACCGTGCATCGAGCCTGTTTCGAATCCTGAATAGCGCTTCATCACTCAGGTGCCTGGTTTTCACATTGGATGCATAATGGTTATATTTTGAATAATCATAAGGGTTTGTCACCAGTCCCTCAGCCAGCAGTTCATCCCTCAATTCGGTTTTCAGATGAGGTGTAAGGATATTGAATAACTGGATGTCAACACCCAGTTTTTTGGCATATTCGAAATTTTCGATCATGGTTTGTTGAGTATCTTCAGGATAACCGAAAATAAAGCCGCCAACGACCAAAATGCCATGTTTTTTCAGTTGTTTTACCACCATTAGTGTATCAGAGCTTTGTAACTGGTTGCTCTTATGCATAAATTCCAGTGCCGAGTCGGATGCATTTTCAATTCCCAGAAAAACGAATTTTGTCCCGGCATTAGCCATAGCTTCAGCCAGTTCAGGGCTTTTTATAAACCCACGAACACTGGCCTGCACAGCAAAAGTCAGGTTGAGCCTGGCATCGATGATCTGTTCACACAGCTGTTGGTAACGTTTACCGTCCAGTGTAATGTTATCATCTGCAATAAAAACTCCTTTTGCACCAAACCTTTTGGCATCCTCCAAGTCGTTGATGATTCTATCGATTGAAAACTTACGGAATGATTTCCCGTACATATTGCGGATACTGCAAAAATTGCAATCGTAAACACAACCCCTTGAGGTTTCAATCACATCGCCGGGCATTCCCAGCATATGAAACCCCTTTTTGAAAATCCGGGCCTCTCTTTTAGGTATCTTTAACCGGTCTGGGGGTAAAAGTTCAGATCTGGGGGTTTTAACCACATGTCCGTTTTTCAGAAATACAAGCCCCGGAACATTTTCATAGACTCCACCCTTCGCAATTGCCTTTAATAGAGCGTTAAACGTAACCTCCCCTTCGCCATCTACCATGAAATCGATCAAGCCCGCGTGCCGGCCTGTAAGGATATTTTCAGCATCGGCTGTGGCATGGTAACCGCCCAGAATGATCTTTATCCCTTCCAAAGTTTCCCTGGTGATTTTCATCAATTGCACAGCCGTATCGAACTGGAAGCTCATGGCGGTAAAACCTACTACATCGGGGCGGTAATCGAGGAGGATACTTTTTAGTACCTGGTTGGCTTTTTTGGCATAAAGCACAAGGTCGGCGATCCTGATTTCCGCTATACCATCATCTACATTGGCTGCCAGTGAGGCCAGGTTCAGGCTGGGAAGCTTGGTTAGCCGGTTAAAACCCATTACGGTCCGTGGATTGCCTACAAGGAGTACCTTCACAACTTAATTTTTGGTAAAAATATTAAAAAATGATATAATCGCTTTTAATCATATCTTTTGCAAATATTCATAATGTGTCAGGTCATCAGAAATCAATCTCTAACAGTACCGGGCAATGATCCGAGTGCTCGGCCTGCGGCAGGATGATCGCCCGTTTCAGCCTATTTTCAAGAGGATTGGAAACCATGTGGTAATCGATCCGCCAGCCCAGGTTCCTGGCCCTGGCATTGGCCCGGAAACTCCACCAGGTGTAATGACGAGGTTCGGAATTAAAATAGCGAAATGAATCAATAAACCCGGATTCTAAAAAATCACCTATCCACTCCCGTTCTTCAGGCAAAAACCCTGAACTGTTAGCATTTCTGATGGGATCGTGAATATCTATGGGTTTATGGCAAATATTGTAATCGCCCGAGATCACAAGATTGGGCCGTTCCTTTTTCAGATCGTCTATATATTTTTGAAAATCTTCCAGCCATTGCATTTTAAATGCCTGTCGCTCATCACCGCTCGTTCCGGATGGATGATATACACTAATCACTGAAACATCACCAAAGTCTGCTCTTATCAATCGGCCTTCATAATCATAAACAGGCATGCCCATTCCGTACTCAACATGATCGGGTTCAAAACGTGAAAAAATGGCTACTCCGCTGTAACCTTTCTTTTTTGCAGAAAAATTATAAATGCGATATCCTAATTCCTCCAAATCTATGACCGGAAGTTGGTCGGGCTGAGCTTTCGTTTCCTGTACACAAACAATATCTGCATCAACCTGATTTAACCATTCCAGGAAGCCTTTCCTCACTGCCGCCCTGATCCCGTTCAAATTATAAGTCAAAATTTTCATAGTTTCATTCAATAGAGCACGAAAATAAAAAATAATAAGAAATCAAATTATGTTACCACTTAAACACGCAGCCAATTATATTTTTGGAATGTTAAAATAGTTCCTATTTTCGCACCTGAAATGAGAGAAGAGTCCTTATTGAATCGGTTTAACAGGTGGAGGATTTCCCATATCACCGATAGACAATTTATTCTTATTCTGAGTATTATTACAGGATTCCTTGCCGGGATGGCAGCCGTGGTCATCAAAAACTCGGTTCATTTCATTGAGCAAATGCTAACCGGCTGGTTTACGGAGGATTATTTCAATTTTATGTACATTTTTTATCCGGCGATGGGAATTCTACTTGTCATGATTTTCATCAAGTTTATATTAAGAAAGCCCATCGGGGACGGAGTTCCGAATGTATTGTACGCCATTTCCAAATCCAGCGGTTTGATGAAGCCCCACAATCTTTTTTCCTCAGTTATTTCCAGTTCTATAACCGTAGGATTTGGTGGATCTGTAGGTCTGGAAGGCCCGACACTGGCAACAGGTGCCGCCATCGGATCCAATATCGGCAGGGTGTTGGGATTGAATTACCGTCAGGTAGTATCATTGCTCGGGTTTGCAAGTGCAGGAGCCATGGCCGCTATTTTCAAAGCTCCTATTACTGCCATTGTTTTTGCACTGGAGGTAATCATGCTCGACCTTACAATGGCTGCCATTGTTCCGCTTTTAATGGCTTCAGTAACAGCGGCTCTGACTTCTTACTTTTTCCTCGGACAAAACGTGCTGTATCCCTTTGAGATCACAAGTACATTTAATTTGAACAACATTCCTTATTATATAGTTTTGGGAATAATCACCGCTGCCGCATCCTTGTATTTTATCAGAACCATCGATTTTGCAGGCAAACAGTTTGCCAGGATCAAGAGTTGGGTGGTAAGATTTCTCATTGGAGCTACAATTCTTGGATTACTAGTTTTCCTGTTTCCGGCCCTTTACGGTGAGGGGTACAGTTCCATCAATTCAGCCCTTGAAGGAGATTTCAATTATATTTTCGACCGGAGCTTGTTTTTTGGCTTTAGGGGAAATGTTCTGGTTACCCTGCTTTTATTGCTGGTTATTTCACTGATGAAAGTAGTGGCAACTTCTGCAACCTTCGGGAGTGGCGGTATCGGAGGAATTTTTGCACCCACGTTGTTTACCGGCGGACATTTGGGATTGCTTTTTGCCCTTACCGTCAATCATTTCAACCTTGGCAATATTCCCGTGAGCAATTTTGCGTTGGTTGGTATGGCTGGGATGATCGCCGGTGTGATCCATGGCCCGCTGACAGCCATTTTCCTCATTGCAGAAATTACGGGAGGTTATGGCTTGATTTTGCCATTGATGATCGTAGCTACGATTTCCTATGCACTGGTTAAAATATTTGAACCCGATTCGGTGTATACAATTCAGCTTTCCAAACGGATCGATATTATCACCCACAATAAGGACAAAGCTGTTCTTTCATTACTAAAGATTGATTCCCTGATCGAAACAAATTTTAAAACCATCAGCCCAGATGCCTCTCTGGGCGACCTGGTTAAAGTTATTGAAGACTCGACCAGGAACATTTTCCCGGTTGTCGACAAAAATGACAACTTCCTGGGATTGGTTTTCCTCGACCGGGTCCGGCACATCATGTTCCAACCCGACATGTATAATAAAGTCTTCGTCAAAAACCTGATGTTCATGCCCACCACAATTGTTCAGATCAATGATAAAATGGAGGATGTAGCACATAAATTCCAGCATTCGGGGAAATTCAACCTGGTGGTGCTCGAAAACGGAAAATACCGTGGATTCGTTTCCCGGGCCAATGTTTTTTCCAAATACCGGGATTTGCTCAGGGAGTTTTCAGAACATTGATCTATATTTGCACTTTTCAATTTGTTACTCCCGAATAAATGAGATTCTCAGCATTGTTGCGCCGCCTTATCATATGGAAAACAAGGAACCTGAGCAATCAGCAATTCATCCTGATCCTGAGCCTTGTTATTGGAATCCTGAGTGGATTGGCAGCCGTTCTCCTGAAAAATACGGTACACTATACCTTTTACTGGATCAGCAGGGGTTTCCAATTCGAAAGGGAGAATTTCCTGTTCCTAGCCCTTCCACTGGTTGGAATCCTGTTGTCGGTTTTGTTTGTGAAATTTATAGTCAAAAAGGATATCGCTCATGGCGTGAGCCGCATCTTATATGCCATATCCAAACAAAACGGCGTACTGGAACGGCATCACACCTATACTTCGATGATCGGAAGTACGCTCACCGTTGCTTTCGGAGGTTCAGTCGGATTAGAAGCACCTATCGTACTTACCGGATCGGCGATAGGCTCTAATCTGGGAAAACTGTTTAGGTTGAACCACAAATCGCTGATCATCCTCATTGGGTGCGGTGCTGCCGGTGCCATTGCAGGAATCTTTAAATCCCCCATCGCTGCGGTGGTTTTTGCCATCGAAGTGCTGATGATCGATCTTACCCTCAGCAGCCTGATCCCTCTATTGATTGCAGCCGTCACAGGAGCAACCGTGGCGTTCTTCCTGAGCGGGAAAAGTGTGCTTTTCATGTTCACACTCACCGACCCATTCTTGTTGAAACATATCCCATATTACCTGATCCTGGGCGTATTCACAGGATTTGTTTCGGTTTACTTTACCCGTATGACCCTGTCGATCGAAAAACAATTTAAAAAAATAAAACGGTGGTACAACAAGATCCTGATAGGTGGAATTTTACTCGGTGTTTTAATTTTCGTATTTCCATCACTGTTCGGTGAAGGTTATGAAATTCTGCAGGAAGTGCTCAACGGGCAGGATAAGGATCTGATCAACCAGGGATTGTTCTATGGACTGAAAGACCAAACATGGTTTTTACTGCTGATCATGGCATTGATCCTGTTTTTCAAAGCCATCGCGACTTCAGCTACAAATGGCGGAGGAGGTGTAGGCGGTATTTTTGCTCCTTCGTTGTTTATGGGAGGTATCGCCGGATTGCTTGCTGCAAAGGTACTGAACCTGTTTCCCGGCATCCAGGTATCCGAAACCAACTTTGCGCTTGTTGGGATGGCCGGTGTAATGTCGGGTGTGATGCATGCCCCGCTCACTGGCATTTTCCTCATCGCCGAAATAACCGGCGGTTATGAGTTGCTGACCCCTTTGATCATTACAGCCACCATTTCGTACCTGACGATTAAATCGTTTGAGCCCCATTCCATTTACGCTAAACGGCTGGCAGAAAGAGGTGAACTGCTCACCCATCACAAGGACAAAGCCATGCTTTCGCTGATGCACATCGATAAACTGCTGGAAAGAAACTTCCAAACCATTCACGTAGATGCTACTTTGGGTGATTTTGTAAAGGTGGTTCCAAAGTCCCAACGCAATGTTTTTCCTGTGGTTGACGATGAAAATAATTTTTACGGGATCATTTTTATCAACGACATCCGCAACATCATCTTCAACAGGGACCAGTACGATACCACTTATATCCGCGACCTGATGTACATGCCCGATCCCACTGTCGATCCGGGTGAATCGATGGAAGAGGTGGCCCGAAAATTCAGTGAAACGGAGAACTACAACCTGCCGGTGATCAAAAACGGTAAATACCTGGGATTTGTATCCCGTGCCAATGTTTTTTCCAAATACAGGGAATTACTGAAAGATTTTTCTGAAGATTAAATAATTATAACCCAGGTTTTCTCATTCCGGCAATTGGCCAAATCCAAAATCAGGTAAATAAGTTAAAGGCGTAATACTCAAAATGTTTTCGGTGAAATATTAATAAATTTTTCTCAGGCCATGAATTGTTGGTAATTAATCTTTTAGCATTAAAATTCAGTTCTTTTTATTGTTAAGTTAATAACAAAATTACACAAAGACATATATCAATCAGATTATTTTTTATAAATTTCCACCCGATTTGAACAACACGCTTTATGGAAGATCCTAACTGTCCGAATTATAATAGTTGCCGGCTGGTAAACCTTCAGGATTTTAAATTCCAGGATACAACGCGGAAGAAATATATCGAAATATATTGCTCAACCGGCGAAGCAAACTGGAACTCGTGTAAAAGATATCTAACAAAAAAAACCCTTGGATTCTGTCCTGATTTCGTTCTGCCCGATACAACTTTGTCTTTAAACGAGATCATTGAAAAATTTGATGAAGAAAGTTTAACTTAATGTGTTCATTATGCCGAAAATTGAAATTGAAAACAGGGTATTTGAAGTTGATGGTGACGGTTTTTTATCTGATCCCAACCTCTGGGATAAGGACGTTGCAAGACTTATAGCCAAATATGACGGTATTGAGGAGATGAACGAAAAACACTGGGCCATCGTCAATATCATCCGAAAAAATTTTGAAGAAAAGGGAATGGCCCCGATGATCCGGACTATTTGCCAGGAAACAGGATTGAGGCTCAGAGAAATATATGAACTTTTTCCGTTGGGGCCTGCCCGAGGTGCCTGTCGGGTAGCCGGCTTACCTAAACCCGATGGATGCGTATAAATGATCATTATGAGTTGGTATATTTTATTTTCAATAATTTCACTTATCATTTGTCTGACGAGTCTGTGGTTTCACCTGTTCAGATTGATCCGTTTTGGTCATGTGAAGGAATTTTCATATAAAACGGGAGATACCAAAGCAGCCGTGAGATATGCTTTTACCGGAGCCATGAGCCCGGCTAAAAAGGAATCGGCTTTCCTCCACCTGCCAACTTATACCGCTGGGATTTTTTACCATTTAGGAACCTTTTTGTGTATACTTCTTTTCATTTTATTTCTTTTTGGAATTGAACCTGCAGGCTGGATCCGTTCTGTTGTAATTGGGTTCCTTTTGGTTACCGGCATGAGCGGTCTGTCGATCCTGATAAAAAGGATAGCTAATATGGAACTTCGGGCATTGTCCAATCCGGATGACTATATCTCGAACATCCTGGTAACGGCTGTGCAGTTGCTGACTGCAGGGATCCTTTATTACGGCGCAATCGCTCCGGTATATTTTATTGCTGTCAGCTTACTGTTACTTTACCTGCCTTTGGGAAAACTAAAACATACGTTATATTTTTTCGCTGCCCGTTATCACCTTGGGATATTCTACGGATGGCGGGGTGTATGGCCACCCAAATAACCAATTGATAAATCCATGCAAAATTTGACAAACGAAATAGTTGATAAAGGGCTTGAGGTATTGAACGGGCATATGGATGGTAAATTGCTCACCCACCTTAATAGTTGCGTGCATTGCGGTTTGTGTGCGGATAGTTGCGTTTATTACCAGGCTCAACCCGATGCCAGGTTCATTCCGGCCAAAAAGGTGGACCTGGTGGCTTCCATTTACAGGCGTTACAAAACCACCACTGGAAAAATTTTCCCGGGACTGGTCGGAGCAAGGGAATTGAACCGGGAAACAATCGATGAGATGATCGATTTGCTTTATGGCGCCTGCACGATGTGTGGCAGGTGTGTTTCGCATTGTTCTGTCGGAGTCGATATCAGTTATGTCGTCAGAAAAGGCCGGGAAATGCTGGCTAACATGGGATTTGTGCCAAGGACACTTCAATCTACCGTGGATGCTGCTATTCAGACGGGTAATAATATGGGGATCGCCACACAGGAATTTATCGATACCCTGAAATGGTTGGAAGAAGACCTTCAGTACGAGGTGAATGATGATACGGCCACAATTCCGCTCAATGAACCGGGCAAAGATATACTGTACACGCTGAATCCCAGGGAACCAAAGTTTTTCCCGCTTTCGATTTCAGCCATGGCAAAGGTTTTTTTTGCTGCCAAGGAAAGCTGGACTTTATCGACTCAAATGTATGATGTTACAAATTATGCCTACTATTCGGGCAACCTGCAGGAGGCGGCCATCATTGCACAACGCCTGCATGATGAAATGCTGAAACTGCAAGCCAAAACCTGTGTACTGGCTGAATGTGGTCACGGTTCACGTGCATTCAGGTGGGAAGGCCCGAATTATATCCAAAAAAATTATCCCTTTGAAGTGATTACATCAGTTGAATTGCTGGCAAAATATATCCGGGAAGGCAGGATCAGGCTCGACCCGGCGAAAAACAGGGATAAAGTCACATTGCATGATCCCTGTAACCTGGCGAGGAGCGGAGGTATCTGGAAGGAACAGCGTTACATTTTAAAGGAAGCTGTCTCTGATTTTGTCGAGATGAACCCTTATGGCCTGGATAACCTGTGTTGCGGTGGCGGCGGCGGCCAACTGGCCATGAGCGAATACAATGAAAGGCGAATGAAAATCGGGGAACTGAAAGCAGAACAAATCAGGAAAACGGGTGCAAAAATCGTGGCAACACCTTGCCATAACTGTGTGGATCAGCTTTCGCAACTCAATGTTACCTTTAAGCTGGGTGTCCAGATTAAAACCCTGGTCGAGATCGTAGCGGATGCACTGGTTCTGGAAAATAGATGAAAAGATTCATTAAAAATTCAATAAGAAATTAGATAATTTAATAATTGGTCACTTTCAAAAAAATAAAAACAATATACAAGGACATCATCAGGATCATGCCCTGGCCTGATATCTTGAAGGGTAGACCGGGTTTAGAATTTTATAAATTTACTTAGTGGCCCTCGCACACACTTCGAGGCTTCGCACCTCAGTGTAACCTGCGTTTTGGATTACTACTTAAATATTTATTGATAAGGTTATTACCTATTTTAAGAAACAAAAAACATGAGCAAATTGATCTATCTCGATAATTCGGCAACAGCCTTCCCCAAACCGGAGGAAGTTTACAAATTTATGGACAATTTTTACCGCAATCACGGCGTGAACCCCGGCCGGTCAGGCTTTGATGCCGCCATTGAAACCGAAGAAGTGGTCCACAATACACGAAAGTTGCTCACAGACCTATTCAACGGCGCCGATCCCAACCGGCTTACCTTCAGCTACAATGCCAGTGACTCCCTCAACATGATAATACAGGGTCTGGCACAAAAAGGCGACCATGTTGTCACCACCTTCCTGGAGCACAATTCCGTGCTAAGGCCTTTACACCATTTGGAAATGGATGGAATTATCGAAGTAACCCATGTAATGTTCGACGAAAAGGGATATATCCACCCTGATGACATTAAAAAAGCCATAAAACGCAACACCAAAATGGTAGTCGTTAACCATAGTTCCAATGTGATCGGTACTATACAACCACTGGCTGAGATTGGGAAGATATGCAAGGAAAAAGGTGTTTATTTCATTGTGGATGCCAGCCAAAGCGCAGGCGCCGTACCCATCGACATGAAAGCCATGAACATCGATGTGATTTGTTTCACCGGTCATAAATGCCTGATGGGGCCTACCGGAATTGGCGGCTCCTATATGATGGAAGATGTGCCGGTACGCTACACCCGCTATGGTGGAACTGGGGTTCGTTCGGCCGTTAAAACCCACCTCGACGAATTTCCCTACCGCCTCGAAGTGGGCACCCTGAATGTGCTGGGTGTAGCCGGACTCAACGCCGGGGTTAAATGGATCACGGAACAGGGGATTGAAAACATTCACCGGAAAGAAATGCAACTTTGGAAAAAATTAAAAAGCGGTTTACAGAATATTGCAGGAGTAATCACTTACTGCGCCAATGGATCGGAAAACCAAAATCCTGTTTTATGTTTCAATATCAATGGTTTTGAAGCCGGAGATGTGGGCACCATGCTCGACGTGGACTATAACATTGCAACCCGCACCGGCTTGCATTGCGCTCCAAAGGTACATGAAGGTTTGGGCACGGTGGAAATCCACGGAACTGTTCGCTTTAGCATCGGGCCATTCAACACCGAAGAACATATCGATACTGCAATTGAAGCTGTTAGGGAGATTGCGGGGATTAGGAATTAAAAGCGATTAATTCTATTTCGTCGTAAAAATCCTATTGCAATGCTCCAGGTAGCTGAACTTCGACATGCGGAAAATATCCCAGCAGTGCACACCCTCTTTCACCTGATTCAGGAAAATATACGTAAAAACAGGCTCGATTACTTGAATATCAGAGTAAATAGTTTCAAAATCCTTTAAGTTGGCAGGGTCCTTTACCCACCTGAACATACATTCGGCTTTTCCACTTGCCGGATCACTCCAGACCATGTTTCTCCCGGAAAGATCAGTTCCCTGCTGATAATTTTTTTCAGCAGCCAATTCTGCCAGTTTATTAACCCAGCTTTCATGGCCTTTTTTCAGGATGGTTCCCCACCGCCGGCTGTTGTTGCGGTCGAGGGGATAAAACAATCCCGATAGCTCAATTCTTCGTTGGATATGCTCAGGAATTTCACTGTTTTTTTGAATTTCCATAATATATTGGGGCTTTTTATTGTCTTTATTCTTTTGGCTGTTCCAAATTCTCGACTGAAAACACATCGTCGGACAATCCCTGATCGAACTTCACATCGGTCATGGTTATTTTGGTCTGATGGTCTTTTTTCAGGTCGGTCATCACCACTTCGGATGCATTCCAGTATTTCCCGATCTTTTGATAAATATAAGTAGCTTCCTTCCTTTTATCGCCTCCTTTATCATAATATTCCATCTTCTCCGGGTAATAATACTGCTTGTTCTGTGTAAGGACAATTTTGGAATAATCCGATTTTTCATCCTTTGGGGTCAATTCCAACATATAATTATCGGCATTGGTTTCCAGGAGTTTTGGTGCATAACGTTCAGCATAGGTTTTGGCTTCCATGTCCTCATACGAAAAATCGGTACCGGTAAAAGCCTGGCTTTTGGCCAAAAGGGATATTTTTTTGGGCTTTCCGAAAGCCGGCATATACAACCACATCACATCATCCGGGAGTGACAGGGTTGCAATTCCTGCCTGGTTTTCGGGTTGAGTGTAGCGGTATAATCGTTTCCCGTCCTTCTGCATCATTTGTGCTTCACGAACTTTTTCCTTTTCCGATTTTTTGATCAATGTGATCTCGACAATCCCCTGTTTATCATTGGGAGCGTTCATCAACTGATCCATTTTGGCTAGAAGTTCATCGGCATTCTGTGCCTTTAAAGGAAAAGCAGGGAAAAATAACGTTAAAATAAACAAGGTGGTAACTATCGTTAGAGCTTTCATGATAATCTGAATTTGATTGCAAAATTACCTTTTTTTCCTACGGTAGACAAGTATAAGGATAACAGGAAGCAGGGTTAGCGCTCCCTGGCTCGATCCGAGCATGCTCAAGGCGATCAGCATTCCAAAATATTGCAGGGGTACCATCTGCGAGAAAATAAGCACCAGGAATCCGGCCGATACCGAAATGACATTGATGACGATGGCCTTGCCGCTGATCATGATGGTTTCTTCCAAGGCAACAACCACATCCTGGCTGCGGGCATAGGAATGGTTAAAATGGGAAATGATGTGAATGGAGTAATCGATCCCGATCCCCAGTGCAACGCTGGCCACCAGCACAGTGGCAATGTTCAGCGGAATACCGGCGAAACCCATAAACCCGAACAGAATGACAATGGCGGCTATGATGGGAATTGTCGCATACACACCGCTTGGAAACGATTTCAGGATCAGGGCGACAATGATCAGAACAAACACAATGGCAATGGAAAGGCTTCCCATCTGGCTGTTGATCAGGCTGCGATCCATGGTAATGTCAACAAATGGCATCCCGGTGATTTGAATTTTACATTCGGGTGAGGAATTTTCGTCGATAAATTTTCTCATGTAAGAAGCAAATGCCTTCTTGGCCGAATTTTCGGGTGAAACAAAATTGGATAAGATGATTCCCTGTTCAAGGTCATCCGAAACAAAGCGCTGAAGTGTTTCGTTGCCATCAATCAAAAACCACAATTGCTCAATCTGATCCTTCTCGTCGGGAATTTTCCTGCCTTCACCAAGTACATCACTGATCTCAACGATCAGGTCGGCTACCGATTGGGTGTTTTTAATATCGGGACTTTGCTTCATGTATTCTTCCGTTTTGATCATCATTTTCAGTACTTCGGGACTCTGCATATCACCCTGGAATAAAACAAATATCGGCTTTGTACCACTGAATTTTTGCTCCATGATCTGTTCGGCCAGCCGGGTCGGATTTCCTTTTTTAAAATACTCCTGTATATTAACGCTCCGCTTGATGAGGAAAATCCCAAAAACACTGATCAGCAACAAAACGGTCCACGAAATCAGAATGTATTTGGGGTGTTTGAACAAGAGTATTTTCAAAGGAGTCAGGAAATTGCTGGACAAATATGATTTCCTTACCCTGACTTCAATATCGTTCTTACTCTTCCTGGGTTTGGAAATCATTGAAATGATTGCAGGAACAAAAACCAGTGAAAGCAACATGGCAAAAAATGTACCCATCGCGGTAAAAATCCCAAAATCCCTGATCATTTTCAGGTAGGCTCCGAAAATAAATGATATAAATCCAACAACCGTTGTTAATGCTGCAAGGATGACGGGAATAGTAATGTACTTGAGGGCCATTTTGATCGCCCTGTCCATATTCGTTTCCTTGAGTTGGTTTATCCTGTTGATGACATGGATGGTGTAAGCGGTTCCAACAGCCAGGAGAATGATGGGAATATTGTTAGATATCATCGACATCTGGAAACCGATTAAAACCATGATCCCAATGGTCCATATGATGGCAATGGTGGTGGTGAGCAGTGGCAATACAACTCCTTGAATGGACCTGAAACTTAAGAAAAGAATGAAAGCTATAAGTAAAAAAGCAATAGGAATCAGCCGGATCAGGTCGGTACGGATCAAATCGGAAATATAAGTCACCAGCATAGGAGAGCCTGTGAAATAAATATTTTCAGGCAAATCCAAAGCCAGCACTTTTTGTTTGACTTCTTCGGCGATTGTTTTTACAGTTGAATAATTTTCAAGGGTAAAAATGACTAGTGTTGCGGTTCCGTCCTTTGAAACAATAGATCCGCTATACAAATCCTTGGAGTTTACCCTCTCCATCAACATTTGCAGCTGTTCAACGGTCTCAGGAAAATCATATTCATCCACCAGTTTTCCAATTTCGATACCAAAGTCCCCGCCTTTTATATCGATAATATTGGTAAGAC
Source organism: Bacteroidales bacterium (assembly GCA_016933115.1). Taxonomy (GTDB): domain Bacteria; phylum Bacteroidota; class Bacteroidia; order Bacteroidales; family JAADJA01; genus JAADJA01. Next base: position 5,601 of record JAFGBL010000169.1, on the reverse strand, counting down.
TGGTGACCGAGCTGATCCCTTCAATATTTTTAATGGTATCAGTAATCTGGCTGATATGCCGGAGGACTTCCGTTTTGTAGATATTATCCGTTTCCAGGATGACTATTCCCATGTTGTTGCCGCCAAATTCCTCACCGATTCGCTTGAATAGAACGGCATCAGGATCGTCATCAGGCAGGGAATCGATCACATCGGAATTGATTTGCAGATTTTTGATCTGATAACCCAGAAACACCGTCAGGGCAATAACTACAACTACAATGATCCACTTGAATTTAATAATGGCTTCTGTCACCTTAGTTAATATTTTAGTTTCGACTATAAATGAGATGCTAAATTAATGCTTTATAGTTTTTGAACTAATAATTTCAGACTGTTTTAATAAAAATAGGAACCGCCTTTTCTTGGTTTAAAATCTGCGGTAATTATTGCCATAAACAAAAAAAGTTGTCACAAAATTCTGTAAACAACGATATTTCTCTTTTGAGACAACTTAATTTTTCTTCCCGATTCGATGAGGACGGTTGATATTACTTCTTCAACAGCTTGAAAGCATGGGTCCAACTATTTTGCAAAAATCCCGGGATACACCATAAAATACACAATGGCTCGATGGCACGGGCAGCTTCGGCCATACCCATATCTTCCGTCTCCCAGTCAAACTGGTCAAGGACAGTTGTCGCTACCTTTTTTGCATTTTCATTGTTTCCGCAGATAAACATGGTTGGTTTAACCCCGTTGTAATCCGGATTGACCATCAAGGCATTGCCTACACTGTTAAAAACCTTTACAAAATGTGCATTCGGAAAGGCTTTCTGTAATTTTTCCATGAGGGATTCATCCAGGTCGGTAAAAAATCTGAGTACGCCATTTTCAGGAGCCTTATCATCAATGGGGTTGGTGGCATCGAGAATGGTTTTACCGGCAAGGTTTTCACTCCCTGCCATTTTAAGAACATCCAAAGCAGCAGTACCTTTCACCGCTAAAACGAGGATTTCACCGTAAGCAGCAGCTTCCTTAAAGGACCCAAGGCTGGCTTTTTCTCCTGCCCTTGCTTTCCAATCCGACAGCTTGTTAATATCCCTGGTACCGATTTTTACTCCATAACCATGTTTGAGGAATCCGTCGGCCAAAACCTGTCCGACCATTCCTGAACCTAAAATTCCAATTTTTGTTTTCATCATATCTATAGTTTAGTTATTTGTATATACAATTATTTATGTAAAATTTTTTTATTTCTGATCAAGCAATAACGCTGCATTGTAAACTTTGGTTGTCAGGTCTGCCGAATCTTCTTCGCCCAGAATACTGATGTACCTCTGGTATAGGGAAAGCCAGGCCCGCCTGATGATTTCATCCAGGTCAACAGATGATTTGGTAGGAAACACAAGGGTTGATCTACCCTCAACTACCCTTTTCAAAAAGCCCGACTGTTCCAGTTTTTCAACCAGGCGGGTAACCGTTGATGGGGTGAGCATCATCATTTCTGCTAGCTCACCTGCATGCATACCAGGATTTTTATTCACACTCATCACCACAAAAGCATGGCTGGGAGATAATCCGGTAACTCCAAATTCCTCTTCCGCAATTTTGGTGAGGATACGGGCTAGGGCATTGGCCGAATAATACAAGCACTGGCAATACGGCGATTGTTTTTTTGTCATCGCCTGCAAAATTAATAATTTTTTATTTGTATGTACAAATTTATATTGTTAATTTTTTTAATTTAAATTTTTAATAAATGAATTTTCAAACCGGAAATTTGATTTGCTTAACCGGAAATTTGGTATAAAGCATTTTCGACCTTATCTACCGGCTGTTTGCATTCGCTTCCGGTACAGACATAAATAAGGGTTTTATTTTTTACAAAACGGTTTTTCAAAATAGGAATATCGCCAGGCGTAACAGAAAAAACCTTGAAAATATAAGGTAGAAAGTACACCCTGAATTGCTGTATGAGTTTTTCTGATTCCGAACCGCACACCACCACCGAATAAAAAGGCCAGGCCAGGTTCATTGCCAGTATCCCCCAATTTGAAAATGCGGTAGGATATTTTTCCAGGTTATCCTTTACTTTCGATAACATTTTTTCAGCTATTTGCTGGTAGGTATGATTTTCGAACAATAATCCAAGAATAAACAGCGAATTGGAAATGGATGAGTTGGATGCCGGAATTACACCGTCAGTAACTTCAAATTTCCTTGTTACGAGATCAGTATTTTCATGGGGAGTAAAATAAAACAAACCCCATTCGGATTCATAAAAATGTGAAATTGTATAATCCATCAATCGTTTCGCCTCATTCAGCCATTTTTCTTCACCTGTTGACGAGTACAGCGAAATAAATGCTTCGATCACAAACGCATAATCTTCCAGAAATCCATTGATGGTCGATTTCCCCTTTTTGTGGTTGTGAAATAATCCGCCATCGGATTTTGAGAGGTTTTCGAGCATAAATTGTCCATTCATCCCAGCAATGTTGAGGTATTCCTTATTACCTGTCGCTTCGAATGCATCTACGTATCCCTTTAGCATCAAGGCATTCCAGGAGGTCAGGATTTTATCGTCCAAACCAGGTCGAACACGTTCTGATCTTCGTTTTAAAAGTTTCTTTTTATTTTTTTCAAGGATTTTAGTGACCTCATCCTTTGGTTTGTTGTATTTTTCTTCAAGCTTTGAAATTGATTTTGCCCGAACCGGCACATTGTTTCCTTCTTCCCAGTAAGCCGCTTCATCAATACCAAAATAATCTGAGATCATACCTGCATCTTCAACACAGATTTCGTCAATTTCCTGTTTCGTCCAAACGTAGAATTTTCCTTCCTCACCCTCGCTATCGGCATCCAAAGCTGAATAAAAACTACCCTCGGGGCTGGTGAGTTCCCTTTGAATAAATTCAAGTGTTTCTTCCACAACCTGCCGGTAGGATTCTTTTTTGGTCAGTTTATACGCTTCTGCATAAAGCGAAACAAGCTGGGCATTATCGTACAGCATTTTTTCAAAATGGGGCACATGCCAACGGTCGTCTACCGAATACCTGGCAAATCCTCCTCCTATTTGGTCATAAATTCCGCCTGCTGCCATTTTATCGAGGGTTAATTCAATTTGTTTTAAGATATCAGGGTCTTTCGACCGGGCATAATACCGAAGCAGAAATAAGTAATTGTTGGGCATAGGAAATTTAGGTGCTCCTCTGATACCACCTTCTGTACGGTCGAAACGGGAGGAGAAAGTTTGAACCATTGAATTGATGTCTTCTTTGCTTATATGTTTTTCAACGGTCTCCGAAGCCAGGAAATAGTTTTTCTTGATTCCATTGGTAATCTCCTCAGCTTGTTGCTGAAGTTTATCTTTCTCTTTCTTATAAATGAGCACAATGTTTTTAAGTATTTCCATCCATTGCTCCCTGGGAAAGTAGGTCCCACCCCAAAAGGGCCGGCCATCGGGCAGGGCAAAACAATTCAATGGCCAGCCGCCCCGTCCACTGATCAATTGCACCGCATCCATGTAAACCTGGTCCACATCTGGGCGTTCCTCCCGGTCGACCTTGATGCAAATGAAATGTTCATTCATCAGCCTGGCTACTTCTTCGTTTTCAAACGATTCGTGTTCCATCACATGGCACCAGTGGCAAGCCGAATAGCCAATGGAGACAAGGATCATTTTGTTTTCTGTTTGGGCTTTTTCGAGGGTTCGTTCATTCCACGCATACCAATCAACAGGATTGTGGGCATGTTGCAATAGGTAAGGGCTCGTTTCGTTTATTAGTTGGTTGGTAAAAAAATGATCTGCCATACTTAAAGTCTTAATATTTCATACTTTTCCAACTTAACAAACCTGAACTTGTGATGTTCGAAGAAAGGCTTAGTTATTTTCTTAAATCTATCGTAAATTTCTTAAATTTGTTGAAACTTAACGACTATGAGAAAACGCACCATTTTTGTCGTGTTGGGCATTTTTCTTTTCAGCTGTGCTACTGTTCCTATTACCGGACGAAAGCAACTGGCCCTGGTTCCCAACAGCCAGATATTGCCACTGAGCTATTCCAGTTATGAACAGGTATTGAAGGAAAGCAAACTTTCTACCAATCAGGCGGAGGTAAACATGGTTAAAAAAGTTGGGTCGAACATTGAAAAGGCCGTGGAGGAATATATGGCCCAAAATAATATGATTGATGCACTCAAAGGGTACGAGTGGGAATTTAACCTGATAGATGATAAAGACGTAATAAATGCCTGGTGTATGCCGGGTGGCAAGGTTGCCTTTTATACCGGGATCATGCCGATTTGCCAGGATGAGGCAGGTGTGGCTGTGGTTATGGGCCATGAGGTGGCGCATGCAATTGCCAATCATGGAGGTGAAAGGATGAGCCAGGGATTGGTACAACAGCTTGGTGGCTTGGCACTTTCAGTTGCCCTGCAGGATAAACCCGAGCAAACACAAGCATTGTTTTTCACAGCTTATGCTGTTGGCACCACCTATGGAGTAATGCTTCCATACAGCCGTTTACACGAATCGGAAGCGGATAAACTGGGATTGATCTTCATGGCCATGGCAGGCTACGATCCTTATGAAGCACCTGAATTTTGGGAAAGAATGAAAGCCCAGAGCCAGGGTGATCAGCCTCCTGAGTGGATGTCGACCCATCCTTCACATCAATCACGGATAGACGAACTTAACGCCTATATCCCAAAGGCAATGAAACATTACAAAAAAGGACAAAACAACCAGGATATAAAAATTCAAAAGTTCGAGAAAAAGTGAGATATCAATTCTAATGCGTAGTCCTGGATTACTTGACTTTAAAAATCTATATGTTATTTGTCAGTGATCGTTTCATTTTAGGTTTAGCTTAAGCTTTTCTACTATTTCAAAAGCGGCCGGGCAGACAAAAGTATTTTTAAGGGTAAGATCCAGTACCTGGTGAAATTTCCTACGGTTCGTATGGGGATAATCGGCACACGCTTTCGGGCGATGTTCATAGACTAAACAGGAATTATCTGCCAATAAAAAGGGACAGGGCACAGACCGGAAAACATAATCTCCGTCTTCGTCCATACGAAGGAATTTATCTGTAAAAACATCCTTTTTTAAATGCAGGAATTTCGACAAACGTTCGATATCCTTTTGAATCAGCCGGGGACCCAGTGTTTTGCAGCAATTTGCACAATTCAGGCAATTGATTTCCGAAAACACTTCATCATGAATACCTGCAACTAAGTGATCCAAATTTGAAGGGCGTTTGATTTTTAGCCTGCCAAATAGTTTTTTGTTTTCGGATTCCTTTTGTTTGGCGAGTTGCTTTAGCCGGTCGGTATGTGGTATATTCATTTCCGTAAAATTATTTAATATCAATTGTTTAATTCAGAATTTACATATACTCCATCAAAATTCAAATCAATAGAAATTCTTACTTTTGTCTGCTATTTTACAACAAAAATCAAATTGTTAAACTTAAATTATTCACAATGTTAAAAGAATTCAAAGCGTTCGCTATGCGTGGCAATGTCATCGACATGGCAGTAGGTATCATAATTGGTGCCGCCTTTGGGAAGATCGTGGCTTCCCTAGTAAATGATGTGATCATGCCTCCTATCGGT
>JAFGBL010000168.1 GCA_016933115.1 Bacteroidales bacterium | reverse complement strand
ATCTAATTTCGCATGGCTATAAATTATCTTTAATAAAATCAAAACATAAAATATTATGAAAAGCTTTACAATTTCTCTGATCGCTGGTTGTTTCTTGATACTAATATCTACCAGCTTAATTTCTCAGGTAAATGTGACCTTTAGAGTGGATATGCAAAACCAGACAGTAGCGCCGGAAGGTGTTCATATGGCAGGTTCATTTCCGGAACCTTATCCGTCATGGGATCCGGCTGGTATTTTAATGGATCCTCCGGCATTGGGTACCGTTTATACCAAAACGTTATCCCTTACCCCCGGAACCAATATTGAGTTCAAATATATTAACGGTGATGCATGGGGAGAGGATGAAGCTGTTCCCCCCTGTTGTGCACAGAACAATAACCGGTATCTTACTGTTCCCGAAAATAACGTGACCCTTCCTATTGTTTGCTACGGTGAATGTACTCCTTGTAATAATAATCCTACTCTCAGGGAAATTACTTTCCGTGTCGATCTATCTGATGTGCCATACACAACGGGTGCATATATCGCCGGTACGCTACAGGATCCGCAATGGACTCCCGAACCGATGAATGCCGTTGGGAATGACGTTTTCGAAATCCCTTTGATGCTTGCCGAAGGAGATTGCCATATTTACAAGTTTGTAGTTGACGGTACAACCTGGGAAAGTGTGCCACAAAGTTGTGGATCACCCGATGGCTATGGCGGATACAACCGTTTTTATGAAGTGCCGAATTATAATCAAATACTTGATTTGGTTTGCTTTGGCAGTTGTGATCCTTGCAGTGGGGTCAATGTCAAATTCCAGGTAGAAATGACTGGACAAACAGTTACCGAACTGGTGCATGTTGCCGGAACTTTCAACGGCTGGAATTCAACCGCTAACCCTTTGACCGATTTAGGTAACGATGTTTGGGAAACAACAATTGTATTGCAAACCGGGCAGGACGTTCAATATAAATTTATTAACGGTACAACCAACCAGATGTGGGAGGATGTACCCGATGCTTGCGCATATGGAGGAGATAACCGCCATTTTGTTGTCCCTGAAACCAACACAATACTGGATTTGGTTTGTTTCGGAGCCTGTAACCCTTGTACCCCGACTTCTATGGTCGATGTTACTTTCCAGGTTGATATGTCAACTCAAATAGTATCCGGAGACGGTGTTTTCATTGCCGGGGATTTCAATGGTTGGTCGACAACGGCAACTCAGATGACTGATGCTGGAAATAATATTTATGAAGCTACTTTGAACCTTGGAGTCGATTTTATTTACGGTTATAAATTTATTAATGGCGATGTTTGGGAAACTGTTCCAGGCGATTGCAATTACAACGGCAGCAGGTTGGTAATTGTTCCCGGAACAAATACCACACTGCCTCCCGATTGTTTTGCCGGGTGCGGGGAATGTGAAAATATACTGTACACTTTCGATTTGAAGGTAATGCTTGAAGGCCCGTTCAATGGTACTGATATGAATACCGACCTGTTCGATCAGGGTTATTTGCCCGTGGATCAGCCTTACAGCGCATCACCCTGGAATTATGACGGAACAGAGGTGTTGACAGCTCCTGCAGAAACCGATGTCACCGACTGGGTTTTTATTGAGTTCAGGGAAACCGATGGCGATGCTTCAACAGCCACCCCGGATAAGGTACTCGATCACCAGGCTGCATTGCTTTTATCGGATGGTACGGTTGCACGCCCTGATGGAACTCCGGATATCCTTTATTCGGGAAATATTACCCAAAATTTGTATGTTGTGATTTACCAAAGGAATCACCTCCCGGTTATGTCATCCGTTCCATTGGTAGAAAATTCGGGGACTTTTGTTTATGATTTCACCGATGCAACATCAAAGGCTTATCTTGACGGTGAAAAATTGTTACAGCCGTCTCCTGTGGTATGTGGCATGTTCAGCGGCGATTGCAATGCCGATTTAATCTGTAATGATGATGATAAAGATTTTTACTGGGAACTTAATGCCGGTATACAAGGTTATCTCGAAAGTGATTTAAATCTGGATACCCAGGTGAATAATCCTGATAAAGTTGAAAACTGGGAGCCAAATTGGGGTGTATCAGGCACTGTTCCCCAGTAATATTTAACTGATGATGATCATCTAAAAAAAAACTAAATAACAAGAATTATCAATACTCAATTCCATGATGAAGATTTTAAAAGTAGTTGTCGTTTTATTGTTGATCACATCCAATTTGTCGGCTCAATCGGTGGTTGAAGCTGAAAAAGAAGGAATAGATCGTACAGGTAGTCATTCGGTTGCAATGTCAGGTGAAATAGTTAAGAACAATGGACTATTAAAAGCAAAGGATGGCGGGTTGTTGCTGATCCCTGATAGTGGAAATGACCGTGTTTTGGCTTTTGATCCTGCAACGGGCGAACTGGTTGATGAAAATTTCATCGTAGAGGGAACCGTGGATTTCTTCTCAACCCCAATCCAGGTATTACAAAGCCTCGACAAGACAAAACTCTATATTTCTGACCAGGTGGAGGATGTGGTACTCGAATTTGACAGCGAAGGGAATTACCTGGGTGTTTTTGCACCGGCCGGAGGACCAAATACCAGTATTTGCGACAATATCCGCGGCATTGCATTCAAAAACGGAACCGATCACATGATCGTTTGCGATGGTAACCACGACGCTTTGCTGGAATTTGACGCTTCGGGCAATTACCTCGGAACGTTTGGGCAGGCCGGCAGGATGGACCCGTTCGATATTGATTACTGGGCAGTGAACGACCAGTACCTGGTGGCAGATATCGACGGCGGGGATGACAGCGATACCATCATGGTTATTGATAATTCAGGGAATGTACTCACCGATTTGATCAACTCACTGGATTTTCCCGAACAGGTTTCCTTTGCTTCAAATGGTAATATCCTTGTCGCCACTTTTACCAGTCCCTCGGGTATTTATGAGTTTTCACCAAATGGAACTCAGGTCGGTTTTTATGATGTAATTTCAGCATGCAGGGGCGTGTATGAACTCCCCAATGGAAATTTGCTGATCACAGCGGGTGATGGAGTTTATGAAATAAGTAAAAACAATACGCTTGTTGATACAAAGTATACCGAATCAAACAGTAGTTTCCGGTTCATCAGCTATATAGCACCTGCAGGTGTTAGTGTAACCTTCCGGGTGGATATGTCGCAACAAATTGTTTCACCCGATGGGGTTCACATTGCAGGAAGTTTCCAGGGGTGGGATCCGGGTGCAACCGAAATGACCCTTGAAGGAGATAATATCTATACCTATACCCATGTGTTCAATGCCGGTGAATATATCGAATACAAATTCGTCAACGGCGATGAATGGGGTGAGGATGAAAGCGTTCCCGGACCCTGTGCTCAGAATAATAACCGCTATCTGACGGTTCCTTCCAGTAACCTGGTCCTTCCTGCTGTTTGTTTTGCAAGTTGCAATCCGTGTGGTGATCCTACCGAAGTCACCTTCAAAGTCGATATGTCGGAGCAAACAGTTTCACCCAACGGAGTTCATGTTGCTGGTAGCTTCCAGGGTTGGGATCCTTCTTCAACAGAGATGACCAATATCGGAGATGATGTGTATGAAGTTACTGCAACGGTGATGGAAGGTGAAACCATTGAATTCAAATACATCAACGGAAATGACTGGTCGGGCGAAGAACAGGTGCCTTCTGCCTGCGGAGTGCCCAATGGAGTTGGAGGTTACAACAGGTACTACGAAGTTCCGGTTGGAGGCGGTGTTTTGGAAGAAGTTTGTTTTGGTAGCTGCTATCCTTGCGGTTTCGTTCCAACCGAAGTGGATGTTACTTTCCGGGTAGATTTGTCGGAACAGCCTGTTTCACCAGCCGGAGTCCATGTTGCAGGCTCTTTTCAGGGTTGGGACCCCGGTGCCAGTGAAATGACATTGATTGGGGATGATATTTATGAACTTACTTTTACCCTTTGGGCAGGCGACCATCATCAATATAAATTTATAAACGGAATTACATGGGATGACGTCGAATCGGTGCCTGAAGAATGCGGAGAAGACGACGGACAGGGAGGTTACAACAGGTTTATCGACGTTCCCTATGAAGATACTACGCTTGTTGCTGTATGTTTTAACAGTTGCGAGCCATGTGGGGTTACACCCCCCGAAAGAATGGTGACTTTCCGCGTTGATATGGCAGAACAGACCATCTCTCCGGATGGTATTCACCTGGCCGGCAGTTTCCAGGGCTGGGATCCGGGGGCTACATCCATGACTGTTTACCAGGATGACATTTATGAAGTTGTTGTGCCTTTATATGAAGGATATCATTACCAGTACAAGTTTATCAATGGAAATACCTGGGACGGGGAGGAGTTGGTTCCGTCAGAATGTGGAGAGGACAATGGAACAGGCGGATACAACCGCTTCATTGATGTTCCTGAGCAGGATACCGTGCTGACTTCAGTTTGTTTCAGCAGTTGTTTCCCCTGCGGAAGCGGACCGGAGGAATATTCGGTTACTTTCCGGGTTGATATGGCTGAACAAACCATTTCGCCGGATGGTATCCACCTTGCCGGAAGTTTCCAGGGCTGGGATCCGGAAGCCACGCCAATGACCGTTTATCAGGATGATATTTATGAAGTGATCCTTCCTTTGCTTGAAGGATTTCATTACCAATACAAATTTATCAATGGCAATACCTGGGACGGAGAAGAAATTGTTCCGGCAGAATGCGGTGAAGATAACGGTTCGGGCGGATACAATCGGTTCATAGACGTTCCTTCACAAGATACTACATTGATTTCAGTCTGTTTTGGAAGTTGTTCTCCTTGTGGAATAACCCCTCCTGAAAGAATGATTACTTTCAGGGTAGATATGTCGGATCAAACCGTTACACCCGATGGAGTTCACCTTGCAGGCAGTTTCCAGGGTTGGGATCCGGGAGCAACCGGGATGATCCTGGTAGAAGATAATATTTACGAGGTTTCCCTTCCGCTTTATGAAACGTATCATTACCAGTATAAATTCATCAATGGGAATACCTGGGACGGGGCAGAAGCCGTGCCGGAAGCATGCGGTGAAGATGACGGACAGGGGGGGTACAACCGCTATATCGACGTTCCGGATATGGATTCTACCCTGCTTGCAGTATGTTTTGGATCATGTGATACGTGCATCAATACAGGTCATCAGGATCATTTTCTGTTTCAGGCTGAGGAAGGTTTGGTTCGGATTGAGCCGAATCCGTTTACTTCGGAATTCAGGATCAATTATGTTGTTATGGCTGATGCAATGATAAACATTGAAATCATCGATCTTTTCGGCAATAGAATTGTTGAACCAGTGCGGGAATACAAATCAAAAGGCAGCTATACCACGGAAGTAAAACCTGATGACTGGACGAATGGAATTTATTTCCTGATATACAGAGCAACAGGAAATAATTATTCGGTTCACAAAACCTTAAAGGTTATAAAGAAATAAGATGCCGTAATGAATGCCTCAGTTTATCCTGGAACTTTACATTTGTAGATGATCTGAGGGATACTTTGGTAATGTACTGAAAAATAGTTGGTGATTTTTAGAAAAAAAATTTGTATCATGCGGTCGTTAACCTGAAGAGGAAGCAAGCTCT
>JAFGBL010000167.1 GCA_016933115.1 Bacteroidales bacterium | reverse complement strand
ACCGAGTTGAAGGAGATTGATCCCCCATCAGATGTGCAGGACACCATGAATAAAGTGGTAAAAGCCGAGAATGAAAAAATTGCTGCCATTGACTCTGCCACTGCTGCGGAAACTGTTGCCGATGGTATAAAACGCTCCAAGATTAAAGAAGCCGAAGGTTTTAAGCAATCGAAAATATTGCATGCAGAAGGTGAGGCTGAAGCCATTAAACTGATAAATGAAGCGGCAGATAAATATTTTGTCGGAAACGCTCAATTATTAAGAAAACTTGAGGCACTTGAAACATCTCTCGAGAAAAATGCAAAAATTGTAATTCCAACGGGATCTGACCTGGTTAATATTATCGGAGAAATGGCAGGGATAATACCAATAGACCGTAAATCTTAAAGAATGTATTACTGGTTGGCCATTATCAATCGGTAAAAAGTTAAGTTGCTTATAGCATTCACCCTATGATGATTAATGTTAACAAAAGCCATAAACCTCCAGGTCAATTAAAGAAATGTTTACATAAGTATTGACGAATGTCAACTACCATCTTTGAGAGGGATTTAATAAATAGAAAAAAAATTAATTAGAAAACAGACTTAAAATGAAATCGAAGAAAAAATTAGGCATTTGGATGGATCATTCAACTGCTCATTTGATGGCATTAACAAATGATATCATTGTGACAAATATCGTTGTATCACAATCTGAATCTCATGAGAAAATAGAAAATTTAAAGCTGGATGAAAGCCTGATGCAAAACAGAGAGCAAAATCAACTCGCAGATTTTTTCAAAAGCTTAATCGATGTTATCAAAGATTATGATGAAGTGCTCCTGTTTGGACCAACTGATGCTAAAAACGAATTATTCAATCTATTAAAAGAAGATCGTCATTTTGAAAATATTATAATTGAAGTTAAACCTGCTGATAAAATGACAACAAATCAGGAAGAGGCTTTTGTTAAAGATCATTTCATACCTCATATTGAAGGGTGTTAACACCTGAAAAAGTATGAAAGAAAAGGCAGTCGTACTTATCGTTGCCCATCCCGATGATGAAACATTATGGGCCGGAGGAACGGTATTGAGCCATCCCTTATGGAAGTGTTATATTTTATGTCTTTGTCGTGGAAGCGATACGGAACGTGCCCCCAGATTCTACAATGCATTAGAAGTTTTTAAATCGGAAGGGATCATGGGTGACCTTTACGACGGACCTGAACAGAAGCCTCTGGATGAAAAAGATATTGCGGGAGCTATAATGGATTTAATTCCTGCTAAACATTTCGATTTAATTATTTCTCATAATCCTTCGGGAGAATATACCAGGCACCTTCGGCATGAAGAAGTAAGTAAAGCAATTATAAATCTTTGGTATACCGGGAGAATAGATGCCACTGAGCTTTGGACTTTTGCTTACGAGGATGGCAATAAGAGATACTATCCCAGGCCTGTCGAAAACGCTGCTATTTATCTCACGCTTATGAAACGGATATGGCGCAGAAAATACAGCATAATTACAGAGACGTACGGATTTGAAAAAAACAGTTTTGAAGCAAAAACATCACCGAAAGCAGAAGCATTCTGGCAATTTACCGATCCGTATGTTGCTAAAAAATGGCTAAAAAATGGAGGAGTTCCGGCGTGAAAGTATTGGTGCTATATGATTATCCTCCTTCACCCGGAGGTCTTGCAACCCAGGGCGATCTGTTATACAGGGGCCTCCTTGAAATGGGTGTGTATGCTTACGCCGTTCATTTCGAATCTGCACAGGAGAAGGAATGGTATTATCGCTGGTTTGAACCAGATGTTGTTGTTGGTGTAGGTTATTGGGGCCACACGCCACAATTGGTGCTCCACCCGCAGCGGTATGGCGTTCAACCGGTACCCTGGCTGGTTGCCGACGGTTATATTGCCAACTACCAGGAGATTTTGAATGCGCTACCACTGGTACTGGTAACATCCAATTGGGTTAAGGAGATGTACGTCCGGGATGGGATCGACAGCGATAATATTGAAGTATTACCTGTTGGCTGCGATACCGATTCTTTCATTTCTCACTCAAAAAGCGACCCGAAAATTCTGGCTGTCAGAGATTCGCTGGGCATTTCACCCGATCAGGTCATGATCCTTACCGTTGGTGGCGATGCTGCATCAAAAGGAGCACAGGAAGTTATGCAGGCGCTTGCGATCATTGATGCCAAAGCTCCCGATTGGAAATATGTATGCAAGGTTTGGCCACAACCACGAACCAAAGCCCAAAATCTGCTCGATCTGGAAATGGCTACACATCTGGGTATTGAAAAAAATGTGGTTTATACCACAAGTACCATTTCCAAAACTTTTATGCCATACCTGTTTGGGGCTTGCGATATTTATGCAGCGCCCTCCCGCCTCGAGGGATTCGGAATGCCGCAGATAGAAGCCGGTGCTTGTGGTAAACCCAGTCATAAGCATTAAAGCTATGGGCATGTTGGATACGCTTATTCATGGGGGAACGGCTTTCCTCGCCACTGTAGCACAGAAAATAATGGTGAAGGAAGTCATGCTCGGAGAAGAGTCAGGTTTTGAAAATAAACACAAAGTTAAATTTAAATTACAACGCACGGTAGATTACAGAGCAAATGTTCAGGATATTGCCAATTATCTGATGATGCTTATGACTGATGCCAGCTTGCGCAATAAAATGGGCCAGGCAGGAAGGGAACGTGTTTATTCAAGTCATAAGTGAAATTTATGTAATTTTACTATTTTCCAATGTCAATTTGATTAGTAGTTTTTTTCTTTGGTTAATACGATCGATTGAACTCAGACAAAGTAAAATGGTTT
>JAFGBL010000166.1 GCA_016933115.1 Bacteroidales bacterium | reverse complement strand
TCGCTTTAAACCCGCTATTTGCATCCACAGGGCTATTCATCATGCCTGTCCGAAAACCGGGTAGTGGTTTTTGCACGGACTCCCGTTCAATGCTATTGCCCGAATGTTTCCATTATAGCTGTCGCTGATAATGTACAATCAGGTGTTGCTGCAATTAACAACCATGAACCTGATCTTGTTTTGCTCGATATTAAAATGCCCGATGGCAGTGGTTTTGATCTGATCAAGCATTTTGACAAGCCCTTTTTTAAGGTGATTTTTATTTCGGGCTATATGGAATACGCCATTAAGGGTTATAAATTCGGCGCTATCGATTATATCCTGAAGCCCATTGATGAGGAGGAACTGACACTCGCCATTAACAGGGCTGATGATATCATCAGGCATGAAGAAAAAATGCAGTTCAAAGCTCTTGAGCAAAACATCAGGGCACTGAACAAAATGGATAAAATTATTCTGAAAACCAATGAGTATATTCATCTTGTAAATACAGCTGATATTATCCGAATAGAGGCTGACGGCAATTATTCAACCTTTTATATTGAGGGTGGGCGAAAGGTGCTTGTTTGCAAGGCAATCAACAATTACGAACAGGAATTGATTGACAAAGGCTTCCACCGGGTACATAAATCACATTTGATCAATATCAATAAACTTCAGTATTTTGATAAAACCGACAGTGGGGATGTAATTTTGTCGGATGGCTCGGTTGTACCTGTTTCTTTTCGTAAACGTGAAAAACTATTGAATTTATTTGAGAGTTTGGCCTAATGCTTATGTTTAATCTTGTCAGATGATATCGTATCTGTAGAAGCTCCTTCGATAAAATAAAAAAATCATACGTTTTTACACTAATCCCTTACGTTTATTCATTTGGTTAATTTTTCCCGCTAATTCAATTTAAATTTGGATATAAATAAAATGATTAAATTTATATAATCTTTTCGTTATCCAAACGGCTATGAAAACACTTCAAACTGAAGTCGGACATCAGAAAGCAACCATCCTTTACGCAGAAATTACCGGATTTGACGATTTATCCCAAAAAATTCCGTTTCCTGAGATAACCCAATTAATGAATAAGTGCTATGAAATAATTGGGTCTGTTCTTTCTCTTTATGGAGGAATGATTGAAAAGTATAGCGGATGCAGTATAACAGCCGCTTTTGGCATCCCGGAATTTACAGAAAAAACACCAGCAAATGCGGTAAGTTCAGCAATGGAGCTACAAAATAAAGTTGATGACCTGAACCAAAATACCGAATTACCCTCCCTGATTGGAATAAAAGCCGGCATTCAAACCGGTTCTGTACTGGTAGGTAAAATCGGTACAGGTGAAAAAATTCAAAATTCATTGATGGGAGAAACGGTTACCCTCGCTTCCCGTATTTGCGATATTGCAGAAACCGGGCAGGTACTAACTTGTCAGGAAACATGGGAAAGCACAAAAGATAAATTCGAATTTCTGGTTCTCGAACCGGTTCCTGTCAAAGGGACAAAAAAACCATTGCCTGTTTTTGAAGTGAAAGGGCGTAAAAAAGCGCCCGCAACCATCGGGCTTCAGTCGGGACGTTCGATCAACTCTGAAATGGTGGGAAGAGAGAATGAATATCGTTATCTTGAAAAACAATTCATGCAACTGATCAACGGGCGGGGATCAATCATTGAGATTACAGGCAAAGCCGGTTTAGGGAAATCAAGGCTTGTGGCTGAATTAAAAGAATCGGAACTGGTGAAAAAAGTTGCTCTTTTTGAGGGCAGGGCCATATCGAATGGCAGAAACATGAGCTTTCATCCCATCATTCAGATCATCAAATCGTGGGCAGGAATCGCAGAGGCGGATTTGCATGAAGAATCCCTGAAAAAGCTTGAAACCAGCATCCGTCGTGTTTATCCTGAAGCTTTTGATGAAATATTCCCCTTTGTAGCCACAATGATGGGTTACCGCCTGGATGGAAAAGCAAAAGAAAGAATGAAAGGTATTGAGGGGGAGGCGCTTGAAAACCTGATCCTGAAAAACCTGCGCGACCTTTTGAGCAGGGCAGCATCATTAAGACCTGTCGTTATTTTAATTGAAGATGCCCACTGGTGCGATATATCGTCGGTCATTTTCCTCGAATCGCTTGTTAAACTGGTTCGGAAACACCGGATCATGTTTGTTGTCATTTACCGTCCGGGTTATATGGAAACAGGAGAAAGGGTCAGTCGTTACCTAAAGGAAAATCTGAGGGATCATTGCCTCTCAATTAACATCGCGCCACTTTCCATTGACCAGTCGGACGAGCTTATAAAAAATCTCATCCATCATGCCAGCCTTCCCGCAGAGATCAATCAACTGATCATCGAAAGATCTGCAGGAAATCCGTTTTTTATCGAGGAAGTGATCCGGTCGTTAATAGACGAAGGTATGATTGAGGTAAAAAACAACCAATTTATCCTGACCGAAAATATTAAATATGCGAATATACCGGAATCTATTGATAACGTGTTATTATCCAGGATAGACCGCCTGGATGAAAAAACCAAAGAACTGTTGAAAACCGCTTCCGTGATCGGCAGGAATTTTTATTACAAGGTACTGGAAGAAGCCGCTGCTACGATCGGGGAGGTTGACCACAAGCTGGAATACCTCAAAGATGTCCAGTTGATCAATGAAAGAAAGAAAAAAGACGAGGTGGAGTTTTTATTCAAGCACGCGTTGGCACAGCAGGCAACCTACGAATCTATTGTTGAAAAGACAAAGAAAGAGCTTCACCTGAAAATCGCTTTATCCATCGAAAAAGTCTTTGCCGGTCGTATCCATGAGTTTTACGGGATGCTGGCGCATCATTACAGCAAAGCAGCACAGCAGGAAAAAGCCGAAGAATTCCTTGTCAAGGCAGGTGATGAATCCATGAAATCAGGCGCCTCATCAGAAGCGGTTAATTATCTTAAGCAGGCATTAGAAATCTATCTACAGCAGAATAAAACTCCTGATCCGCAAAAGGTGGTTGACCTGGAAGAGCAATTGTCAAAAGCTTATTATGCCACCGGACAATATGTGGAAGCCATAAAATATTTTGATAAAATCATTTCCTATTATTTTAGACCTCCCCCTAATTCCGATCTTCAGCGGATTTTAGGTCTATCCCGAAACTTAGTCCTGCTTTATAATATTCTGTATTTCTACAAATTCAAACCTGGGGCCAGCCCGGGAAAGATTGAGCTTAAATTATTTAAAATCATTACTCATAAAACCGAAGCACTGACAACGATTGATCCGAGAATGGTGTTCTTTAACTCACTCGATAATTTGAGATTTTTCAGGAAAAATCAATTTGGAGACTATGAGGCCACATTGATGTTGTCGTCCTGCACCGTCTTTTTATATTCCGGCATCTTATTTCATCTTGGCAGGAAAATCATCGAATGGGGAGAAAAATATATCCGTGAGGAGTTTAATTCTGGTTACCTGCTGGGAAAATTCAGCCAGCTTATGTATGTTTATTATTTTGGTCGAAAGATAGATATCGAGGAAGAGGAGAAGGTCTTGAAATATGGTCTTAAAATCGGGGATTACTGGCATATTACCGTCTTTTATCTTTATTGTGGATTTAATATGACAGAGTGGGGAAACGATAACCTGACCAAACATTTTATGAAAAGGTTGGAACAGGTTTCTGAAGCATTTGAGAATAACTACACTGTGGTACAATGGCACCGGCTGAATGGATTCTATCATATTAAATTCAGGAAAATCGATGAATTGCTTAAAATCTCGGAAGATTCAGTGAACCTGGCAAAAAAGACAGATCATGCGATGGTACTTTTCATGATCTATTGTTTCAGGTCAATGGCATTGACCTTTCGAAAAGAATATAATGAAGCGGAAGCCAATCTTGTTGAAGCAGAAAAGCTGATGAAAGGCTTAAGAATTCCCCTGGTCATTACCCATTATCTCATTGCAAAAAGTTATCTCGAGATGGAAATTATTAAAAAAGGTGGAAATGAGGAGAATCATCAGGAAATCCTATTAAAGACAACCCTTAACCTCGCCAAATATGCCCAAAAGGCCAGGGCAAACCTGACGGAAGCATACCGTTTGCGTGCAGTTGCATATTCGATCTTTAACAAGCCTGCCAGGGCCGCCAAGAATTTTAAAAGATCCATTGAAGCAGGTACCAGTTATGGTGGCAATCTTGAATTGTCACGGACTTATTTCGAGATCGGCAAATTCCTCCGTGATCCCAAAAACAAAAAAGACAGGCTCAACGGCATGAATGCCGCCGAATGCCTGCTGAAAGCGAAAGCCATGTTTGAAGAGATGAACCTGCAATGGGATATGAAAGAATATGAAAAGTATATGGGGGTCAATGACAGCGAATGAAAAAACTTAACACCTTCATGAAACAATGAACCCAACCGCACAAAACTCTGCCGTCATCCTGATAGCCAATATGGATGGTTTGAATGAATTATCAGTCCATCTCCCTTCGGGGAAACTCTCCCCGGTGATGAACGACTGTTTCGGGTTTGTCATTAAAAAAATTGAGCTTTACGGAGGAACTGTCAGTAACCTTGACGGGGAGAACATCAAGGCGGTATTCGGCATTCCGGAGCCATTGAAAGACGCAGGCATAAAAGCAGTTGAGTCTGCCCTTGACCTGGTGGCAGGAATAAAAATGTTCAATGAGGTAAAAGAATTGCCCTATCCTGTTTCTCTAAGGATTGGGCTGGAAATGGGTCCTGTGATCGTGAGTAAAACAGGCATAGCTGACCACAGTCAGTACAATGTGTTTGGGGAGACGGTCAATACAGCCACGCGGATCAGGGATTTTGCAGAAAAGAACCAGGTGCTGGCGGGATCTAATTTGCATGCATCGGTTCAAAAACAATTTGAATTTCTTACGCTGGAGCCTATACCGGTAAAAGGTCAAAAAATACCCATGCCTGTATTCGAACTGACCGGAAGAACTAAAAAACAGATAAATACTGAGCCTGCCTCAGGCAGGATGATCACTTCCGAAATGGTGGGAAGGTATGCCGGACTTGAACAGTTGCAAAATGGAATATTTGACCTAATGAATGGAAAAGGATCGGTGATCAGCGTAACGGGTAAGGCGGGAATCGGAAAGTCGAGACTAATGGCTGAGATCAGGCAAAAAGAGCTGATGAAGAAAGTGGCATTGTTTGAAGGAAGGGCGTTTTCTAACGGGAAAAACCTCAGCTTCCACCCCATCATCCAGATCATCAAATCGTGGGCAGAGATCAGGGAAGAAGATACTTCACAGGAATCCATCGTGAAATTGGGCAATGGTATTCGCCGAATTTATCCTGAAGCCTTTGACGAAATATTCCCTTTCATCGCTACCATGATGGGTTACCGCCTCGAAGGAAAAGCAAAAGATCGTATTAAAGGCATTGAAGGGGAAGCCCTCGAGAACCTGATCCTGAAAAATCTGCGCGACCTACTCTCCAGGGCGACCACCATCCGCCCCGTGATGATCGTGATCGAAGATGCACACTGGTGTGATATCTCTTCGGTGATCATTATGGAGTCGCTATTCAAGCTTGTCAGAAAAGACCGGATTTTATTCGTGAATATTTTCAGGCCCGGACATCAGGAAACCGGCGGGCGGATCAGCAGATTCCTTGAGGAAAACCTCAAAGAACATTACCAGGAAATCCGGATCGAGCCACTCACCGATAAAGAATCGGATGAGCTGATCCATAACCTGCTCAACAAGATCAGCCTGCCTGATGAGATCAATAGTTTGATCATTGACCGTGCAGCAGGCAACCCGTTCTTCATCGAGGAGGTGATCCGTTCTTTCATTGATGAAGGATTGATCGAAGTGAAGGATGACAAATTCCTGCTCACTGAAAATATCAGATATGCCAATATTCCTGAATCCATTGATAACGTTCTGTTATCGAGGATAGACCGGCTGGATGGAAAAACAAAAGAACTGTTGAAAACGGCTTCCGTGATCGGGCGGAATTTTTATTACAAGGTACTGGAAGAAGCAGCTCAAACCATCGAAGAGATGGACCATAAACTGGAATACCTGAAAGATGTCCAGTTGATTAATGAACGGAAAACAAAGGATGAAGTGGAATTTCTGTTCAAGCATGCCCTGGCACAGCAGGCTACTTATGAATCTATTGTAGAAAAGACAAAAAAAGAGTTGCACCTGAAAATAGCCAACTCAATCGAAAAAGTATTTGCTGGCCGAATCCATGAATTTTACGGAATGCTTGCACATCACTACAGCAAGGCCGGGCAAGCTGAAAAAACAGAGCAGTACCTGATTAAGGCGGGCGACGAATCGATGCGTTCCGGTGCTTCCACCGAAGCAGTAACATTTCTTAAAAAAGCACTTCATTTGTGCATTCAACAAAATGAATTTCCTGATCCCCAAAAAGTTGTTGACCTGCAGGAGAAACTGTTTTATGCAAATTTTGCATGCGGTCAATATATTGAAGCGGATAAATATTATGATCTGGTTCGGTCATATTATTTCAAACCCTATCCAAAAACAGAATTCCGAAGAAAGATCTACCTGATTTACTGCCTTTTATTGCGTTACTATGTTATTAACTTTTATAAGTTCATTCCAGATGCCATGCCAGGTGAATTAATTTACAAATTATTGAAAATAAACAGTTTCAATGTAAAGGTATTAACCACAATTAATCCAGTGAAGATGTTTTATTTATCCACCTATGGTTACAGGTTTGTGGTGTTAAATAATAATGTATTTAAAAAAAACATTATAGGTTCATTTCATTCTTATTTGATTTTTGGCGAAAGTGTAGGTTTTCTGTTTGCAGGGAAATTTTTTAAAATGGGACAGCGGGTTTTAGAAAAAAGTGAAAAATATATAACTGAAGAATATAATGAAGGATACCTCATCGGAAAACTTGGCCAGGCGTTTTTGGCTTATTATGCAGGGAAAAAATTACAACTAAAGGATGAAGATGATGTCCTCAACTATAGTATTCGAATAGGAGAATATTGGCATCCAATAAAATATTATTTAGTAAGTGGTTGTAGCCAGACTGAATGGGGAAACGAACAACTTGTTTTACGTCTTTTGGATATGATGAAAAAGTTGTCAGAGGCATTTGAAAATAGTATTACAATAATGGCCTGGCATCGACTTAATGGATATCAAAATATTAAATTCAGGAAATTTGATGAGCTGCAAAAAATCTCTGAAAGGTCAGTTGAACTTGCCATAAAGACGAATAATACGCTTGTTCTTTTCATGACCTTTTGTTTTCGTTCAATGATGTTTTCATTAAACAACGAACTCAAAGAAGCCGAATCCAATCTTTTTGAAGCCGGAAAAATTTTGAAAGGAATAAAAATCCCTATTACTATTTCACAATACCTGATTGCAAAATCCTATTTCAAAATCGCTGAAATTTATTTGCAGGAAGACCATGAACCCGTGAAAAAGATCCTTTTAAAAACTACCAAAGAACTCATCCATCATGTGCAAAAAGTCAAGGCACTTCTTACGGAAGCTTATCGTTTACATGCTATTGCCCATTGGTTGAAAGGCAATACAAACAAGGCTGAACTAAATTTTAAGAGATCCATACAAAATGGACAGAACTATGGCTACCTCGAACTCTCCCGCACTTACTTCGAAGCAGGCAAATTCCTGCGTGACCCCAAAAATAAAAAAGACAGGATTAACGGTATGAATGGCACCGAATGCCTGATGAAGGCAAAAGCGATGTTTGAGGAGATGAATTTACAGTGGGATTTGAAGGAGTATGAAAAGTATATGGAAGGGGGAAGTGGGTAAGTTATTAAAATATTGCGGAGAAGGAATAGCCCGTTTTAATTGGTGAGCTGCATTGAAATGAAAAATAAAAAATATGGACCAATCCTCAAAATCATCGCATAATTCACAACCCGAAGCCACGGTTTTATGTGCTGAAATTTTGGGATTAAGTGAGCTGTCATCTAAGCTAGCTTCAGAAAAATTCTCCTCACTGATGAACGAATGCTTCGACTTTGTGATCAAAAAGATCGAACTATATGGAGGAACGGTCAGCAACCTGGACGGTGAAAACATCAAGGCTGTATTTGGTATTCCTGAACCACTCAGCGGAGCTCCGGCAAAGGCAGTCGGTGCAGCTATTGATCTGATGGAACGGTTCAAAACATTCAACGAGGTCAAAGAGTTGTCCAATCCGGTTTACCTGCGGGTGGGCCTGGAAACCGGGCCGGTGATCGTGAGCAAAGTAGGAAAGGATGAACACAGCCGGTATAATGTTTTTGGAGAGACCGTCAACACAGCTATTCGTATCCGGGAT
>JAFGBL010000165.1 GCA_016933115.1 Bacteroidales bacterium | reverse complement strand
TCGCTTTAAACCCGCTATTTGCATCCACAGGGCTATTCATCATGCCTGTCCGAAAACCGGGTAGTGGTTTTTGCACGGACTCCCGTTTTGTGCCAATTTGTCCAGAGTCGGCATACTTATTGGCCCTCCAAAACTTTCAGATACGCCGAATCCCATATCATCGATTAAAATGATAACAATGTTCGGTGCTTTAGCTGGGGCTTTTACCTCGAAACGGGCAGGTGGTGTGGCATTTCGAACATCAAGCTCTTTGTAAGTTGGCCTAATAGGCTCTTTAATCGGGAGCACAGTTCTGTCAATTCCATCAGCACCGATGGTTGCCGGTACTGTTTCTGTTTTAGGCGCCTGAGTACACCCATAATACATTGCAGCCATTACTATGAGCAACAGGCTGACGAATAAAGTTTTGATTTTCATGTAAATATAAAATTATTGGTATAACTAAATTTGAGCAAAAATAATAATAATTATATTATATGTGACATGTTTTATAACTTAAAAGTAAGTGTTTTTTAGATTTGTCTGAATCAGTCATAGCACAATCCAAATGAATTATATAGACAATGCCTAAGGTTTGTAATGCAGATTTAATAAGCACAACTTAACTGACCGGCTTACATTTATCGATCCAAATCATCTGTTGATTATTTTACTGATCTTTTTATCATAAAAAAACCGGAAATCCTCCTCAGTCGCAAATTCATACCGGTACCGGCCTCTTCTTAATGTAGTTAAATAAAAAACTCCCCGCCCAGAAGCTTCATTGGTTCATCAAAGACTTTGGCAAGCGTGATGAATTGACTCCGATCATCCTGCGCATTCCCTTTATCACATTCGGAATTTGTTGCATCCTCCACCAGGCTGAAAGCGTTATAAAAACACAGTTAAATGCGTAAAAATCAGCCATTGTTTTTCTTATCGATTTATATTTTTGACTTGCCAATTCCACATTCCACCCTACCGGATCATTTTTTTTGTTCCATTTCAGCAGCCTTTTCGGCAGCTTTTCTCTCCGCCTTGGCCCTTCCGATCGGTATGGCACCCGATATGTAAATGGACGAATAATTTTGATTTCCCGGGCTCACCCTGTCTGCATCTACGAATCCATAATAATATCTCAGTGTCAGAATCAGTCCTTTGCCTTTATTAAATCTATAACCAACCCCGGCAAGGGCACCGGCATCGATCCGGGTAAAATCATCTTTCACATCATTATTAAAAGTCAAATCATCCTTTTTATTGATTTCCTGCTTGAACAGGTCGAATCCGGTGTAGCGCAGGCCAAGCTGCGTACCGCCCTCAATATGAATAAAATTATTAAACCGGTACCGAAGCATGACCGGTACATTGAAATAGTTGATTTTCCGGTCCACTGTACCGCCTGCGAACACAGCATCCAGCGAATCATTTCCCAGCGGATAGGGTTCCAGCCCACTTGTTCCCATTTTTGATTTAACGAGCACACCCGTGTGAATAAACAGGTGGGGATTCTTCATCCGAAAGTCGAAATAAAATCCGAGGTTCCAGTCGCGCAGGTACTTTGCATTATCCGTATTGGACATCGTTAACCAGTTCAATCCGCCATCGAGGCCGAATTCAATGGTCCCGGTGTTCAGTTTATCACCCAGAAGAAGGGAAATGAGCACCTGGGATTTTACGGTGGTATTGATCGTTAACATCAGAACAGATAATGCCAAAAACAGAAAGATCTTTTTCATTGTGATTAAAGTTAGATTTTGGAACAGAATGATTTATTATTAATTGAATCAGGAATCAAAACAGACTCACTATAACAGTTGTTTATGCTTATCTCATCTGAACCCATTTTCATTTATGGAGTTTTAAACTGCCTGCAAAAATAGTCCTTTGTTTTAATTCTACACGTTAATATTTTCATCCGTACTTGCGTATGCAAATCACGGATGTTTCAATTGATCTTTCATTTAATCCTTTGCAGGCTTTCCAAGCCATGCGTGTTGCCAACCTATTGAGAACGTTGTAAAATCCTGGCCCACGCGCACAATCCCTCCTGTACTTGCCGCTAGTTTTATGGAGTTGCTTTTCCCTACAGGCAATACTGATGTGAGTCCAATACGCGTGTTACTCTGACGGTCGTCATAGGTTATGCCATCGATTGTTGATTTTCCCCCCACGTAATAGGTTGTATTATAGGCTATCCAGAACCTTGGCGTGATATTATAACTGATATGCACCTGAAACGACCCCAGCGGGTCCTGCGAACGTTCTGAGCTTCCCGGATAATAGGAATTATTAGCCGTGAAAAGCCATACCCCTGAATATACATCTATGAGCCATCGTTTACCTAAGGGCTGGGATAATGCCATTTCAGGCTTAAAAGACCAGCGGTGTGTTCCTATGTTGATCAGCATATCAGAAGAATATTCACCTGTTGGCACTCCTATGCTCATGCTCACTCCTATTATGGTTTTCCTTGGGGCATTGATTAATTCTGCAAGACCTGCTGCCGGCCCACCAAGAACAAGTACGGTCAGGCGCAGCCTCGAATCTGCCAAACCATTCAACGATGCACATTGCTGCTGGCCCACTACGCTCCCCGAAAGATCAGACCACACATAAGGCACAGCCATCATGGCCTGGGCTGACAGGCCAAAGAGACTAAATGTTTGTGCATAACCAATCGTTCCTGAATGGACCCTGGCATCCAGATCCTGGATTGGGTATGAAAGGTCAGTCAACACTGCGCCATATGAATATGAATAACCGGTAATGAGGGTATAGGTCTTGACAGGTAACCTGATATAGGCACGGGGATCCAAATCCTGAGCACCAACAGACTGTGTAATTAACCACAGAAGCGAACCAAACCAAACCACGATAAGGAAATTTATTATTTTCATATTTCCCTTATAACTTCCCATGTTCGGTTTTTATCGGGTTAACAAGTACCACCCCGGCTGACGGTGGAATGCTGATTCTACTTTTTGAAAGTAAATGACTTTATCTGCAAATGATAAAGCTCCTTAACTTATTCAGCCCCTTCCAACCGTTTCATTCCTTCCACCAGCTTGTGCCATCCGTAAATCAGGGTGACCCGGAATCCATCCATTTTCAAATCCTCTGCATCATTGTCATTCACAGTCGTATTATAGGAAAGTGTTAACTGCATGTTATCATTCACCTGGTATCCGAGGGTTGCACCCACTCCAAGGTTGTTCAGCG
>JAFGBL010000164.1 GCA_016933115.1 Bacteroidales bacterium | reverse complement strand
TCTTTTCAACATATGGGTTATTAAATCCCAAGGCAGAAAAAATCAAAATATTCGCCTTTTTAAAGTTTATGAATTATTCAGGTTAAAGGGACCGTTGGGTCGATCTGACACTGCCACTCCAATATTAAAGTCGGCTGGGAAAAAGAAGTAGTATTTTTCGTTCCATTTCATGCAATCAGGAGCAAAGGCCGCCTGATCGGCCCAACTGACACTATCAAGGTTGAAAATCTCCCCTTCATGTTTCCAATCGGCAAGATTTATGGAATAGTAGCATTCCCATCTCCTCATTTGAAGCCATGAGGTGCTTCCCGGCTCATCCGTAGAAGGATATATCCAATATTTCCCGTCCCATTTATGGGCAGAAGGATCGGCATGAAAATCGGGCAGAATTGGCTTTTGTGCAACTACCGAAATCGCCAGCGAAAAATTCAATAATAAAATAATCAGAATCTTGGATTTCATTGCTTGTTGTTTATTTGTATTCGACCACTATTCCGGTATGCATGGTAAAGGCTGGTATTTTAACCTCTAGTTTTTTCCCATACATTTTCCATTCAATTTCTTTGTCGACAGGGATTTGATAAACCCGATCCACTTTCTCAGGCACAGCGATTTCCAAGTGGACATTCGAAATGGGAACAAAATCTTCCAGTACCATTACCTCTCCTCGTTGCAAAGCCGGCGCATATAACAGATGGGCAATGTAACGTTTGTTGTTTTCTTGTTTGAGCAAACTAACCCTGCCGCAACTTGGCAGGTTTTCAACTTTCAGCATGGGTCTTTCATATAATAAATCAATGGCATTTTTTACTAAATCGCGATGAATCCTTACTGCATGGTTGTAATAGAGCTGGTCAAGATGATGGGCAAAATAGATCACATTTCCTTTTTGAACGATGGCGGGGTTTTCTGTTTCCTCAAGCTTATAAGGCGTTTCCCGGTGGCTGGAAAAGTGTTGGTATGTGCGGTTAAAATAAGGTTCACGAATGCTGGCAAGTATTTTAGCATCTGTTGGTTTGATTTTCAAAGCTGACTCGTAATTCAGGAAGGGACTTTCAACAAGATTCTTTCCAATTGCAGGTGATAAAACGGTGTAGTCGAATTGATAAGGCGATTTTTCAATGTATTGTGCACCAACATCCATTATAAAATCGGACTTCTCTTTATTTAAAGCACCTTCACCAAAAACAATTAATTTACCTCCCCTTTTAACCCAATTTGCAATTTTTTCGGCTTGATTTCCTGATAAACAGGCATAGCTGGGAATAATCAGTAATTCTATTTTCTCCAAGCTGTTCTCATCGGCAATCACAAAATCGTAATGCATTTCAAGTAACATATTAACCAGCCCCAGATCTGCCTCCTTTTTCAATGTAAGCCACATTCCCAACCTGGATACAGGGAATCCTCCCGGCCCATAATCCTCTATTTGCTCAATATATTGATATGCCTCACCGATATTTTTATAGGTATCCATATCCATTTCTCCGGAAGGGTGAAGTTGGTCCCCAAAATTACAGGAGGCTCCATAGGAAATCATAGCTGCGGCTTCATATTTTATGGCATCGGGGTGTTTAAATCCGCCGAACTCTCCCCAGGCTTTGTGAAATTTGCCACTCATGGCTATAATCTTGCTGCCCTGGCTTAAATGGTATTTTGCTTCATAGGGTAATTTATCATACCCACCCCAGGCCGTAGGTAAATCTTCTAATTCTTGTTGGGTATTCAGATCATACAACCGGTAAAGAAAACTGGCTGTGTCTCGCACATGAGGCGTTGCATTAAAATAGGCTGTCGCATTTGGATAATATTTTGCAACCAAATTGCGAAGTTCCTGCATATGTGCTTTAATGGCCATAGCCGTACTTTTTTGTACCGCTTTTTCATCATTGAGGTCGATGCCTTCCCTTTTCATTCTTTTAATGCAGGAGGAGCAATAACAACCTAAATCTCCAACATGGTAAATATCGAACCAGAAACCATCCACCGGATAGTTCTGACAGATTTCCTCAACCTGTTTTTTTACATGTTCATTATATGGTCCACCTGATGCTGCGCATAACCATTTCCATGAATAATCAGGTTTTCTATCTGTCAGTTTCGAGGTAAAGTTCCAATTCATCGCAAGATACTCACCGTCTTTCTTCCGGGCGCACCATTCAGGATGGGTTTCGGCATCGTTTGCCGACCAACCAACGGTAAAATAAATGGGACAACGGACTCCGATCTCATGACAGGATTCAATCTGAGCCCCCAACAAGTCGAACGTCAGATGCGGGTGCATCCGGCCAACCTTGGTTGGGTAATAACTCCAGCTATGGTGACATTTGGCAAAAATATTGATCTGATTAACATGACCAGTCTTTAGAGCATTCTGCCATTGTTCCTTATTGAATAAATTACCTATTTCCGGAATCAGTTCCGAAGTATGAAAATCGAGATGCACCTGACGGTGACGCACTTCATTTATGGTATTTTGTTTGTTCTGCGCCACAGCAGCAACACTGAAAATCAGAGCGAGGAAAAAGGATATTTTTAAGCTCTTCATAATTTCTTGATTTACATTTTCTCAATAAAAATCACAAAACCACCTCCGCTTACCATGGGAATCTCCAGCATGGATGTTTCGGAAATTTCTATAAAATCCCAAACATAGTCAGTACCTATTCTTGCTGCATTAGGTCCATCCTTTAGGATTTTTGCCTTGTATTTTCCCGGAGACAGGAAGCAGAAATCGAGCTTTACAGTTTTTGGCTGGTCGCCGGTAATTGCAGCTACATACCAGTTATTCCCGGTTTTTCTGGCCGAAACAATATAGGTCCCGAATTCAGCCTGTAGGATTCGTGTGTCATCCCACGTGGTGGGAATTTTTGATATGAAACGGGTGATCTCCGGCTCCCGCTCATACACCGAGGGGGCGTCGCACAGCATTTTAAGGGGTTCATTATAAATCACAAACAGGGCCATCTCATTGCTGCGTGTACCATGAACTTCCGGCATAGTCATTCGTAAGGTATGTCCCGACTGGAGATTCCGCATGCCACCTGGCGTATAGTCCATCGGGCCCTGAAATCCCCGCGTAAAGGGCAGCATTACTTTATGGTTCACCGTAACCTTGTCGGTATTCAGTTTGTTCCATTCATTACCGGCAACCGCCTCGTAGTTGATTACGTTTGGATAAGTACGGGACAATCCGGTAGGTTTTGCTGCCCCGTGAAAATCAATCAGCATTTTTCTTTTGGCAGTAGCCTGGGCAATATCTTCATACATTCGAATACCTGTTTGGTCCTCGCGGCCAAAGAAATCGGCTTTAACACCGGCTATTCCATAACCGGCAAACAGATCCAGAGCTTTATCCAATTGCCGGTGCAGGGTATGCCCGGGACACCATACGATGACGCTCACATTTTTGGAGCTGGCGTATTTCGTAATCTTTCGCAGGTCAACATCGGGGTTAAACAGGGTCAAATCGTACTTGTCGGTCCACAACCAGTCAATCAAGATATATTCCAAACCGTATTTTGACGCAAAGTCGATGTGATACAAGTAGGTTTCGGTATTAACACCTCCTTTAAAGGGTTGCCCTTCCACGGCATAATCGTGCCACCAGTCCCAGGCCACCTTGCCGGGCTTAATCCAATCGGTATCGGTCAACACATTGGGCTTGGAAAGCTGGTAAACCAGGTCACAGTCGGCAAAGGTGCGGTCATCATCGCTGATTACCAGCAGACGCCATGGATATTCACGGGTACCATTGGTAACGGCAATATAATCAGCTTGCTGAACCGGCAATTCAGCATAATTACTAAAGCCACCTATACTGGTCGTAAGAGCATATTTTTCAAAGGTACCGTTTAAAAAATTCTCATAATCATTGCCCCGGTCCAGAAATAAACTCGGATAATCGTATAAGCCGGCTTCGGTAATCAGAACCTTAACATTAGGTGTTGACTGAACCACTATTGGAAGGTAGATCTTGTTTCTGGTGTTATTGAAATTTGTCATTTCCTGCACATCAAGGCGGGTTTTGCCATAGTTTGCCTCATAGCTCTTTTCTTCCATCAACCAGGTATCAACTCCAAAATTGAAGCGGAAACTGACCTCCTCATTATTCACAACAACCTGTTCTTCATTTAGGCGGGTAACAAAACGATAAGCAACACCGGAATTATATGCGCGAAACTCCACCGAAAAACCTCCTTCAAAATCAAGGGTCAACTGATTGTATTGATCTTTGATCTCACGACGACTACCCCAAATGGTGTTGAAGGATTGGTCAACACCTTTGATTACAGACTTTAGGAGTTTAGGAGTCGCACCGAGAGCTTTATCTCCAATTGACAGACTCATGGGAGAGGCTTCCAGAACCCGATCATCTTTAAAAAATACCGTATAATAGATCTTCTCAAGCAATGTCACCTCTAAAGAAATTTCGCTATTGGGCGAACTAAGTTTTAAGTTTTCACTGGCATATAATGGATCCAGACAGATGCTGAAGAGAATAAAAAGCACGGCAATTGATCGATTCTTTAATCGGATAATCCTTTTTCCTGATGGTTGTGGAGAATGAATGCATTCTGAGCCATCCTTTTTTGATTTGGCGAATTGGAAGTGTCGTTTCATAATATAATAATTTTGGTGTGGTCTTAATATTTTATTAAACAGATCGTTTATAGATCCCTATGTTTATGAATTCATATGGGTTAATAAGTCAAATAAAGAAAACACAAACCAATTGTTATAATTGTTTTGCAGCAAGCCTTCTATTCCTGGGGCATACAAGCAAGTGTTTAATCATTACCTAACGCACCATCACTTCGGCTCACTAAGTACCCTCTTAATTTCAGTCCCCCAGATCTGATAAGCGTCCGGGGTAAGATGCGTTCCATCAGTGGTATACTCAGGTTTCAGGCCCTTATCGGAACTGAGCTTCGAATTTATATCGAGGTAAATCACCCCTTTCTGGTTACAGTATTCGTTTAAAAATTGATTTAAACTGTCAACCATCACTTTGCTAAACGGATTGTTTCTTTGGTAAACCGTAGAGTTCACTATTGGCTGAACCCCATGCAATAAAAGCGTATCAATGAGGCTCCTGTAGTTTTTAATGGTACGGTCAAGTGGGATTCCCACCGATATATCATTAATTCCTCCATCCATAATACAAATTTCCGGTTGGTATTTAATCACCTTTTTGTGAATCACCCAAATAAAATGGGAGGTTGTAAAGCCACCAATTCCATGATTCAACAGATCCGTTTGTCCCAACAACTTCTGCCAGTTTCCCATTTCAATCAGGGAGTCTCCAAACATCACTATTTTAGGGTTATCAACCTCCTCTCCGTCTCCACGGAAAATATCCTCCCGAAACAAATAACCCAGAGTTATCAGAGTAATCAAAAAAAGGCCATTTACTGCCAGGGAAATTCTATAATATGCTTTACATCTCATAAACTTATAATTAACTTACCTATTCGTGAATTATTTAAACTGATAATAGATTGGATTGCTGATTTTATAACCAATCCTTTGCGCTCTAACCACCATACGGTCACCATCCTTTAACCGAACTGGCTTATGATACAGCAGCCAGCGCTCCGTTCCAATCTGGTCATTGAGCTGGTATCCAATGGAGGCTCCTTTGGTGGCGCAAAAAACATCTACTAAGCCTCCAGATTCTTTAACAACCGGATTTTCGGTA
Organism: Bacteroidales bacterium; assembly: GCA_016933115.1. GTDB lineage: Bacteria > Bacteroidota > Bacteroidia > Bacteroidales > JAADJA01 > JAADJA01. The sequence goes on along the minus strand of JAFGBL010000164.1, from coordinate 2,766 downwards.
CAGGGCTGCCTTAGTCCCGGCCAAAAAAGCTGTACAAGGTTATATTCCTCAATAAAACCTTTATCATTAACAGTCAACTGCCAATGAGCCAACTGCTTTCTCATTTTCAACAGTTGACCTCTGTGTTCCGGCAAACCGGCCAAGTTATGAACCTCATATGGATCCGCTTTCAGGTCATAAAGTTCTTCCACTTCCCGAGTGTCTTTAAAAATATAGGCTGCATCACCCGTTAGACTCCCGGCTTTATCCATTTCAATCAGAGTCTGGGTCATTTCAATCTGTTCGCGGTATTTATTTCGGTAAACCCGGGGTAAACCCGGTTCAAAATTCCGGATGTACGAGAAGTCCCCGTCAATAACAGAACGGGAAAAATCGTATACTTCATCAAACCGGTCTGCACTGCCATATACCGCTTCTCGTTTTAATTCGGTACGGTATTTACCCAGAAAAGGAACGCCCTGCATATACCCGGGAGGCTTTATGCCCGCCAGGGAGAGAACTGTTGGCCCTAAATCCATTAAAGAAACCAAGTCGTTGCAAACAGTCCCGGCCAATCTTTTATCGGGAAACCTCACAATAAGGGGGACATGTAGTCCGGTGTTACCTACTGCCCGTTTTTGGCGCAATAAAGGGCCCCCGTGATCACTCCAGAAAAAAACTATCGTATTATCAAGCAACCCTTCCTTTTCAAGTCGCGCCAACCATTCCCCAATTTGCGCATCCAGCTCTTCAATATTGGAATATTTTCTGGCCAGGTCTTTTCGGACTACGGAAATATCAGGATAATAAGCAGGAACTTCGAGGGAGTCAGGGGCTACCAATTGCGCATGATCGGCATTCATCCAAATCCGTGACTCATGGGTTATATCGTGATTAAATACCGAGAAAAAAGGCATTTCTGAAGGCCGGTTTTTATAATCAGCTGTTTTGCTATTTTCATCCCACGCTGTAAAAGGAGGGTAGAACTGATAATCACACTTATCGTTATTGGTACAATAATAACCAGCCATTCTCAGGTACTCGGTAAAACATCGAACTTCGAAGGGAGGTACTACTGAATACTGGGGAATGTTGTGACCCGTTTTGCCTGTTACGGCATGATGCGATGGATATTGTTCCCCGTCAACTCCCCGATAAACAACATTGGAAGAGGTACGCATGTTATGCGACCCGATGCTTACCGGGTACATTCCGGTGATGATAGAAGATCGACTAGGTGCACATACGCCTACAGTTGAATACGCGTTGTTATAGCGAATACCCTCCTTTGCAAGCCGATCAATATTGGGTGTCTCAATACCTTTTGTTCCATAACAACTTAATATTGGATCAATATCCTCACAGCTTAACCAGAGAATATTGTACTTTTCCTTTTTCTGCTCCGATGCTGTTCCCATAACAAGCATCCCCAACGAAAAAAGGATAAACTGGCGTGTCCGAATAGTTATTTTCGGCTTGAAACCAACTGATGAGTTATTTTTGACTGTCCGCATACTTTTGATTTTGTGAATAATTACAGGAGACCTAATCGTTGGTCCGACTAAATATTATGGAACTAAATCCATCTAGATCCTTTAGATAGGGGGTTAAAATCGCATCGTATTCATATTCAGAAAAAGGGCTTTCGTTAAAATCAATTTCACATTGCTTATTAAAAAAAAGCTTGTCACTAAACTTAAATAATGCATCCCAATCAGCAGAATCCTGATTGTGTGCTCCATTTCGCCATTTAACTCCAAGGTTTTGCGAAACACCATAAGCTTCGAAAAAAGGCATTGCTGCCAGGTGCGTTAAATAAGTCCCAAATGGATTTGACCAATAATCCTCTCTTGAGCCCGTATTTAACAGCGCGCGCGGAGCAATTAGGGCTTTATTAAAATGTGCATCAAAAGGTAATTCTGATACATCGTCCCGAAACCTATCAAGATTGGGACTCCACCAGTATTCATAATATTTTAAAATTCGATCAATGCTTTCAAAGGAATGGTGTTTGTCTGAATATTGCCAACTTCCGGTACCACCTGTTCCTGAAGCATTGGGAACAGTAAGATCAATCCTGTTGTCGAAAATAGCAGCACAGAGTGCGGCTTTTCCACCGCGGGAATGTCCGGTAACCACTATTCTATCCATATCGGCAAAATCCTGGTTTTCCAACCAGTTGATAATCACCTGATACATCCAGGCCCATGCAGCTATTGTGCCCCAATTATATTCGGGAAACAATCTGTAAACTCCTGTTTGCCTAGAATCTACACTATCGGATGCGACATCGGTCCTTATAAATTTCAATAAGGAGTACCCCTTTTCTGTAGCCTTACGGATGCTGTAATTGTTAATTTCATCTCGATGGTTATCCGCGTATAGTTGTTCCAACCTTTTACTCTTTATATCATTCAATGAAAAGATAAAATCGTCATTTTTAATAATTACCGGAGTTTTGGAACCTCGTTGCTTAGGTATAACAAGACCAGCTCTTATGCTTGCGGTTTTTCCATCTCTTATCAAATGAAAGGTGAGTAAAAGCATTGAATCCCTGGTGGTACCATCGATTTTGTATTCCTGCTGCAAAACATAAACGGTATCCAATAAATCAGTTGATGGCATACTCCCATACTGATATTCGATAAGGATGTTCTTAAGGTAATCTCGCTGAGCCTCCCATTCTAAAAGAGTTTTTACTTTTTCGCCCGTTTCCTTGATTAAAGGATTAATTAGAGTTTTCTTTTCATTTATATTTCCAGTAGTATTTTGAATCAATGGTGTTTC
>JAFGBL010000163.1 GCA_016933115.1 Bacteroidales bacterium | reverse complement strand
GCTAATGAACCGGGTCGAAATATGACATTTGAAGAAATTAAAAAAATACTTAAAACAAAATGTGTTGGAATTGCAGGCGCCGGTGGGTTAGGTTCCAATTGCGCTGTTGCACTGGCACGTGTTGGTATCGGGAAGCTGATCATTGCGGATTTTGACATTGTATCGGAAGATAACCTGAACCGGCAATACTTCTTTAGTGAACAGATTGGCGAGAAAAAAGTATCTGCACTGAAAGAGAATATCTTAAAGATCGATCCAAAAATTGATATTGAAATCCATGATATCAGGCTCGCCACGGAGGAAATAAAATCGATCTATTCAAATTGTGATGTTATTGTTGAGGCTTTTGACCTGGCAGAAATGAAACAGATGATCATCGAATCCGTTCAGGAAATGGGCAATATTCCTTTGGTGATAGGCCTTGGCGTTGCCGGATGGGGCGACAGTAACAGCATCCGGGTCAGGCAAAACCATAATCTTTATATTTGTGGTGATGGAAAGAACGAAATCGCTGAGAACCTTCCGCCATTGGCTCCCAGGGTTGGGATGGTTGCTAATTTGCAAGCTAATACTGTACTCGAAATACTTTTAAATAAATTACATATTGATGAAAATTACACTCAATAACAGGGAAGAAGAATTTCAATATGAATATATTTCATTAAGTGATTTGATCACTGAAAAAAACTTCACTTTTAAATTTCTGGTCACAAAAGTCAATGGAAGGTTAATAAAAAAAGAAGACAGGGAAAAAATCATCGTTCAGGATGGAGATGATGTTTCTGTAATTCACCTGATCAGTGGAGGCTAGCAATACTGGAAATTTATACTACCTCAGCTACAACAAATGTACTTCCAGTGATAAATATCAGGTCATCATCCTTTGAATTATTTCTGGCTGAAATCAGGGCTTCCTGAACAGAATGATGTGCCAATCCTTTTAAACCGTATTTTGATGCAAGGTCTTTCAATTGATTTGCATCCAAACCCCGAGGGATGTCAGCCTTGCAAAAATAGTACATTGCATTGGCAGGCATTATTTGCAACAAACCCTCAATATTTTTATCATTGACCACTCCCAACACAAAATGCAATTTATCGAAATTGATTCTGCTTATTTGATTTATAACTTCCTTCATTCCATCGGCATTGTGAGCTGCATCGCAGATGGTAAGCGGTTTCCTGGCTATCACCTGCCACCTGCCCATAAGGCCGGTATTTTTTATTACATTTTTAGTCCCCTTTTGAATACTTGGTTGGCTTATCTTAAAACCCAGGGTTTTTATAATCTCAACTGATTGTAAAACCGTAATCAAATTTTTAACCTGGTAATTGCCGTTCAAAGGGCAATTCAAATCAATCTTCCGGCCTGTTTGAATATGTTGTAAAATCATTTTAAGAGGATGATCATATGCGTCATCAGGTTTTGCTTGTTCAAGTATTTTGAAGTTCTGATCGGCAAAATAGATTTCCGAACTGCTTTTTTGTGCAGCCTTTACGAATACCTTACTTGTTTCTTCTTGCGTCTGGCCAATAACGACAGGGATTTTATATTTGATGATCCCTGCTTTTTCAGCAGCAATTTTTGATAATGTATCACCTAAAAATTGCATATGATCGTAACCGATATTGGTTATAATTGAAATTACCGAATCGACCACATTGGTTGAATCTAATCGACCGCCCATCCCGGTCTCCATCACTGCAACATCAACATTTTCATCCGCGAAATGCTTTACTGCCATGCCAAAAGTATATTCAAAAAAAGAAGGTTCCAGGTTCTTAAAAGCGACCTGGTTATTTCCTACAAAATCAATTACTTCTTTTTCCGGGATTTTTCGGCCGTTAATTTTAATGCGTTCCCTGAAATCTTTCATATGGGGAGACGTATAGAGTCCAACCCGATATCCTTGTTCCTGCAGAATTGAGGCAATCAAATGACTTACCGAACCTTTTCCATTGGTACCGGCCACATGGATCGATTTGAATTTTTTTTCAGGATGGCCGAGTTTATTGCAAATAGCAATCGTTTGCGTGAGATCGGCTTTGTAGGCTGCAGCTCCGATACGTTGGAACATGGGTAATCGGGTGAAAAGGTAATGTAGGGTCTGATTATAATCCATCAATTTTTCACAACAAAATGGTAGGTAATAGTTCCCCTTTGCATTTCAGCCGCATCCGGATTGACATTAAAAACTGCTTTCCTTGCCGCTTCTTCCGCCAATCGCCTGAGGGTTGAGTTGGTAGTATTGGAACCTTTATCAATAGCGATAGCACTCACCACCTTGCCATATTTGTCTACGGTGATCTGGACAACAACGGTTCCGTTTTCCTGGAAACTGCTGGATGGTTTGGGAAGGAATTTTGGTGTCCGGCCTGCCAGGCTGTAAGACAATCCGTCTCCCAAACCGCCTTTCCCGATATAATTTTTTGAATCCTTCGAACCGGTAGGCTCCCCCTGATCCCCTTCCTTTCCTGTGATCCCTTCACTTCCTTCGGCAGAAGTATTTTGTGATTTTCCTTTATACAAGGCTGCCGGATTCACTTCGGGCCGTTGCTCAACAATGGGTTGCTCTTCGACCTTTTCCACTGGCTCTTCTTCTGGATTGGATTCTTCTTTTTGTTCAATTGCCGGAGCCGGTTCCGTATCCTGCGTTACGATTTCTTCATCTTCCGTGTCCTGAGGTGGAGGTGGTGGCACCTCTTCTTTTGCACTTGGGGGTCTCTCAGGCTGAACAATACCCATTCCATCGGATGATGATCCCAGGCTCACTTCAACACCTTCTTCTCCGGGTAAAGGAAGCGGAGTTGTAAATCCCAAAAAAATGAGTAAAAGGATGACGATGACATGGAAAATCATTGTTCCTGCTATTCCTTTTATTTTATCTTTTTTTATATAGGGCATTTTTAATATAACGATATTTAAAATATTTATTTTTTCGGACTTGTTGCCATAATCACCTTATGTTTTGTGTTGAACCGGCTATTGATGTCATTGACAATATCAATAACATTCACTACATATTGAACCGGTATTGTTTTATCGGCCTCAAGCCGTATGGAAACACTCTCATGACCCTGGAGCTTTTCATAAAGTCCGCTCTCCAGTCTGGCTTCATCCACTTGTATACCCTGAAGGAAATAATCCAGGTCGCGGTTGATGGAAACGATAATTTTTGGAGGTGCCTCTATTGTCCTGCTGTTGCTTGATGGCAGTAAAAGTTTGATGGCGTTGGGCGCTACCAGTGTTGAAGTCAACATAAAAAAGATCAGAAGTAAAAAAACCACATCCGACATGGAAGCCATGCTGAAATCGGTTTTGCGTTTATTTCTTGTTTGAATAGCCATGATCCCCTATATTTTTAATTATCAACCTTTAGCGGGTTCATGTAAAACATCCATAAATTCGGTTGCACGGGCCTCGAGAATAAACACCAGCTTTTCTACTTTTGAAACTAAAATGTTGTAGCACACATAGGCTATGATCCCAACGATCAAGCCGGCAACTGTCGTAACCATGGCCTGGTAAATTCCGGTTGAGAGCAATGCAATATCAATGTTATTCCCTGCCATTGACATATCATAGAAAGCACGAATCATCCCAATCACGGTTCCCAGGAACCCGAGCATGGGAGCGGCCCCCGAAATGGTGGCCAGTCCGGCAATATTTTTTTCGAGACGTGAAACTTCAAGCTTTCCCACATTTTCGATGGCCGTATTGATATCATTTAAAGGTTTTCCAACCCTTGAAAGTCCTTTTTCAATCATCCGCGCAATGGGAGTATCATTATTTCGGCAAAGGGTAACAGCAGAATCGATCCTTCCATCATGAATAAAATCACGAATATTGTTCATGAAATTTCTTTCTTCTTTTGAACCCTTGTTTATGGCCAGGAACCGCTCAATGAAAATATAAATCGCAACAATCGAGAAAACCGCAAGTATGGCCAGTATCCAACCTCCTTTCATGGCAAGGTCCCATAACGACATGGTAATTTCAGTTTGACCTTCGTTAACCTGACCCGCCATCAGATTGGCTGTATCTGCAATAGCAATACCCGTTTGAGAAATCTGCAAAAGAATACCTGTAAACATATTGTTTTTAAATTTAAGAGGTAAAATTACAACTATAAAACACCAGGGTAAATTAAAGGAATCAGAATTTTTAACAGTTTTTTGTTAATACTATGATTTTATTTTTCAGAGATTTAATAGTATTTCCAACTTTGATTGCGGAATTAATTCAGTTAATGAATATCTCAAATTAATTATAATGAAATTGGCCAAATATTTCGATTGCATAGATTTCATTAAATATGTCTTTGTTTTTTCAATATAAAATTTACTTTTGCAGCCGTGTTTAATCCACTAAACGTTCAAGTACTATGTTTATTTTAATGGTCGTCGTCTTTATTCTAGGGTATACAGCAATTGCCCTCGAACATCCCCTCAAAATCGACAAGGCTGCTTCAGCCATTTTATTGGGGGTTATCCTCTGGGTTATATTTTTCATCGGAAGGGTTGATATTCTTTCAATGATGAATGAAGCCGGGGAATATATCAGTAAATCCTGGGCCCATTATCTCCATTTGGAAGGTGAAGAAGCCAATAATTCTGAAGGAATGCTTCATTTTATTACCGAATTTTCCATATTGGAACATCTGGCTGAAATATCCACCATATTGTTTTTCCTGTTGGGTGCCATGACCATTGTTGAGACTGTCGACCAGCACCAGGGATTTAAGCTGATCACTGATAAGATAAAAACAACAAACAAGATTAAATTACTTTGGATCCTGAGTTTTTTAACCTTTTTTATGTCGGCTGCCCTGGATAATTTAACCACCACCATTGTACTTATAGCGCTGCTTCGGAAACTTGTTGCCGATCAGAAAACAAGGTGGTTTTATGCCAGTATGGTTGTTTTGGCTGCCAACGCGGGTGGCGCCTGGTCACCCATTGGTGACGTTACAACCATCATGCTCTGGATTGGAGGACAGGTAACTACAGTTAATATTATTGCTATGGTTTTTCTTCCAAGTTTGGTTACCATGATCATTCCTTTACTACTGCTTTCCTTTACCATGAAAGGAAATGTTGAAAGGCCCGTAATAAACACCAATGAAGAAAAGGAATTTACAACAGCTTTTGAACGAAAACTAATGTTGACAATGGGTGTAGGTGCACTTTTATTTGTGCCGGTATTCAAAACATTAACTCATTTACCTCCTTACATGGGTATGTTGTTCGGCCTTGGTGTAATATGGGTAACAACTGAAATTATGCACAGAAAAAAACAGCTACAGGATAAGAGAAAACTTACAATTGTGGGGATTCTTACTAAAGTTGATGTCCCGACAATCTTTTTCTTTTTGGGAATTCTGACGGCAGTAGCGAGTTTGCAATCAGCAGGCCATTTAGGATTACTTGCCGAATACCTGGATGAACACTTACACAATATTTATGCGATAAATCTGATAATCGGAATTTTATCCGCCATCGTTGATAATGTACCACTGGTTGCAGGAGCTATGGGCATGTATGATATCGCAGCCCCAGGAACAACCGGATACATGGCCAGCTTTATGGTCGACGGCGCTTTCTGGGAGTTTTTGGCTTATTGTGCCGGAACAGGCGGAAGTATATTAATCATTGGATCTGCTGCAGGTGTTGCGGCCATGGGTATGGAAAAAATAGATTTCATTTGGTATCTGAAGAGAATCAGCTTACTTGCGCTTATCGGTTACCTGGCAGGAGCAGCAGTATACTATTTACAGTATCAAATTTTGCATTAACAACATTTGGTATATAAATACAAAGAGTCTTTCGCAGAATGTTTTTAATATGATTTCTTGTAGAAGACTCTTCTTTTTATTTTCCAATTAATAAACCGCTTGAACTGTCCATAATTGCTCCTGTGACGGAAGAAAGACAATTGATCTCGCTTCGCCACCTGAGCACTCCTAGAAAAGCAAAAACCAACGCCTCTTTATAATTGATTAATTGTTGATCCGGTATGATGACCTGAGGAGAAGAAAAAGTTTTAATCCGTTCTGCCAAAAATTTATTCATTGCCCCCCCACCGCTAATCAACAATTTCTTGCTTCTGTCCGAACCCGTGGTTCTTCCAACCTGAAAAGCGATATGTTCGGTACAGGTGGCCATTGTGTCAGGGATTGGAATATTTGCTTTTTTGACAAGTGGGATAAAGCTCTCTTCAATCCATTCCCTGCCCAGTGATTTCGGTGGAGTTTGATGATAAAAAGGAATTGCATTCAGAATATCCAGCAAATGGTGATCAATTTTACCTGACTGGGCCAATTTACCATCCCTGTCAAATTCCATTCCTTCGGCTTTGGCAAGTTCATTTAAAACCTGGTTACAGGGGCAGATATCGAAAGCAATCCGGTTTCCATCCTGTTCATATGAAACATTTGCGATTCCACCCAGGTTCAGGCAGTAGTCGTATTCCCCGAAAAGTTTTCTGTCACCTATCGGGACAAGCGGTGCACCCTGCCCCCCTAAGGCAACATCCTGACTGCGGAAATCGTACACCACAGGGACAGAAGTTTGGGCAAATATTTCAGTGCCCTTTCCAATCTGCAAAGTTAAACCTTTGTCAGGCTGGTGGAAAACTGTATGCCCGTGTGAGGAAATTAAATCGACTTTTAATTTATATCGCCTGATGAAATCGTGAACGAGCTTTCCCAGGTAACGGCCATATTCAATATCTGTCAAAGCAAGTTGGAAAGCAGATGCATCCGGCAATTTCCGCAACCTGTCGCTCCATTCATGGGAATAAGGGATTGTTTCCGCCTTTTTAATCTCAAAATTCCATTTCTGATCTAGGGAAAAATGGCAGTAAGAGATGTCCACTCCATCGAGTGAAGTTCCTGACATCAGTCCGATAACTTCCATTTTTTCCATTTATAATAAATCGGTCAATTTTTCCAATCCAATTCCACGGGAGCCTTTAAGTAATATGTTGGCTTCGGAAATTGGATTTTCCATCAAATATTTTCCAAATTCCTTCACCGATCCAAATACGGGGTAAAGGTCATCACCTGCCAATCCGAAATGCTCACCAACCAGGTAAACCCGACTAAAATTTTCTTTTTTAATTTGATCGATGATTTGTTTATGCTCAAACAGGCTCTCCTCACCCAGTTCAAGCATATCTCCCAGGATCATAACCTTGTTTTTGGCCGGATAAGATGAGAAATTTTCAATGGCAGCACTCATGCTGGTGGGATTGGCATTGTAAGCATCCAATATCAGTGTATTCCGTGAAGTTTTAAAAATTTGGGATCGGTTACTATCGGGGCTGTAGGACTCAATTGCCTCCACAATTTTATTATTCGGAACACCAAAATAAGAACCGATGCAAGCTGCCGCAAGTACATTTTCAAAATTATAGGCGCCAACCAACCGGGTATTCATTTGTGATGTATTTCCTTTTAAATTCAATTTTAATTGAAGAAATGGAAAAGCATTAGTAATTACTCCGCGGTAAAACACATTTCTGCCTGTTCCATATTTAATTACCTCCAAATCCTTTGCAATTGAATTTAACAATTCGTTATCATCATTGATAAAAACTTTTCCGCCGGATTTTCTAAGGTATTTATAAAGTTCGCCTTTGGCCCTGATCACGCCCTCGATGCCTCCGAATCCCTCCAGGTGGGCTTTTCCGATATTTGTGATAATGCCAAAGTCGGGCTGGGCCATTTCGCATAATTGTTTGATCTCGCCAATGTGATTGGCTCCCATTTCAACAACTCCAAATTCCAGGTCGATCGGCATGGACAAAATGGTGAGCGGAACTCCGATCAGGTTATTGAAATTTCCTGTTGTAGCTTTGGTTTTGAATTCCATTGATAGAACGCGGTTGATCAACTCCTTAGTGGTTGTTTTTCCGTTGGAACCCGTAATACCGATGATTCTGCCATGCATTTTATCACGGTGCAATATGGCCATTTGCTGCAAAGCTGATAGTGTATCTTCCACAACAAAAAACCGTGAATCCCCTTGAAAACGGTTTTCATCGACAACTGCCAGGGTTGCTCCATGATCTAAAGCATTCAGGGCAAAATCATTTCCATTAAATTGATCCCCTTTTAATGCAAAAAAAATGGAACCCTGGGGTACTTTTCTGGAATCTGTCGTTATTACTGGATGATCTTGAAAGTGATCATACAATTTTTCGAGCCGGTTATCCATTTATAAAAAAATAAAGCCCCATTCCTGCAACCGGGATGGGGCTGTAAAATATCTTCAAATTTGATTATTAATAGCCATCATCGCTTCCTACCCGATCCATAGCACAACGGAATCCAATGTAATCGGATGCCTGGTTTTCATCCAGAAATCTCCTGGTTGCAGGCATCATCCAATATGAGTTATCCTTCCAGTTTCCGCCTTTATAAACGCGGGCATTATCATTGATCATAGTAGTGTGCGAATAATCATACATGGTTGAGGAATGCGAGTCCTCTGTTTCCTTCAGCCAGTCATCCTGATTGATCGTTGATTGGTAATCCCCGTCCATGTAATTTATATTGTTCGATTTTCGATAATTTCTTCTGTCCACGATGTCTTCAACGGGAACCTCTTCGTACTGCAGCCGTCCGAATTCATCTTTTTCTGCGATCAAACCTTCGGTATCACGCACCTTACGTTCAAAAACGTTACCTCTGAAGGGATTCAAATCGGAAACATCTTCAAATGACAAAGGCCTGTAAACATCCAATACCCATTCACTTACATTGCCGGCCATATTGTACAAACCGTAATCGTTTGGCCAGAAAGAACCAACCATAGCAGGACCAATGGCTCCATCGTTCAAATCGCCTGCTACACCTGCATAATCTCCTTCGCCTCTTCTGAAGTTACCCATGAAACTTCCGTAATAACTTTTGTCGTCGGTTCTGAGTACATGGCTGTTCCATGGATAAATTCTTCTGTCGAGCACCCTTTCATATACTGTATTACCGATTTGTGCAACAGCAGCAAATTCCCATTCTGCTTCGGTCGGCAGCCTGTATCTCGGAAGGATGATACCATCTTCGAGCCGAACCCTTCTTTCACCGGTACTGTTTGGATTCAAATCCTGTAAATTTCTATTTACTAAACCTTCATATTGTCCTGCCAGATAGGCTTCGGTGTTAAAATTATTTTCATTTAACTGGTCGGGGTCCAGATCAAGGATACCGCGTTGTACAAGTAACATTTCGTTCACACGGTCGGTCCTCCAGGCGCAGTAGTCGTTTGCCTGAATCCAGCTTACGCCAACCACCGGGTAATAATGATAGGCAGGATGACGCAGGTACAACTCCACCATGGGCTCGTTGTATGCCAAACGATCGCGCCAAACCAGTGTATCGGGTAATGCTTTTTTGTAAACCTCCGGGTAATCGGCACCAAAAACCCTGTTGATCCAGTAAAGATATTCGAGGTAATCAACATTAGAGACTTCGGTTTCGTCCATATAAAAAGTTTTTACCGTAACCCTCCGCGGTATGTTGTTCCAGTCGTACATAGGGTCGTCATAATTTGCACCCATTGTAAATGTACCACCCTCAACCAGGATCAGGCCAGGGCCTGTAAGTTGCCCCTGGTAGTCAACTACCTGAAATCCACCGTTTTTCGGATTGTTATATTCCCAACCTGTGGTAGCGGATTTTTGCTTCGAACAGGCTGTAAATAAAACGATTAAACTCACTATAAATGTGTAAGTTAAGAACCTGAAGTACTTCATTTTTCGAAAATTTGATTGCAAACATAACTAAAATTCCGGACATTTTATTGCTCCGGGCTTATTTCTTTTTTTATTGCAATTTAAGAAAATAGTTACACTAACTTCATGAGAACCACCGGTTGATGCTTTTAATCTCGACATGGTAAGGTCATAGGAATAGCCTATTTTAAACCTGTCATGCTTGATTCCCAATAAAAAAATAGCCCCATCGGCATAGTCTAAATTATGTCGGTACCAAACGCCTGTTACCAACGGAAATCTTTCGATATAAAACCCTGCATTTACCTGGTCGGCATCCTGCTGATGCTGGTACATGATGTTTGGTGAAAGTAAAATCCGGTTTCGTTCGTTCCTTTCATATTTCGATGTCAGGTTCAAATAGGCCCCGGCATGAACAGTATATTTAATGTATAGGGTATTTCCTTCCGAATTGCTATAGTATTTTAAATTGGGTTGAGACAGGTGGTCGGCTGCCACGCCGATGAAATATTTTTCCATATATCCGAATAACAAACCGGCTGAGAAATCCGGAACAATAACAGAATTGTAATCCGGTGGCCGTTCCCCGGATAATGCAGGATCCACTGAGCCTGTTATGGGATTGATCATATCGGGGTAAATCAAATCTTCCCAATTTAATCTCTGCTGGTGGAATGTCGCCTCAATCCCTGCATTAAGTTGGGTATTACGGCTCATTTGCAGATGATAGGCATAAATGGCACCAACCCTTAGGGTGTTCAGAATGCCGCTACCTGCATTATCTGAATTGGCAATTATTCCGACACCTCCTGATAATTTTTCGAAATATTGATCTGCTGAAACATTATAAGTAATATAATTTCCCGGGATCGAAGGCCATTGGTTCCGGTAGTTCATTATCAGCCTGGTGCATTCACCTGTCCCGGCAAGGGCAGGATTCAGATACATAGGATTGGCATAATACTGTGAAAATGATGGGTCCTGCCCACGACTGTTTAAATTCATTAACAGCCCGAACATCACTAAAAATAATGAAAGTAGCCCTGTGAATGCTGTACTGATTCTCCTTGTAAAATTGTATTTTATTTTTGACCGCAAATCCTTTTATGGCTTAGCAAACATTACAATATTAAAATTGTTATAACGTTATAAACATTAATTTAGTTTTGGGCAATAATATTTTAAGTATTTTATATTCAACGCATTGTAATTTGGCTGAACTATCGGGGGCAAATTTATTCACTTAATTATTTATTTTTACTGATTAATACAGATCCTGATGAAAAAATTAAAATCGGCAGCAATTTTATTAACCGTTATACTGGTTCCATTGTTTGTATTTTCCGAGTCTCAAAGTTATAAAAGAAAGTTAAACTGGAAAGGGATCAGGGAGATAACTCCTGACGGGCTGGAAAAAATCAAGGTGCTGATGTTCACAGACTGCATGAATAATGCGAACCAGGATTTTCTCCCGGTCTATTTTGAACGAATTCCACTTCCCGGAGACTATTCGGAATTTCATGCCGAGTTAAAGGATCTGATTTTTGAAACCATAGAAGCGCCTGGAATTGAAAATATCCAAGGATTGGATCGAATTGGCAATGAGATTGATATGGAAAACTATATTTCCTATCAGCAAAAAAAACCATATGCCACAATTAGTTTTGTTCCCGTAAGGAAAAATGAAATAACCGGCTTGTATGAACGCCTGGTTTCATTCCTGATTGAAATACAAGTTTCAGGAAATAACAAATCCACCTTATCCGACGGTTCTTATATCGATCATTCGGTTCTGGCCGGTGGCAACTGGTATAAAATCTCGGTAAACAATACTGGTATCCATAAAATAACCTATCAGCAACTGGCTGATATGGGCATTGGTGTTGGCTCCATTGATCCAAGAAATATCCGGATTTACGGAAATGGTGGCGGAATGCTTCCTGAAGACCCAACCCAGCCACGCATTGACGACCTGGCCGAAAATGCCATTTTTGTTTCAGGTGAAGGAGATGGAATCTTCAATTCAGAAGATTATATTTTATTTTACGGTGAATCCCCTGACGAGTGGAAATTCAACAGCTCCGACAATACTTTCAAAAAGGTATTGCACCTTTATTCTTTCTATTCCTATTATTTTATAACCACCGACCTGGGTCCCGGAAAGCGAATTCAGTCTGAAGCATCATCCACTCAAACACCGACTTATACCACTTCAAAATTCAACGGAATGATCCATTATGAAACGGATGAAGTAAACCTGGTTAAATCAGGCAGAACCTGGTTTGGGGAAACATTTGACCTGTTTAATAATATGGTAAATGTTTATGACCTTCCGGATATCGATATTTCAAAATACGTAAAATTCAGTGCTGAAGCAGCTGCTCGCTCTGACATTTCAAGTTCATTCTTTTTTTACGCAAATAACAATAAAATATTAACAATACCTCTGCCCAACACAAACAGCGGTAACCTCAATTCGGATTATGCCAAAGTAAAATTTGATGCCGATAGTTTTATGGTAACCACACCGAAAATAGAGATCAAAGTTGTCTATAACAAATCACTGACTTCTTCGGTTGGCTGGCTGAATTATTACACCTTGAATTATTCCAGCAAACTCAATTTCAGGGGCGGGCAAATGGAATTCCGGGATATTAAGACTGCCGAAGGGAGTCAGGTTACTGACTATTTCATGAGTACAATCACACCTGATGCCATTATCTGGAATGTTTCCGATCCACAGAATGTTAAAAGGGTTACTACAACTTATACAGGCCAAAAGCTTGTTTTTCGCCTCGAATCCGAATCGTTGCAGGAATTCGTCGCCTATGATGGGACATCCTTTTACAATCCGGAGTTTGTTGAGAAGATTCAAAATCAGAATTTACACAGCCTTTCTGGATATGATATGATCATCCTCACCCATCCGTTATTTCTTCCGGAGGCACAACGTTTGGCAGATTTTCACAATTACCACGACAACCTGGAGGTGATGGTTGTTACACCCCCTGCCATTTATAACGAATTCTCGAGTGGTGCTCCCGACATTACCGGCATCAGGGATTTTGTTAAAATGATTTACGAAAGAGGAACAGAAAATAAACCGTTGCGTTACCTGTTGCTGTTTGGCGATGGCTCATACGACAATAAAAACCTAAACGCAATGAATACCAATTACATTCTCACCTGGCAATCTCCCCAATCAATCAATCCGGTAAGTTCATATGTGAAAGATGATTTTTACGGTTTGCTTGATAATATCCCCAATGACGATATGGTTGATTTAGGCATTGGGCGATTTGTGGTTGCCAATATTGACCAGGCAGAAAATGCAGTTGACAAAGTGATGCATTATGCCGTCAATTCCGATGCCGTGATGGGTGACTGGAGGAATGTGATTTGCCTTATTGCTGATGATGAAGACGGAAACCTCCATTTTAGCGATGCCGAAGAACTGGCATTTATAATCGATACGACCGATAAGAATATTAATATTGATAAGATTTACCTGGATGCATATCAGCAACTTTCCACCCCCAGCGGTGAAGTATATCCGGACGTTACTCAGAATATAAACACACGTGTTGAGCGGGGGGCATTGATCATGAATTATGTGGGGCATGGCGGTGAATTGGGATTGGCCCATGAAAGGATACTTAAAGTGGCGGATGTCAACAGTTGGTTGAATTGGGATAACATGCCCGTATTTATAACGGCTACTTGTGAATTCAGCCGGTTCGATGATTTTGAAAGAACATCGGCCGGTGAAATGGTATTCCTGAATCCAAAGGGCGGTGGTGTTGCACTGTTCACAACCACCCGAGCTACTTATGCAGGAGCCAATTCGGCACTTAATAAAAACTTCTACAAATTTGCCCTGGCAGATGTCGGAGGTGACCATTACCGCATGGGTGATATCATCCGGCAGGCTAAGAACCAGAGCGGCAGCATCGAAAACACCAGTAAATTTGCCCTGATCGGTGACCCGGCCATGAAGTTTGCTTTTCCAGTTCATGAAGTGTTCACACTCAAAATAAATGGCATATCCATTGAAGAACACCCTGATACCATTCGGGCACTTTCAACCGTCACCATCAGCGGGGATATCAGGGATCATGAAGGAAATATTTTAAGCGGTTTCAACGGCACTTTATACCCGACGGTTTTTGACAAACCGGCAAAATATACTACCCTTGGCAATGACCCTGGGAGCAACCCAACTACTTTCACCATCCAGAATCATGCTTTATACAAAGGAAAAGCCAGCATTATAAATGGCGAGTGGGAATTTAAATTTGTGGCTCCGAAAGATATTGCCTATAACTATGGATTTGGTAAATTCAGTTATTATGCAAAAAATGAATCGATTGACGGCAGAGGTTATTTCGACAAGGTAACCATTGGCGGTTACAATGAAAATGCCGACATTGACAACAAAGGGCCGGATGTTGAATTGTTTATCAACGACGAAAATTTCAAATTCGGAGGATTGACGGATGAAAATCCGCTGCTTTTTGCTAAAGTTTTTGACGAAAACGGGATAAATACTGTTGGAAGCGGTATCGGCCATGATATAACAGGCATTTTAGATGGACTTGATTCCTACATTTTAAACCAGTATTACGAATCGGAAGTCGATTCATTCCAAAGGGGTATCATTACCTATCCTTTCTTTAACCTGCCCAATGGCAGACATACCTTGAGTTTGAAAGTATGGGATGTTTTCAACAACTCGACAACGGCCTATACCGAATTTATTGTAGCCGAATCCAATGAAATGGCGCTTCAAAGCCTGATGAACTATCCCAATCCGTTCATGAATTCAACGACTTTCTCATTTGAACATAATCAAATCGAGCAACCCCTGAATATCAAAATAGAAATCTATTCGTTGAGCGGCCGGATGGTCAGGCGAATTGAAGATGTTTATCATGCCGGTGGTTACAGATACAAATCAAACAGTTGGGATGGCAGTGCAGAAGATGGTGCAAAACTGGAAAGCGGGATGTACATCTACAAATTGTTTGTGAGAAACTACGATGGTACCGTCTCACAGGAAACAAGTAAACTGGTTATATTAAAATAGGTTTGTTTTCGTTATTCTTTTTAGTAAGTTTAAGCACATCCGCGCGCAACTATTCACTGGTATTTTGCGTCTTAAAAGTGTTTATCAAGGCTTAAAAAGTTTTGTTTTTGAAAGGGAATTAATGAGATTTTTTATACATAATTTTCTTGTATTGTTACTTCTGAGCTGGGTGAATGTTGTATCGGCCCAGGAGATCAATATAAGCCGTAGCCTGGAATGGAAAGGCATTGTTACCGAATATCCCGACAATCAAACCGTTTTGCAATACCTCTATTTCAACGGTGCGGCAACCGATTATTCCACTTCATTGCCGCTTTTCCAAAACCAGATCGCTGTAAATTCCGAATATGACGTCATTACAGCACATTTTACTGATACTGAATACCTGCCCTGCTCGGTAAGTGAAACAGCATATCTGGAAGAAATGGGCTATGGTGAAACAACAATTGGAATAAAGTCCGATATATTGGTCGAACGAAAAAACCCGATTGGAATGGTTAGTTTTATTCCTCTCAGGAAAAACCCGGAAACAGGTTTTTTTGAAAAGCTGGTATCATTTGACCTATCGATCACCCTCGAACCCAATGAAACAGTTGAATTAAAATCCATGACCGATAAATTTGCCGAAGAATCCGTTTTAAATACAGGCACGTGGCATAAAATTAAAGTTGAAAAAACCGGAATTTACAAGATTTCTTATTCCGACCTCGTTTCCTATGGCATCGGCCCTTCTTCCACCAATCCGAAGGATATCAGGATTTATGGCAATGGCGAGGGCATGCTGCCTGAAAGAAATGCAGATTTTCGTTACGACGACCTGAAAGAAAATGCCATATATGTGTATGGAGAAGATGACGGTATTTTCAGTGAAGATGATTACATTTTGTTTTTTGGCAGAAGCCCGCATGTCTGGAATCAAGTACTCGATTTCATCGACCGGCAGATTGACTATTACGATGATTATAACTACTACTTCATAACCACTTCATTGGGACCGGGAAAAAGAATAGCTCATAAGCCCGGTTCAGCCCTAACGCCAACACATATCGTAAATACATATACCTATTATGATGTGTATGAAGAGGAAAATCTCAATCTACTCCTCTCGGGTAAAACCTGGTATGCAGATGAATTCGGCGTAAGTCTGGAAAAAAACTATCAATTTCATATACCTGAAATTGTAACTGGTGATGATGTCATTATCAAATTTGAATTTGCCAACAGAACCTTTTCGAATGATGAAATGATCATCCGAATCAATGATAATCACAACGATACAGTTGTACTGACTGCTGTGAACCCTGCATCGACAATCTACGCCCGGAAAAAGAAAAACACCATTTATTACAATGCGGATAGCCCGGATATAAACATCGGGCTTCAATATTTGCCATATGACGTTTCCTCCCGTGCATGGCTTGATAATATCCGGATCAATGCTACCCGTAATTTAAAGTTGTCGGATGGTGAACTCCTTTTCCGTGATTTGAGCTCGGTTGGTCCCGGCAACAGCGGACAATTTGAAATTCAGAACAGCGATGCCAATACAGTCGTTTGGGAAGTTACCCATCATTTGGATCCGGTAATGATTGATGGAGAGTTAACAGGAAATTTGTACAAGTTTACATGCACGACCGACTCGTTACGCGAGTTCATCGCATTTAACGGAACCAGCTTTCCTTCTCCTGAATTTGTTGAAAATGTTGAAAATCAAAACCTGCACGGCAGCGGGCCGGTCGACATGGTGATCGTAACTTACCCGCTATTCCTGGATCAGGCCAACAGGCTGGATACTCTTCACAAAATGAATGACAGTTTGGTTTCATTGGTTGTAACACCTGAAAAAATCTACAATGAATTTAGTTGCGGGTCACAGGACCCAACCGCCATTCGTGATTTCTTACGGATGTTGTATAGCCGTTATGAAGGTAATGAACCCAGGTTCCTGCTCCTATTCGGTGACGGCTCTTTCGATCCAAAGGACAGGCTTCATTTCAATACCAACCTGATCCCGACTTTCCAGACAGAAGAATCATTGATATCGGCCTCCAGTTATGTAGTGGAAGATTATTTTGGCTTGCTCGACAATAGCGAAGGCAACGACGGCATCGGCATCCTTGATGTCGGTATCGGAAGGCTACCCGTAATCAATACCGAAGAGGCCGACCTGGCAATTTCCCGGATTATCCGGTATATAAACCCGGCGGAGCCCCAATTCGGTGACTGGCGAAATAAAATATGCATCATAGCCGATGATGAAGATAATAATTTGCACCTGAAACAAGCCGACACCCTGGCCAACGGGCTCAATTTCATCCCCAAAGTTTATAATGTAAATAAAATATATCTCGATTCTTATTACCAGGTTCGTACCCCGAAAGGTGACCGTTACCCTGAAGTGACTGAAGCCATCAACAAACAAATGGAGGAAGGTGCCCTCATCATGAATTATGTAGGCCATGGCGGGAAATCAGGTTGGGCACACGAAAGGATTTTGCAATCGACGGATATATCAAATTGGACCAATTTTGATAAACTTCCTGTTTTTATAACGGCTACCTGCGAATTCAGTCGTTTCGATGAACCTGAAATTCAAACCGGAGGTGAGCTCACCCTGCTCAATCCGAACGGTGGCGGAATTGCACTCTTTACAACCACCCGACTGGCCTATTCAAATTCCAATTTCGCCTTAAACCAACTGTTCTATTTGCATGCATTTGAAAGAACGGAGGGTGAAATGCCATACCTGGGCGACCTGATCAGGTTGTCGAAGCCACCGGGGCAATACACGACACGTAATTTTGTTTTATTGGGCGATCCCGCTTTAAAAATAGCTTATCCCAAATTCAAAATCGAAACAACCCATATTAACGGAATCGAAACAAGTGCACATGGCGACACGCTGAAGTCGTTGAAAAAAATTACAGTGAAAGGGATCATAACCGATCAGCAAGGTCGCAGGATCAATGATTTCAATGGCACGATCCATCCATCGGTTTATGATAAACCGACCATGTATAAAACAATTGGAAACGATGCCAACAGCATTCCGACAACATATTATTGCCAGGACAAGGTTGTATGGAAAGGAAAAGCTTCGGTCGTCAATGGTGATTTTGAGTTCGAATTCATTGTACCTAAAGATATCAGTTTGAATTATGGTAACGGAAAACTTAGTTTTTATGGAATTTCAGGTGAAAATGATGCAGCCGGTTATTTCAATGATTTTGTTATTGGCGGCATTGATGAAAATGCTGCGACTGATAACCAGGGGCCCGACATTGATCTGTACATCAACGATCTGACATTTGAATCGGGCGATCAGACCCATGAAAATCCACTGCTCATCGCTTTTCTGAATGACACCAGTGGTATCAATGTATCGAACAGTGGTATCGGGCACGATATCATCGCCATAATGAACGATGATTATGCCAACGAAATAAACCTGACCGGATATTATAAACCCGGACTGGACAACTTCCGCATAGGAACTGTCGAATACCCATTTTACAACCTGCCCGATGGAAATTATACCATACAGGTGAAAGCATGGGATGCCTATAACAACTCTTCCGAAAATTCCATCGATTTTATTATTAACAAACATGCGGGACTGGAGTTGAGCAGGGCGATGAATTATCCGAACCCGTTTGACCCGGGTATTGAAACAACTACATTCTCGTTTAAACATACCCGGCCGGGTGATGAATTAGAGATCAACTTGCAGATATTTGACATTACTGGCAGAATGGTTTTGCGTTACGAAAACTCTATTATCAGTGAGGGCACTGATACCCCTTTTTTGAGATGGGATGGCACAGATTCCTCAGGCAATGTGCTCGGAAATGGAATTTATCTGTATACCCTCACCATCACAGACGAAGATAACAATGTATCGCAAATAAAACAAAAATTGATAGTTACCGATTAATTCATTTTGTTGCTCTATTTCTTTTTTCTGAAATATTCCTGGATTTTTTAATTTTATACTTTTACTTGTATAATGAAAAAACCCCTTTGGATAAATCTATTTCTGATCCTACTCTTATTCCTTTGTTGTCAAAATCTACACTCACAACTTATTGGCTCCGTATATGATGCCGGAAGTGGAGAACCATTAGCCAATGTGAATATCCGGGTGCAGGATACACGGATTGGTACAACAACTAACCAATTGGGAGAGTTTTCCCTATTCATTAAAAATTATCCGGTCATCATTTCATTGTCTTTTGTAGGTTATGAAACTAAAAACATCAGGCTGGAAATGCCACCGCTTCAACGAATCATTATCAATTTGGATCCCAAAACCGAGGTACTGACGGGCGTAACCATCGTTTCTGAACGTATTGACACTTTGTTTTCCGACCGTGAATATTCAATCCTCGATTATGAACTCCTGGATGACGGAATTCTTTTACTGATCTTTAGAAGCAGGATAACCCGTTCTGAACTGTTATATACTGATTACGACGGAAATGAAAAATTCAAGCTGACCATTTTACCCGGAAAACCTGCCGGGTTGTTCAAAGATTGCCTCAATAATATCCACCTGCTTACCAGTTCTTCGGTTTACCAGGTTTTTATTGATAATGAAAATATCCGGTTTTATGATCCCATTGACCTGGATATTTTTAAGAGCGTAATGATGGATTGCATGTTCACTATCAAAAACAGGGTTTACTTCAAGAAGTCCTTATTTTATGATCTTGTTGTACAGTTTTATTATGTCGACCGGAAGGATACTACCAACCACTTTCTCTGTGAAGTTTTTGATGAAAACAAGATCGATTTCCTTTACAAAAACCCTGAAAACTTTATGTCATCCGGTGCCGGTAATTTTGGCCTGGCCGATTTAAGAGGATTACCGGTTGATACAGCGATATTAGACAAAATAAGATTTGATGATGTTGATTTGCGGTTCAACCGGATGGCCTATTATTCCGAAATATATGTTCCTGCTTTCAGGCTGGGTGATACCGTTTGTATCTTTAACCATCCAAATGCAAAAATTCAGTTTTTTAATTTATCAGATAGTTTGGTAAATGAGGTTCCGATCAATTACCACACCCCAAAAAATTTGAACACCCTTTCGACTTTGCAAAACGCCTTTTTTAAATCCACAAAATGGGAGAAAATGATCCTTTTTGATGAACCCGGGAAAAAAGCATTTGCCGTTTATCAAAATATAAATGGGACTAAAACACTGAAAGAAATTAATCTGTTAACCGGGGAAACAACAATTGCAATGACAGTACCTTTTGCCCATGTGCAAAAAATGAAAGTTTATAATAATTATGTGTATTTTATTTACAAAGACTGGGGTGAAACCCAGAAGAAAAAACTATTCCGGCAGAGGGTAGATTAGTTGCGCTCCTCCTTTCTTGCATTCTTGACTTCGTAACTGTGAATATCCTGCAAAATGTTATAAGCCTCAACCAGGTAGATGTCTTTTCTTAAATCCATGATCCACGCCTCTGTCCGGGCTTTTTTTGAAGTATCTGCAAGTATTTCAGGCAGATCATCAGCCAGTATTTCTATTTCCAGATTTAATGTGTTTTTTCCAATACCTTCATATTTCTTACCTTCTGCTTCCCTATCTTTCTGTAATTTTTCATAAGCATTGAAGTTGAGGCTATAAGTAGCATTTTCACGGATTTTCTCGAGGCGTTTCCCGTTTTCATCGATCAAATTGAGCAATGTATCATTCATTATTCTTTTCTTACTGATTTCGAGAATGTAATCTTCGTCGTAGGTTGGTGTCCAGGCATTCCAGGTTAGCGGGGTAATTTCATCCCAGGGCATGGCATAATCAAGGTCTTTTTCACCGAATTCCATATAATTGTAATAATCCGGAACGACCACATCGGGTATCACACCTGTCAATTGTGTTGTCCCGCCGTTGATCCTGTAAAATTTCTGGATGGTCATCTTCAGCGAACCTAAAGGTTCCATATCAACCGGTTTGCGTGGAATCATCCGGTCAAGTTCTGAAAAATTCTGGACAGTACCTTTGCCGTATGTAGAATTACCTCCCATAATAATGGCCCGGTTATAATCCTGCAAAGCTGCAGCAAAAATCTCGCTGGCCGATGCACTGATGGCATTCACCATCACAACCATCGGTCCGCCATATTGTATTAATGGGTCTTTATCACTCAACACCTTTTTTGTATTCCGTTTTCCAAGCGATTGAACGATAGGGCCCTCTTCAATAAACAAACCGGCGATTTTCACAACATCTTCCAAAGAGCCTCCTCCATTGTCACGCAAATCGAAAATCAACCCTTCGATATTTTCGTCTTTCAGTTTATCGATTTCTGCAACCACATCGTCGTAGCAGTTTTTCCCGTTGATCTTGCTAAAATCTACATAAAACGATGGCAGTTTCAGGTACCCGTAATTCAAACCAGTTTTAGGGTCATTGATGACAGCTGATTTTGCATAAGTTTCCTCCAGTACCACAACATCCCTCACCAGGGTAATATCACTGACTGATTTATCGAGCTTTCTGATGGTTAAAGTAACCTTCGTTCCTTTCTTGCCACGGATCAATTGAACCGCATCATCGAGCCGCATATCCACCACATCAACCGGTTCTTCATTTTCCTGCGCCACTTTCAGGATATAATCGCCCACTTCCAGTTCGCCCTGCTTCCACGACGGGCTGCCGGGAATAATTTTGCTCACTTCGA
This sequence comes from Bacteroidales bacterium, assembly GCA_016933115.1. Classification (GTDB taxonomy): domain Bacteria; phylum Bacteroidota; class Bacteroidia; order Bacteroidales; family JAADJA01; genus JAADJA01. The sequence goes on along the minus strand of JAFGBL010000163.1, from coordinate 6,425 downwards.
TATATGCATTTTTTTGTGTGAGCTGAGCCCCGATACCTTCCAACTGGCCGGAAAACTGGATATCGAAGTTCTCTTTGTCTTTTGGCGGGAAATACTGGGTGTGAGGATCCATCACATTGACCAGGGAATTAACATAAATATCCAACCTGTCATCTTCATCCAGTTTCGACAAGCGGTGAAACCAATCATCATATCGTTTGAGTACCTTTTCACGTGCATCCGATTCCAATTCGGCAAAGGTTTTTATAGTTACCGTATCACTTTTTTCAGCCGCCTTTTCCTGATTCTCTTTGGCATCCAAAATGCGGCCCATTATTTCATATTTCAACGATTTCCTCCAGTATTCCTTCAGTTCCTGCTTGTTCTCAGCAAATTCGATTTCCTCAGGGTCAAATATATAATCTTCATTAAGTTCAAAGCTGAAAGGTTTTGCGAGAATTTCTTTGTAATACTGTTGTGCTTCAGGGATGCGGTCGTTCAGGATGCTAACAGAAAGATCGAACATGGTGAAATCAACATCTTTCAGGGCATCATCCAGTTCATCTTTGTATTCGGCGAGCTTGTCCACATCGCCTTGCAACAGGAATCTTTTGCTGTAGTCGATCCGCTCAATATACAGTTTGAATGCTTTTTCAGAAAAATCATCATTCAGAACAACCGGATTATAATGTCCGTTATCCAAAGCGAAAGTTATGACTTTGACCAGGAGTTCCCTTCTCAATTCATCGGTGCTGCTGCGCGATGACATAAACAGGAATCCCGCAAGTATCGTGAGAACAATAACTCCGGTAATTTTTATTTTTTTGAAATCCATTTTCTCTCCTTTTTATCGAATAAAATGTAAAACTAATTAAAACTACAGTTTAAATACGTAAAATGATGTTAATTGTTGTTAAACTGTGGATAATTATGGTTAACTCCAAACATCGATTATTGTTCAGTATTTTGGATCAGAAAATATTTTTCGCTTATTCGATTCCTGAAAATATCAGATTCAAATTATTGATCTCAAAAATAAAAAAAATTATCAGACATCAATATTGGCATATTTTGCATTCTTCTCAATGAATTCGCGGCGGGGTGGCACTTCGTCACCCATGAGCATGGAGAATATCCGATCCGCCTCGGTGCCGTTTTCTATTGTTGCCTGTCGTAAAATCCTGGTCTCAGGATCCATCGTGGTTTTCCACAACTGATCGGCATTCATCTCTCCCAAACCTTTGTACCGCTGGATATGTATCCCCTTTTCGGTTCCGTTATCCGAAAATTCAGCAACAGTTTCCTTTCTTTCATCTTCCGACCAGCAATATCTTTCTTTGTTTCCTTTCCTGATCAGAAAAAGGGGAGGTGTGGCAATATAAACATGGCCATTTTCGATAAGTTCTTTCATATACCGGAAGAAAAACGTCAGCAACAAAGTAGCAATGTGGCTACCGTCAACATCCGCATCGGTCATAATGATGATCTTATGATACCTGAGTCTTTCGAGGTTCAGTGCTTTGCTATCCTCTTCCGTACCGATGGAAATTCCCATTGCTGTAAACATATTCCGGATTTCCTCATTTTCGAAAATCTTATGCTGCATGGCCTTTTCAACGTTCAGGATTTTGCCCCTGAGGGGCAGGATGGCCTGGAATTTCCGGTCGCGGCCCTGCTTGGCAGTTCCACCTGCGGAATCACCCTCAACCAGGTAAATTTCACATAAACTCGGGTCTTTTTCGGAACAATCGGCCAGTTTACCCGGCAACCCGGTATTTGATAAAACATTCTTGCGCTGAACCAATTCGCGGGCCTTTCGGGCAGCATGTCGGGCAGTGGCGGCAAGGATAACCTTATTGACAATGGTTCTGGCTTCCTTCGGGTGTTCTTCCAGGTAATAGGCAAGGTGCTCGCTTACCATCTGATCTACAGCACCCATTACTTCCGAATTACCCAATTTGGTTTTGGTTTGGCCTTCAAATTGAGGTTCAGCAACCTTCACTGAAATAATCGCTGTCAATCCTTCCCGGAAATCATCGCCACTGATATCAAATTTCAGTTTGGCAGTCATCCCCGATTTTTCAGCATAGTTTTTCAATGTGCGGGTCAAACCCCTCCTGAACCCCGACAGATGGGTCCCCCCTTCATGGGTGTTGATATTGTTGACATAGGCATGGATGTTTTCTGCAAAAGAAGTATTGTATTGCATGGCTATTTCCACCGGGATATCGCCTTTTTCCCCTTCGATGGAAATGGGTTCGTTCATCAGTTTTTCACGGGTAGCATCCAGGTACTCGATGAAATCCTTTAACCCTTCTTGTGAAAAGTAAGTATCGGAAATGAATTTTCCATCTTCGTCCTGTTCCCGTTCATCGACAATGGTTAGTGTGATTCCTTTGTTCAGAAAGGCCAGTTCGCGAAGACGGGAGGATAATATATCATATTCGTACTCGAGGGTATTGAAAATCGTATCATCCGGAATAAAATTAATTATCGTACCCGTTTTGTCAGTATCACCGATCACCCTGACATCGAACATGGGCTTGCCCTTTTGGTATTCCTGCAAAAATATTTTTCCTTCCCTGAAGATCGTTGCCTTTAAATGGTTTGACAGGGCATTTACGCAGGAAACACCTACCCCATGAAGCCCTCCGGAAACCTTGTAGGAACCCTTGTCAAATTTACCACCGGCATGCAACACGGTCATCACTACCTCGAGGGCCGATTTATTTTCTTTTTCGTGTATTCCTGTCGGAATCCCACGTCCATTATCCATTACCGTGATGGAATTATCCTTATGTATAAAAACTTCAATCGTATCGCAGTAACCTGCCAGCGCCTCATCAATAGAGTTATCCACTACTTCATATACCAAATGATGCAATCCGCGGGAACTCACATCGCCAATGTACATGGCCGGCCTTTTCCTTACAGCTTCAAGCCCTTCGAGTACCTGAATATTGCTTGCCGTATAATTTTCACTTGATCTAAGATTTTTTTCTTCAGTCGTCATATTCAATTAGTTATACAAAATTTCAAAATGTTCACAAATTTAGTAAATTGTGTTGACTTATCGGGCATGAAACGGCCTAAAAATCAACGTATTTATTAACATTTTGTTGTTAAATATAGATTTGAATTTCCTATCTGTTTTTTACAGGATAAAGAAGCGGAAAAAGAGGTTTTCAAACAAAACATTTGATCAGTCAAAATATTCATATTCATATTTCAGCAAATACTTCTGATCAATTCTGGTCCCATGAAAATTTATCGTCACCTTCGACTCAATCGTTTGGTTGTTTTCATTGTATTTCCTTTCCACATGGTTATTCACCAGGCCATTTTCATTGGTTTCGGTTTGCTGTATGGCATTTCCCCATGTATCGTAAATAATTTTTGTTGTCGCAGTGGTGTGAGGCATTTCTTCTGTTATTTGGGCAATTTTACCCTGATCATTATACGTGTATGTTGTTTTGCCGATCAATTGATCCAGGTTATTGTACTTGAGTGATTTTATAACATTCCCTTTGCCGTCGAAAGAATTCACATAATTAATCTGATCTTCCTGTACTGACCATTTCGTATGTCCGGCAAGGTTACCATCATCATCATATTCAAATGTTTCTTCCAATATCAGCTCATCCCCGTCATATTCCTCTCTTTTTATGATCCTGTCATTTTCATAAATAGAGGTTTCTTTTGATTCGTATTCTCCATCCGTATCGATTGTTATTTTCTCCAAAAGCTTACCGGCTGCATTATAAGTGTATTTTTCCGTATCGTACGAACCATCGTGGTAATGGACGTAAGCCTTTGTGATCTCTCCATTTTCATCACGATCAAAGGTTTTGTGGCCAACAATCTCATCTTCGGTGAGGTAGGTTAATTCTTCAATCAGTTTTCCTTGATCATCATATTTGTAAACATACTTCTCCTCCACCATTCCTTCTTCATCATATTTTTCCTCCAACACCACATTCCCAAACGTATCATATTCAACATAGCTGTATTTTTTTGATAAATTTTTCTCCACTGGTACTTCATCATCCTTCAGCCCGATCCTAAAAATGGTAGCGGTTTTAATTTTTTTACTCATGAAAGATATTTTTTTAGATTTAAATTCTGACTTTATTAATTTAGCCACAAATTTAAAATTTATCCAAGAATCGGTTTAAACAATTTATTAAAAACAAATTCAGTATGAAAAGGTTATTTTATCTTAACATTTTAGTCGTTGTTGCATTTATGATGAACAGTTGTAATGAGCAACCCAAAAGGGTTGCCATTGTACCGGACCCTTATCCCGTAACCAAAAAGGTTGATACAGTGGATGTATATTTTGGTCATGCAGTGGCCGATCCTTACCGATGGCTTGAAGATGACAACAGCGCGGAAACAGCCGAGTGGGTAAAAGAAGAAAATGCAGTGACTTTTGCCTACCTCGAAAAAATCCCGTTCAGAAACAAGATCAGGGAACGTTTGCAGCAAATTTGGGATTACCCAAAATTCGGAGTCCCCTTTAAAGAAGGGAACAATTATTTCTTCTTCAAAAATGACGGCATGCAAAACCAGTATGTTTTGTATAAACAATCATCTCTGGATGCCGTGCCTGAAGTTTTTCTCGATCCAAACACATTTTCGGAAGACGGTACAGTTGCCCTGTCTGGCATGGATTTTAGTAAAGACGGTAACTACATTGCCTACAGCATCTCGAAATCCGGCTCCGACTGGAGTGAAATTTTCGTGATGGAGGTTGAAACCAAACAGAAACTGGAAGACCATCTGGAATGGATCAAATTTTCAGGAATGTCGTGGAAAGATGACGGTTTTTACTACAGCCGTTATGATGCCCCTGCAGAAGGCAATGTTTTGAAAGCCAAAAACGAATTCCATAAGGTTTATTACCATAAACTCGGCACACCTCAGGATCAGGATGTCCTGGTTTATAAAAATGACGAACAACCGCTTCGGAATTATTATGCCGGAACAACAGAAGATGAAAGTTTCCTTATCCTGAGCGAATCGGAAGGTACAAGCGGAAATGCTCTTTATGCTAAAAAACTGGATGGCAATCAAAAAGACTTCCAATTGATCGCCGCCGGATTCGATTTTGAATACAATGTGATTGACAACCTGGGCGACCAATTGCTGGTCATGACCAATGAAAATGCGCCTAAATGGCAACTGGTTTTGGTCGATCCTCAAAATCCTGAAAGCAAAAACTGGAAAACGATCATTCCCGAAAAGGATGAGGTACTCCAGGATGTTTCCCTGATCGGGGGGAAAATCGTAGCTGAATACATCAAGGATGCAACCAGTGTTGCTTATATTTACGATTTTGAAGGCAAATACCTGGAAGAGCTGCTGTTGCCCGGAATCGGTTCATTGTCGGGGATAAGGGGTAAGAAGGATGAGAACGAGGCATTTTATGCATTTGCCTCCTTCACCTTCCCGTCAACCGTCTATAAATACGATATTGCCACCAACACTTCGGAAATTTACAGAACTTCGGATATAGATTTTGACCCCGATGCTTACGAAACCCAACAGGTTTTTTATGAAAGCAAGGATGGCACCAAAATTCCCATGTTCCTGGTTTACAAAAAGGGTATTCATCTGGATGGAAAAAATCCAACCTATCTTTATGGATACGGTGGATTTAACATTAGCCTGACCCCTTCGTTCAGTATCGGACGACTGGTGTTGCTTGAAAACGGATTTGTATTTGCCATGGTCAACTTGCGTGGAGGTGGCGAATATGGCGAAGAATGGCACGAAGCCGGAACCAAAATGAACAAACAAAATGTTTTTGATGATTTTATCGCCGCTGCCGAATACCTGATCAAGGAAAAATATACTTCGTCCGAAAAACTGGCAATTGCCGGTGGTTCAAACGGAGGCTTGCTTGTCGGTGCTTGTATGATCCAGCGTCCCGAACTGTTCAAGGTAGCCCTTCCGGCTGTCGGAGTGATGGATATGCTGCGCTATCACAAGTTCACAATCGGTTGGGCATGGGCCTCGGATTATGGCACCAGCGAGGACAATGAAGAAATGTTCAATTACCTCATAGGTTATTCACCTTTGCACAATTTAAAAGCAGGTGTTAACTATCCGGCCACGCTCATCACGACCGCCGATCATGACGACCGGGTGGTTCCGGCACATTCATTCAAATTTGCGGCTACTTTGCAGGAAAAACATACAGGGGACAACCCCGTACTCATCCGCATTGATGTAAAAGCGGGCCATGGCGGGGGAAAACCCACGGCCAAGATCATAGACGAATATTCCGACGAATGGTCGTTTATGATGTACAACCTCGGTGTCGAGCCGAAATACTAGGTTTGATATTGAAGTAAATGAAAGGGATGGTCGGCTAAATTTTATTTTGATGTGTTGTTGATGAAATAATTCTGAATTCAGCATAATATTCAATTTTCCATAAT
>JAFGBL010000162.1 GCA_016933115.1 Bacteroidales bacterium | reverse complement strand
TTAAAATTTAGTAATATTTTTAAAACTTCAAATTACTCCCGGTATGACTGCCTTTCGTTCAGGAGGATAGTTTTCAAAAGTCTTGCGGTACCATTTATGGTGATCCAGTGCCCTGGGAACCAGATTGACAAATGTCCAGAGGAAAAAAGAAAGTGCCGGGAGGCACCACGTAAGCAGGGCAAAACCGCCCCATTCGATGATCTCACCCAGGAAATTGGGGCAGGAGACCAGCCTGAACAGCCCGCCTTTGGGAATGACGTAACCGTTTGTTGTTTTCTTTCTCAGTCGGATCAAAATGCGGTCGTGGTACTGGTTGATGAAAAATCCGGTGACAAACAATAATAAACCGGCCATGAAACGGGGATTGGCCGTCCAAAACATAGAATAGTCAGGGGAAAGGAACCCAAACCAATAACCGTTGAAAAATCCATTGAAAAGATTGAAAAAGACCGCAAGGAGCATAATAACCACCGGCATTTTTTTCCCTTTGGTTTTGATCCGTAGTGGAAAAATGATGGCCCGGTGGGTGTAATGGACCGTCCATAATAATGAAGCTGTAAAAATTACATTGTCCAGGTACCCTTTTCCACGGATCACAAAAATCAAAAAGACCAGTAAGGCAGGTATTTCCATGAAAAACCATCCCAGCCGGTTATCGATCATCGGGCCCCAGTTGGTTTTTGAGTGCCGGCCATAAGGTGCCGTCACCTTAAGCAAAACAGGAAACAGGATCACGGCAATTCCGATCCAGCAATAAAGAAAAATATCAAATACCTGTTGCGACATTAATCCGTGTTTTTATTTTGTGGTTCTTGTTACTTTTAATTCATTTTAATTTATTTAACTCTAATCTAACTGTTTACTGCCGACTGTCAACTTCCGCATTGCCAATACCGACCTACAGTTGTGCACCCTCGAAAAACTGCCAAATCAAAGATTTCTGTTTTTCAGAACTACCAACTCACCCTATTTACCCTATTTACCCCATTTACCTTATTTACCCTAATTACCCCAATAACCCTTAACCAGCTACTATCTACCTCACCATCCCAACTTCCTTATACCATTCAAAAGTATCCTTGATTGTGATTTCAAATGGCCGCGCAGTATAACCCAACTCTTGAGTTGCCTTTGCATGCGAAATATTCCTGTTTGAGTTATTAATTATCTTTAAAGATTCTGAAGTATATAATGGATTTTCTTTTCGCAGGTGAGCATAGAGGTTAATAAACGGAATGCCCAGGTAGGCTAGCCAGGTTGGCCCGGAAAACCCGGGCGTTTTTTTATCGAGTAGTTTCCCAATCATTAAGGACAGCTCTTTCAAACCAACATAATGACCCGATAAAATATACCGTTCACCCGATTGTCCATTTTCCATGGCTGAAATGGCGCCATTCACCACATCACGTACATCCACCCAGTTGTAACCCCCCGGAACAAGCATGGGAAGGCTGTTGTTGTACATTTTCATGATCGCCTGACCCAGGAATGAAGGTTTGAAATCATAAGGCCCGATGATGGCTGTAGGATTGAGAATAACTGCATTCAATCCGTTTTTCACAGCTTCCAAAACCAGTTTTTCACTTTCGAGTTTGGATTGTTCATACGCCATAGTAATATCTCTGACATACGGGCGATTCTCGTTTAGTTCTTCATCCAGCGGAAACGGATCCAGTGCATGGATGCTGCTGAAGTGGATGAATTTCCCGATGTGTTGCTTTAAGCAGGCTGCCATAAGATTCTTTGTACCCTCGACATTGATCCTGAAGACCTCGTTTTTGTTTTTATTGGTGATTGAAATTTTGGCCGCAAGATGAAAAACAATTTCAGCATCTTTACAAAGGTTTTCGAGTGATACGGGATCAAGCAAATCTCCTTTGACGGTATTGACACCGATATTATCCAGGTCGTCAGGATCCTCGAATAAAAGGGCATTCACCTCATGTCCCAGTTTCTTCAACTCCCGGCACAACACATTCCCAATATGGCCGCTGGCTCCGGTAACAGCAATCTTCATTTTTTTCACCCTCCCGAACGTTTAACCCTGTAACCTTCTTTTTGTAAAATTTCCAATATTTTTTCCCGAAAATCTCCTTGGATAAGGATTTCATTGTCTTTGACCGTTCCACCAACGCCGCATTTTGACTTTAGCATTTTTCCGAGTGATTTCAAGTCTTCTTCTGAACCGATAAATCCTGTAATGAGGGTAACGGCCTTGCCTTTACGGTTTTTGCGATCCAACTGAACGCGCAGGTCTTGCTGTTGGGGTGCGAGGGTTTCTTCTCCCGGTTGTTCGCCTTGGTTGTATTGAAAATCGGGATTGGTTGAAAAAACGATACCCAGCCGGTCTTTCCAGTCTTTGGCCATAGATTTTTTAAAGTTTTTGTAAAGATAAAATAAATTTGTCTGAAGGAATTATCCGGTTGAAGATCACCTTTATCCTGAATTAAATTTGGAAATATAGAAAAAGCAAGAAAAAATTCTTGTCTAAAAATACTTGTTGGGTGTAGTCGGTTTTGGAAGTGATTTTCTCCGCAAAAAGGTATCCCGGATAAATTCTCCATAAATTGTACGTCGCTCAACTGCCAGCTTTTTATCGTCCAGCGAGAGGATTCTGAAATATCCGTCATTGGTGCTTTCTAAAATAATAAGTTCCCCGTTTTTACTGGTTTCCCAATCCGTATCCCTGGTGAAAAAGCGGTGATGTTTTACGGCCTTGATTTCCGAAAATTCCCAAACTTCCTGTGGATAAAATTCCCTGTCTCCCATTTTTGCCGGAATGCTTGAAAATCCTGTAGTATCAGGTTTCTCCTGTTCCCAGATGCCCAATAATTTGTTTTTGTCAAATTTAATTTCAGGAGAAGTCTTTTCAAAATAGCCGTTGTAAATTTGGTCGAATTCATCCACAAAATCTATCCTTCCGGGTGCTATTCGGGTCATCTGAACCATCGGCCCGAAATCGGACAGGTAAATAAAGAGTTCAAGATTGTTTTCAAGTAATGTCCATTTGTTCAGGATCGTCAGGTAGGATTTTACGCTGTTTGTAACGAGCATCGTACTGTCGGGATGAAATTCCATTTCCAGGTCTTCGTCGTAGTACTCAAAAGTGCCTTTAATGGCATTGTTGGTAAGGAAGTCAAACAATTCCTCCTTTTTACCTCCAAGGTTATACTCCTGCAGTTTGTTGAACCTGATGATCTGCAGCGGATCCTCATTGAAAATGATATCCAGGCCTGTATCAACTGTTTTGAATTTATATGTCTTTATATCTCCCGAATCGGGGTAAAAGCTCAACGTGAGTTCTTCCTTATCGATCTTTAACCGGTTTGTGAAAACCTTTTTTTCTGAAAAATACCGGTCATAATTTTGCAATTCACCTTCACTTCCGTCAATTTTCAATATGATTCGGGTATAGTTGATCACTGAATCATCTGTGTTTGATTCAAGGTTGTAAATGGATTTCCAGAGACCATCGATTGATTCCTGCCCTTTTAGTACAATAGGAATTGTAAATAAAACCAAAATCGAAATTATAAAGAATTGATGCCTGTTCATAAAATACTATAAAATAACATTTGAATCTATTATCTAAGAATTTCCTTTAAATATTGACCTGTATAACTGTTTTTATCCTTTGCAATTTCTTCGGGCGTTCCTTCGCAGATGATGTATCCGCCCCGTTCTCCACCTTCCGGTCCAAGATCGATTACATAGTCCGCCACTTTAATCACCTCCATATTGTGCTCAATGATCAGCACTGTATTGCCCTTCTTAACCAATTTCTGCAACACCTGCAACAAGACATTCACATCCTCGAAATGAAGGCCGGTTGTTGGTTCGTCCAGGATATAGAGGGTTTGCCCGGTGTCTCTTTTCGACAATTCGGAAGCCAGCTTGACCCTTTGCGCTTCACCGCCCGAAATGGTTGTTGATTGTTGTCCAAGGGTTATGTAACCCAGGCCTACATCCTTCACTGTTTTTATTTTGTGAACAATGGCAGGGATATTTTCAAAAAAATCTACAGCCTGGTCAATGGTCATTTCCAGCACATCGTTGATGGATTTGCCTTTGTACCTCACTTCCAGCGTTTCGCGGTTGTATCGTTTGCCGTTACAAGCCTCGCAATGCACATGAACATCCGGTAAAAAATTCATCTCGATAAGTTGTACCCCGGCCCCTTTGCAGGTTTCGCAACGCCCGCCCTTTACATTGAATGAAAACCGTCCGGGTTTGTATCCACGTATCTTCGATTCCGGCAACTGGGCATAAAGTTTCCTGATCTCATCGAAAACACCCGTATAAGTGGCGGGGTTGGAACGGGGAGTTCGGCCAATGGGCGATTGGTCGATGTCAATCACCTTATCGATATTTTGCAGCCCTTTCACCGAATCAAACGGTAAGGGTTTTTTCTCTGACCTGTAGAAATGCTGGTTCAGCACCGGGTATAGGGTTTCATTGACCAGAGAGGATTTTCCGCTTCCTGAAACACCTGTAATGCAAATCAGGTTTCCCAAAGGTAATCGGAGATTGACATTTTTCAAATTATTGCCTTTGGCTCCCAGCAATTCAAGGGTCATCCCGTTTCCAGGCCTGCGTTGTTTCGGTATTTTGATCTCCTTTTTCCCACGCAGGTAATCGCAGGTTACGGTCTCACATAATACCATATCGTGTGGCGAACCCTGGGCGACTATCTCACCGCCATGAACGCCAGCTCCTGGCCCGATATCAACAACATGATCGGCAGCCAGGATGGTTTCCTTGTCATGTTCGACCACAATAACGGAATTGCCGATATCCCTCAAATCCTGCAATGATTTTATGAGCCGCAGGTTATCACGCTGATGCAGCCCAATACTGGGTTCATCGAGGATGTAAAGTACACTGGTCAGTTGTGAACCGATCTGGGTAGCCAGCCTGATCCGCTGTGATTCTCCCCCTGAAAGGCTCCTGGCTGAACGGTTCAGGGCAAGGTATTCCAGGCCTACATCCAGCAGGAATGTGATCCTCGATTTGATCTCACTGATAATTTCGTGGGCGATCAGTTGTTTATTGGTTTCCAGCTTGGGTTCCAAATCAGAAATCCAGTTATTCAGTTTTATAAGGTCAAAATTGGAAAGTTCTGAAATATTTAAACCAGCGATGTGAAAATAAAGGGCTTCTTTTTTAAGCCTCAATCCATTGCATACCGGGCAATCGGTAGAGTTCATAAAATTTGTTGCCCATTTTTTAATGCTGTTCGAACTCGATTCATTGAACTGGTTGGTGATGAAATTCACAATTCCTTCAAAATTCAATGTGTAAGTTGAAGTAATGCCGAGGTATTCCTTTTTGATGGTATAACTTTCGTCAGAACCGTAAAGTATCGTTGAGATGGCCTGTTCAGGAATATCTTCAATAGGCGTGTTCAGGTTAAATCCGTATTTTTCCCCGATGGCCTCCATCTGGTGAAATATCCAGTTGTGCTTGTATTCACCAATGGGTGCGATCCCGCCTTTGTGAATACTTTTTCTTTTGTCAGGGAAAATTTTAACCAGGTCCACTTCGGTTACCGTACCCAGGCCGTTACATTTGGGGCATGCACCGTAGGGCGAGTTGAACGAAAATGTATTCGGCTCCGGTTCATTGTATGAAATCCCGGTGGTCGGGCACATGAGCGACCGGCTGAAATGTTTGATCTCATTGGTTTCATGATCGAGGATCATAACCGACCCCTTGCCGTGTTTCATAGCCAGTTGAATCGATTTGACCAGCCGTTTCTCAGATTCCTCTATAATCTTGATCTGATCCACCACCACTTCGATATCGTGTACTTTATAACGGTCGAGTTGCAATCCAAAGGTGAGTTCTTTAATAGTTCCGTCAGTCCTTACTTTCAGGAATCCCTGCTTCCGAAGCTGTTCGAACAATTCCCTGTAGTGTCCCTTTCTTCCCTTGATAAGGGGTGACAGGATGATGATCCTTTTATCGGAAAATGTTCTTTTGATCAGGTCCAGTATTTGGCTTTCGGTATACCGGACCATCTTTTCGCCGGTATTGAAAGAGTAAGCATCGGCAACACGGGCAAACAGCAACCTGAGGAAATCATAAATTTCTGTAATGGTTCCCACCGTCGAACGGGGATTTTTATTTACCGATTTCTGTTCGATGGAGATCACCGGGCTCAGACCGGAAATCTTATCCACATCGGGCCTTTCCAGGTTACCGATGAATTGACGGGCATATGCTGAGAACGTCTCCATGTAACGGCGCTGCCCTTCGGCATAGATGGTATCAAAAGCAAGCGAGGATTTGCCGCTGCCGCTCAACCCGGTGATAACGACCAGTTTATTCCTGGGGATCTTTACGTCAATGTCCTTTAAGTTGTGAACCCTTGCGCCGTAAACCTCAAGGTATTCGGTGCTTTGATCCGCCTTTACCACTTCCGATATATAAGATTCGTCCTTCAAATCGATAAATTTGAAAAATTGTGCAAAGATACGGTTTATTTAAGCCGTTTTAGTTATTGATCTATCGTGTCGTTGAAAATTCTACCAGGGTTATCAATATCTTTTTGATGCCTGTCAACAAAAAGGTATTCTTTTTCGGGTATCTTAATCCGGTATGTTTTTCCAGCCTTTGCGGGTAACTGGCCAGATCGGAGCCAAGGATTGAATTCCTTTAATATCTGATAATTGATTTGATGCTCGGAGGCAAATGAACCCAAATCCGGTAAGCTGTAATCAACTTCAATTATTTCAGATGGGATCACCGGATAAAGATCGGACTCGCGCAAATAAAATCCGTACCTCGTGGGGTTCTCATAAATTGTTTTGATGGAGAGGATTCGAAATACATACCTTGCAGTTTCCTCATTCAAGTGCAAATCGTAATAATTATTGGTTTTTTGCTTTTCCAACGATTCAGCAATCCGGCGGTTTCCGGCATTATAAGCTGCAGCCACCAGTGTCCAGCTTTTGTATTCTTCAAATACATCCTGCAGATACCGGCAAGCCGCTTCCGTTGATTTTTCAACATTGTATCGTTCATCCACATTGTCATTTACTTCCAGTCCGTATTCCTTTGCTGTGTCCTCCATGAATTGCCAAAATCCCGTTGCACCTTTTGGCGAAACCACATTGGTAAGGCCACTTTCGATCAGCGCGAGGTATTTAAAATCATCCGGGATGTTGTTTTTCTTCAGGATCGGTTCGATCACCGGGAACCAGCGGTTGGCGCGTTTAATCAGGAGGATGGTCGAAGTATGCCAATAAGTATTGACCAGAAATTCACGGTCGAGTTTTTCCCTTACAAGCAAATGGTCAAGCGGTGCTTTTTCATCTGCAAAGCTGGCATGTGTGGGAATTTCCGGAGTGAAAATTTTATAGCTTTCCCTGAAAGCTTTCCGGTAGGTTTTATCATCTACCTTTTCAATCAGCCCTGAATAAATAAAAACAGCAGAAATACCAAAAATTAACAACAGTGTTACCGCCAGTAAAATTAATTTCTTCATAATCACCCTAAAATTTAAAATCACCCTTAAAATCCTTGAAAAGAGGAGCCTGCTGATCCTTTTCCGATAACAATGGCCATTCCATCTCCCATTTGATCTTTAGCTCAGGATCGTTCCAGCGGATGCTCCCTTCCGAAGCCTTGTTATAATAATTGGTGCATTTGTACTGAAATATCGTATTGTCTTCAAGGGTTAAAAATCCATGAGCAAAACCCTGCGGAATCCACATCATTGTTTTGTTTTTTTCTGAGATCACTTCAGAAATCCATTGCCCGTAAGTTGGAGAACCATTCCTGATGTCGACTGCAACATCCTGAACGGAACCTTTGACCACCCGAACCAACTTTCCCTGCGCAAAAGGCGGTTTCTGGAAATGCAATCCCCTCAAAACCCCTTTTTGGGAAAGCGATTCATTGTCCTGAACAAAGGTGCCGGTCAATCCTTCTTTTTCCAGCAAGTCCAACCTGTAGGATTCAAAAAAGTACCCGCGCGGATCTTCGTATACTTTGGGATTGATCACCAACAATCCTGATAATCTGGTCTTAATAATTTCCACCTGGATAATTTAGCTTATAATAATTCGGTAATTTAAATGTGAATAACTTCATCGTAAGCAGCGGCTACAGCTTCCATCACGGCTTCCGACATGGTCGGATGCGGATGAACGGTCTTCAGTATTTCATGAGCGGTTGTTTCAAGCTTTCTGGCGGCAACCGCTTCGGCGATCATTTCGGTAACGTTTTCACCGATCATATGAGCACCCAGCCATTCACCGTATTTGGCGTCGAAAATGACTTTGACAAATCCCTCTTTCTTGCCTGCTGCACTTGCTTTTCCTGAAGCCGTGTAAGGGAATTTCCCAACCTTGATCTCATAACCGGCTTCCTTTGCCTGTTTTTCTGTCATTCCCACCGAGGCAATCTCAGGATTGGTATAGGTACAGCCAGGTAAATTTCCGTAATCGATGGGTTCGGGATCGAGTCCGGCAATTTTTTCAACACAACAGATGCCTTCAGCAGAGGCAACATGGGCAAGGGCCGGGCCGTGAACCACATCACCAATAGCATAATATCCGTCAACACCGGTACGGTAGTAATCATCCACTACGATTTTATCCTTTTCAACTTTGATCCCGACTTCCTCCAGTCCGATATCTTCGACGTTGGTTTTAATCCCAATGGCCGACAATACGGTTTCTGCCTCAACGGTTTCCTCACCTTTTTTGGTTTTGATGGTCACCTTGCAGAGTTTCCCTTTCGTGTCGACGGATTCGACCGAAGAATTGGTCATCACCTTGATACCGGCTTTTTTGAAGCTTCTCTCCAACTGTTTCGAAACCTCTTCATCCTCCAGTGGAACAAGGTAGGGCAGAAATTCCACCAAAGTAATTTCGGTTCCGATGGAATTATAGAAAAATGCAAACTCCGACCCGATGGCACCCGAGCCCACAACAACCATCGATTTCGGTTGTTTCGGAAGGCTCATGGCTTCACGGTAGCCGAATACCTTTTTCCCGTCCTGCTTCAGGTTGGGCAACTCTTTTGAGCGGGCTCCCGTAGCAATGATGATGTGATTGGCCGAATATTCGGATGTTTTTCCCTTGTCGTCGGTAACATCCACCTTTTTACCCGGTTTTATTTTTCCGGTTCCCTGTATATGTTCTATTTTATTCTTTTTGAACAGGAATTGAATTCCCTTGCTCATCCCGTCGGCAACATCACGGCTTCTTTTGATCATGCCTTCAAAATCGGGTTTGGCTTCTCCCTTGATTGAAATGCCATAATCTGCTGCGTGGCTGATATAGTTGAAAACTTGTGCACTTTTAAGTAATGCTTTTGTCGGAATACATCCCCAATTGAGGCAAACACCACCCAGTTCAGCCTTTTCAACAACAGCGGTTTTTAAACCCAACTGTGCCGCCCTGATAGCCGTCACATAACCTCCCGGGCCGCTTCCGATTACGATTACATCATAGTTCATAATTACTGATTTATCTGTTTAAAATAGGCTACAAAATTATTAAAATTCAAACTTCGAGTATACATTTCTTTAATTTTGTCTCTTTCAACTCATAAACAAAATGATCATCTTTAAGTTCGGAGGCGCTTCTGTAAAGAATGCTCAATCAGTAAAAAATATTGCCGGGATCATTCGTCAAGCCCCCGGGCCTCTGATCGCGGTGGTATCAGCTATGGGAAAAACGACCAACCGGCTTGAGACCATACTGGAAAAGGGAATAAACAACTCAGGGGAATACAAAGAATTAATGGAGGAGCTTATTCTCGATCACCTTGATCTGATCTCAAAACTTATTCCTGATCCAACTCATCCGTTATTTGAAGAAGTCCGTTTCCTCTTTCTTCAGGCTGCAAACATGTTGAAGACTTACGAAGGCAAGGAATACAATTTCATTTACGACCAGGTGGTTTCGGTGGGGGAATTGGTATCGACCAAAATAGTTAGCACTTGGCTTGAATATTCAGGAATTTCAAATCATTGGGTTGATATACGGCAAATCCTTAAAACCGATTCCAGTTACAGGGAGGCTATTGTAAATCATGAGATTTCTGCCAGTCTTTGCCGTAATATGTTTCAGGCTTCAAATCCGCCGTGTTTTATTACACAAGGATTTATAGGCTCAGATATGAAAAATCACACGACCACCCTTGGAAGGGAAGGTTCCGATTATACCGCTGCGCTTCTGGCTGATTATCTGGATGCAGAAAATGTTACACTCTGGAAAGATGTTGACGGTATTTTTAATGCTGATCCGGCCAGGTTCAGCAACGTAAGAAAAATCGATACTATGGATTACCAGGAAGTGATCGAGCTTACTTATTATGGTGCCAAAGTGATACATCCCAAAACCATCAGGCCGCTTTTTGAAAAACGCATACCGCTCTTCGTGAAAAATTTCAATGCTCCCGAAAAAAGTGGAACGGCGGTCGGAAAAACAGGTTTCTCAGAAAACCGGGATTCCTTTATTATTGTTCTTGAAAACCAGTTGTTGATCTCTGTTTCCAAAAATGATCTTTCATTTATTTCCGAACTTAATCTGAGTTATTTGTTTGATCTGTTACATTCCTTCAGGTTAAAGGCAAATCTCATGCAGCATTCGGCTGTCAGTTTTTCGTTTTGCGTTGACACACCAAAAGGAAAAGCCGTAAAGGAACTGATTGTAAAGCTGCAAAAAGAATTTAAGGTGCTTTACAATACAAACCTTCTGTTAATTACTGTCAGGAATTATAGTCCTGAATTGATTCACGAACTTATCGGGAATAAAAATGTATTGGTGGAACAGCGCAGCCGTCAGACAGTCCAATTCGTGATTGCCTAAAAAAATTTACCTGCCATGTACTCAGCAATCTGGATGGCATTTGTGGCGGCGCCCTTCCTCAGGTTATCTGCGACAATCCACATGTTGAGGCTCTTTTCCTGAGAATAATCCCGCCGGATTCGCCCCACGAAAACTTCATCTTTTCCCCTGGCATTTATTGGCATGGGATATTCACTCAACACAGGATTATCAATTACTTTAAGGCCGGGGGTATTGGAGAGCAAATTCAGAACATCATCGATCCTAAAGTCCCGATCGAACTGGATGTTTACACTTTCGGAATGGCCACCGTCCACCGGAACGCGAACACAGGTGGATGTGATTTTTATTGAACTGTCATTCAATATTTTTCTGGTTTCGTTGATGAGTTTCCATTCTTCCCGGGTGTAACCCAAATCGGCAAAAACATCACATTGCGGGATACAGTTTTTATCAATCGGATGAGGATAAAACCTGTCCTGATCACTGCCATTCCTTTCCGCCTCAAGCTGTCGCAAAGCCCTGATCCCTGAACCGGAAACAGACTGATAGGTGGAAATAACAAGGCGTTTGATTTTGTATTTTTTATGCAAGGGTGCCAATGCCAAAACAAGCTGAATCGTTGAACAATTGGGGTTCGCAATAATATTATCTTCTGCAGTGAGAATTCCAGCATTGATCTCGGGAACAATCAATTTTTTGCCCGGATCCATGCGCCAGGCCGAAGAATTATCCACGACAAAGGTCCCACTTTCAGCAAAACGTGGTGCCCATTCAAGAGATACGGTACTTCCTGCTGAAAAAATTGCAAGATCGGGTTTCATTTTGACAGAAGCTTCCAACTCAACCACTTCAATTTCCTGATTCCTGAACAGGATACGACTTCCTGCCGATTTTAGGGATGCCACCGGTATCAGTGTGTCCAACTTAAATTTGCGCTCTTCCAGTACCTTCAGCATTTCTCTGCCAACCAATCCGGTGGCACCTACTACTGCAACTTTCATTGATAATCAATATTTTTGAAACCTGTGGCAAATTTATAGATTATTAGGATGAATAAATAAATGACCTTAGAATTATTAAAAACCCCATGGTGAAAAAAGATTGCGCAACATTATTAAAAAGATGCGTTAATATTCCTAAAATAATAACTTTGTAGAAAAAACAACCTCATAATTTAAAACAGAGATTTTATCAATGAAATCCCAGGGAAAAAACTTTTACATCGAAGCCGCCAGGAGATCGGCTGAATGGCATAGAACGAATATCGAGTCGATGAAAAGAAAAAAGTTCGATTCAATAGCGGTGCATGGCATTTATTCCATGCAGGAAGCTTTGGATTTTAACCAGGGATCGATCATTGAGCCGATCTATATGTCGACATCACAAGCTTACCGCGATTCGGACGAGATGGAAGCAGCTCTCAGTTATGAAATCCCAACATGGTGTTATTCACGCATTGCCAATCCATCCTTGTATTACCTGGAAGGGGTGCTGGCCTTGCTGGAGGGTTATGGAGCCGATATTGAAGCAACTTGTTGTGCAACGGCATCCGGGATGGGAGCCATCCAGAGTGCCGTTGATCCGTTTTTGGTTGTTGATCTGAAAAAGCCGGATCAAAAGATCAATTTTGTTGCGACAAGCCAGGTTTATGGCGGAACATTTCAACAATTTGCCATCCGAAAGAACCAGGAAAAAAATATTGAATGGCGAAAGGTAGTTCATTCCAATGATATTGACGAGTGGGCCTCCCTGATCGATGAAAATACCCGGTTTCTTTATGGCGAAATGCCCAGTAATCCGGGACAGGCTTTTTTCGACCTGGAAAAAGTGATCGAACTGGCGCATCAGCATGGTATCCCGATGATCGTTGATGCAACAGTCGCAACTCCGGCCCTGATGAGGCCTTTGACATTGGGTGCGGATATCGTGGTACAGTCCATCTCGAAAACAATTACCTCAGGCGGATTTGGGATCGGAGGAGCTGTGATCGCCAGGAAAAACCTTACTACCAATATCGAAAATGATGAGATGAAGGCAGATTTTGGTACCTACATTAAATTATTACCAAACCGGGATAACGGCCCGAATATTTCTCCTTTCAATGCCATCATGGCCCTGAACGATTTGAGAACAATTCGCTCGAAAGTAGATATGTTCAGCCGTTCGACCATGAGGGTGGCCGAATACCTGTCGCAGCACAAGCACATCGAGCAGGTGGATTACCTTGGATTGAAAAACCATCCGTTGCATGAAGTTGCAAAAAAATACCTGGTACTGGTAGATTCGGAATATGACGAACAGTATGGAGAAAAAGTAAACCGTTACGGACACCTTATGTCATTCAGGGTGAAAGGCGGCGGACGGGCGGCACGGGATGTTTTTGACGGGTTCAACATGATCTGGCGGGCAACCGACCTGGGCAGGATCAAATCGGTTGCAACAATTCCGGCCATTTCGACGCATTCGCAACAAGGCGAAGAAGGCAGAAGACTGGCCGATATTCCGGCAAGCCTCATCCGTCTTTGCGTCGGTGGAGAGCACCCCGATGATATCATTGCTGACCTCGAACGTGGTTTATCCGTGCTGGATGGCAAGAAATATTTTGTTACATCTCCTGAATTTTCAGCTGGTGGAGCCAGTTCGGCAACATTGATAAGATAATTCTCAAATCAAGAAAATATATGAAACACAAAATTGGATTGCTGGGTTTTGGAACCGTTGGACAGGGGCTTTGCGAAATTCTATTGAATAAAAAAGAATTCCTGAAGAAAAAATACGGTTTTAAGTTTGACATCGTTGCCGTTGCCGACTTCAAATTTGGCAATGTTTACAATGCCAAAGGGCTTGACATTGAAAAAATGATAAAAGAAGCCAAAGCCGGAAAAAAATTCACCCAGGATTTGGCGGATTGGGATAACCTCAAGCTGATCAAAAAATCAAATACCACCGTTTGGTGTGAACTCACTTACACCGATCTGAACACCGGGGGGCCTGCCATCGATCATGTAAAAACCGCTCTGAAATCAGGCAAGCATGTCGTAACCAGCAACAAAGGCCCTGCAGCATTGTTCTACCCTCAAATGAAAAAGCTGGCCGATAAAAATGGTGTTAAATTCAAGATAGAAGGCACCGTGGTAGCCGGAACACCAGTCATCAACCTGGCAGAAGGCCCATTGGCAGGCTGTACCATTTCGAAGATCAGGGGTATCCTCAATGGTACGACAAATTATATGCTCACCGAGATGGAGAAGGGAATGGCTTATGATGAAGTGCTCAAAGTTGCACAGGAAAAAGGATATGCCGAAGCCGATCCGACGGGTGATGTGGAAGGTTATGATGCCCGCGGAAAAGTGACAATCCTGGCAAATATCGTGATGGGAGCCGGAATTAAAATTACCGATGTGCCCTGCAACGGGATCACCAAAATAAAACCTGCCGATATCGAAAAAGCCAAAAAGCAGAACAAACGATGGAAACTGATCGGCTCGGTTGAAATGATTGACGGCAAAGTGGAAGCATCCGTAAAGCCGGAAATGATCGACCTTTCTCATCCGTTGGCTGGTGTGATGGGTGCAACAAATGCACTGACATTTACCACTGACTTACTGGGAGATGTAACCATTGTTGGCCCCGGTGCAGGTAAAATTGAAACAGGCTTTTCCATCCTGACCGATTTACTGTCGATCAGCAGGGAAATGGAGAATTGATCAAACTATAGTTTGGCAGCCTGAACATGCATCCAGTCGAAGTTGCGTGTTCTGCCAAGGCTAAGCCAACCTTCCTCTTCCCAGAATCTCCACCAGGCATTGTATTCAGGCTGTGCGAAAGCAGCTTTGTCGCGACCCCAGTTTAACGGGTTTCTGTCGGGATCATAATCAACTGCAATGCCCCAGCTGTGCATGGAGTATTTTGTGCCACCCCGCATCTGCCTGACATTGAGGCATCCGCCCCACAGATCCAAACGAAGTCTTTTTATTTCATCTATTCCGTAGTGGTTCAATACATTGGTCAGCACTTTCAACATGCTGTCATGAACCTTCTCATGGCAGGAAAAACTGCTGATGGTTTTGGTTTTATCCCACGAAAGCCGGTGTGGATAGGGCAAATTGATCCGGGTTTGATTTTCGCCCACATTGCCATAAAACCGGATGAGTTCGGATTGTGGATCCTGTTTTGGCCAATTGTTCGGATTCAGGTCGGGTAAATCTTCCGGCCTCCAGATTTCAGGTTCTTTTTCTTTAAGGAGGAGGTCAGCGAGCGCGTCATATGCATATCCGGTTTGTGGTCCCCAATATCCGTCAAGTGAACCTACATCAATGTTATTTTCCTGGGCCAGCAATTGGACAAAGCCGATAAGTTTACGGTCATTGGGCCAGTCGGTTGGGATTTCCTTAATTTTCGCCAGCGCTTTAAAAGTTTTATCACCGGCAATTCCATCCACGGCACCGACATTTAATCCCCTTGCATTGAGTTGGGATTGAATCAATTTTACAACTTCTTTCTTCATCGTAACTGTTATTTAAAGTTTTTAGCAATTTCGGTATTGGGTAGCCAGCCCAGTACCGGTTCTTTGGCCTCTCCTGTTTCTGTAATGAAAATGTCCTGGCAATTTTTGACTTTTTCCATTTTTTCTTTAGCCTCTTTCAGTGTTGCATCTTTTTTAACAAAAGCGATCGATTTCTCGACCTGATCCCTAATCCCTTTCGAATCCAGGAAATCCAGCAATGTCAAATTTCCTATTAGAAAAGTTTCGCCGGATTCAGCCTTTTTTACACTGTCTGCAGCTATATATTTATACAATAAGCTTTGGTGAATAATATATTTTATATGGTTTTCGTGATCAAATATCGGAATACGTGTAATGATATCGGTGAATTTATGATAAATGTCACCGAGCTTAATATCCTTTTCGGTTTTTCCTTCAGGAATGCTTACCGGAACAATTTTGGAAAATGGGATCATAAACTGGGTTACAGGGTTGTCATCGGTCAATTTCCCTTGCCGTGCGTCATCTCCGGCGCCTTTTTCGGTTTTAAAGAGGGTTTTGAATAATTCCTCAAGTTTGTCGATGGCGTTTTTGGAAAACATGCCTACAAGGCCTGAAATGGCCGTTATCCCGAATATACTTATATCTTCTGATCCCGATCCTGCACTAAGGAAACCTGCCCGGATCACAAAATAAAAAATGAGGGCGAGAACTCCTCCGATAAAGGGCCGTAAAAAGTACCACCAGGTCCAGCTTTTTTCCAGTTTATTATTACCGACAAAACTGATGAAGGAGGTTGCCCCGTGAATAAAGCTGCCCAGTGCACCAACGGCCAATACCAATAAAATCAATCGGGCTTCTGCACTGATGATAATTTTATAACCGAAAAATATCCAGCAATTGGGATTGGCCGTCCCTTCACTATTCTCTGCCATTTTATCGGGCCAGAGCTGAAAAACAATATAAGTAAGAATAATGGAAATGACCAGCAGGTATATTCCGATCAGGAATGCCCAAAGCCTGAATTTTTTAGTTTGTCGGTTTTGGCTTTTCCCGGCTGATTGACTGGCACTGTTTTGTCCGGTCTGATGATTGGATGCTTCCATGATGCAAAAATTATGGTTAATTAACTAAAATGAATATATATTGATAACGTCCTGGTAATAACGAGATCAAAGATACATATAAAAAAATTAAATGATGAATCGAAATTTTACCTTTAAAATTCTTGATTTGATCGCATGGCTTTAAAATTGTTTCTTTGAATCAATAATTCTCAAATATTTATGCTTGACACCTTCATATATAATCTCGTACTTTGTAAAAAAAATAAATCGATGAAAAAAGGTGCTTATACATTGCTGATTACCCCGTTTAATAAGGATTATTCATTAGACGAAGATGCGTTGCGAATACTCGTTCGCCGACAGGTTGAATCGGATATTGCCGGCATTGCCCCTTTGGGGGTTACAGGTGAAAATACGTTGATGTCGAATGATGAAGTTTACAGGCTTGTTAAAATTGTAGTTGAAGAAGCAAAAGGGAAGAAACCCGTCATGCCCGACCTGTGTCTGTCAAGTACCCCGGCATCAATCAACCGGGCAAAGGCCTATGCTGACCTGGGTGCCGACTATGTGGTTTCATACTCCCCATCCATGGTGCTCCCGACACCCACGGCCCTGGTAAAATATTACATTGAATTGGCTGATGCCTGCCCGGTTCCGCTCATCCTTCACAGTTCAAAAGGCCGGACGGGTGTGGAGCTTTCACCCGAAATGACTGCCGAACTGGCCAAACATCCCAACATCATAGCCACAAAGGACGGTAAGAAAGAGATCGACCATCTGGCAAAAATCATTTATCTTACACGGAATGATGATTTTTTAGTTTTTACCGGAAAAGATACAACGGCTTATCCTACCGCGGCATTCGGAGGGGCCGGGTCATTTACGGTTGCCGGTAATTTAATTCCTGATGTGATGGGGAAGATGATCAATTTTGCCATTGAAGGCAACCACGCTGAGGCTATGAGGCTTCACAACGAATATTACCCGCTGTTTGAAGCTTGCCGCTTTGAAACAAATCCGATGGGAGCGAAAAAAGCCCTTGAATTAATGGGGCTTATTAAAGGTGTTTTACGTCCACCCCTTACACCGTTAAGCAAAGCCAAATCAGATATTATGGAAAATATCATCAGGGAAAGGGGATTGATATGAGGTCGGTCAAGATTAAGGTTCCTGCCACAAGTGCAAACGTGGGACCAGGTTATGATATTTTTGCACTTGCCCTGGCTGAACCTTATGACGAAATCGAGCTTGTTTTAAATGATACCGGAAAAGTTTCCATTGAAGTTATCAATGATATTCAGAATATTCCGACGAACCCTTCGGACAATACCGCCGGATTGGCTGCCCTGGGTCTTTTAAAGGCCAAGGCTATCAAAGAAGGAGTCTTGATCAGGATCATAAAAAATATGTGTTCTGGCGGAGGGATGGGAACTACCGGTGCTTCGGCTGCAGGAACGATTTTTGGCCTCAATCATTTGTTCGATCTTAATTTGACTGCCAATGAAATGATCGATTATGCCCGGCAGGGTGAAGTGGCTTCCGGCGGATCACCGCATGCCGACAATGTTGCTGCGGCCATCCTTGGGGGGTTTGTACTGGTGAAAAGTTATCATCCCATTGATGTTCTCAAGCTGGAGATACAGGAAATACCCGTTGTACTCGCTGCAATCAGGAAAAGTCTCCGGACAACCCGGGGATTTATCACTTACGAAATCGGGCAGGAGAAATTGAAGGAGCAAATGGCACGTTGTTCAAGGGTGATTCATGCACTTCATACTCATGACCTGGAAGAATTTGGAAATGCCATATCTGTGGATTACATCCATGAGCCGGTGAGGGGAGCAGCTATTCCAAATTATTGGGAAATTAAAAAGAAAGTGATGGAGATGGGTGCTTATGGATGCACGATCAGCGGGGGAGGATCCTCGGTAATTGCCTTTTGCCCCGAATATCTGCAACATGAAATTGCGGAATATATGAACCGGGAATTTTCATCCAATCCCAATTTTACTCAGGTTTATCAAACATTTACTTCCAACCAGGGAGTTCAAATCAGTTGATTAAAAAAAAATGATAAAATATGATTTTACCGGAAAGGTAGTGCTTGTTACGGGTTCTTCAAGAGGGATAGGAAGAGCAACTGCGGCCATGTTTGCCGGTGCCGGCGCTGATGTTATACTTCATTTTAATCAAAATGAAGAAGCTGCAAAAAAGGCTTTCTCAAACCTGAAAAAAGGTAATCATCTTCTGGTTCAGGCCGACCTTTCTGATCCGTTCCAGGTTGAGGGCATGTGCACTAAATGCTTTGAAAAATACGGTAAGATAGATATCCTGGTGAACAATGCCGGTGTTTTTGAAGAATTTGATGTTTTATCACTTTCATACAAAGATTGGCTTAATGAATGGGATAAAACGATCAAAATTAACCTGAATGGCGCTGCAAATCTTTCCTTTTTGGTTGCAAAACAAATGAAAGACAAGGACGGTTGCAAAATAATCAATATCTCCTCCCGCGGCGCTTTCCGGGGTGAACCCGATGCACCGGCCTACGGAGCCAGCAAAGCCGGGATGAATTCCTTCGGTCAATCCATGGCCAAAGCTTTTGCCAAATACGGTATTTATGTGTATACCATTGCTCCCGGTTTTGTGGAAACCGATATGGCAGCTCTTGCCCTGGAAGGGGATCGGGGAAAGGAGATCAGAAGCCAAACACCCTTAAACCGGGTTGCCCAACCCGAAGAAATTGCCCAAACCATCCTGTTCCTGGCTTCAGAAGGGACGGAATACATGACCGGATGTATTGTGGATATGAATGGGGCATCCTATTTGAGATCTTGATTTGATTTTTTATTCCTCGAAGAACTGAAAAAATAGTTTTTAATCTCCTTCCTGTATAAATTGTCTGTATTTACCCAATAAACTGTAATCCAGCACAAAGAGGCTCAATTTGTTTGCAATAAAATGTTAAATCACTTGACATGATCGGATATTTTATATATCTTAGGCAAATCTATATTAAAAAATTATAATT
>JAFGBL010000161.1 GCA_016933115.1 Bacteroidales bacterium | reverse complement strand
TTCATTTTTCAAGGGTATTTAATCAACTGAAAGAGGTAATTACTGCTTATCCTTTTGTTAAAAACCTTTGCGAACTTTATGAATTATTTACCCAAATTGTGAGATCGGCAAAAATTCCATTTTATGGTGAACCGCTGAAAGGGCTGCAAATCATGGGCATGCTCGAAACAAGGGTTCTCGATTTTGAAAATATTATTATGTTGTCGGTAAATGAGGACTTAATCCCGGCAGGAAAGCATACCAACTCCTTTATCCCTTTCGAAATTAAACGGATTTTTAAACTCCCGACTTACCAGGATAGAAATGCCGTGTTTGCTTATCATTTTTACAGGTTATTACAAAGGTCTGAACAGGTTTACATTCTTTATAATACAGAATCGGACCAGTTGGGTGGGGGTGAAAAAAGCAGGTTCATCAGCCAGATACTGCATGAATTGCCGGTTTATAACGCAAATATTCGCATTTCAGAAGAAAAATTGGAGGTCAATGTTACTGAATCCATAGAAGAAGAACCAATTGAAATTGTAAAAAATCCAGAAATTCTTACAAAGCTTGAAAAGTTGGGTAATCGTGGATTTTCGGCTAGTGCGATCAATACCTACCGAAATTGTTCGTTGCAGTTCTACTTTAAATATATTGCCGGTTTGTCGGAACTGGAAGATCTTGAAGAAACCATCGAGTCCAGTACATTAGGAACGGTTATTCATGATGTATTACGAAGAAAATATTATCCGCTGGTCGGAAAAGTCCTAAGCAAGGAACTTATTCTGGAAAATTTAACGGAGATCAAAAAGCTGGTGAGCGAATCCTTTCAAAAGCATTATTCCGGCGGAGAAATCGGACATGGCAAAAACCTGTTAATTTATGAAGTGGCCTGTCAACTCATTGAAAATTATATCCGGTTTGAGGCCAATTTTGCTGAAGAAAGAATAAAAGATGAAAAAATCACCATCAAAGAATTGGAGGCAGAATTTTCTACCGGTTTTGAATTTATTTCAAATGGAAAATCCCGGTCGGTCATTATAAAAGGGATCATCGACCGGATCGACACTTTAGGTAATGAAATTCGTATTATCGATTATAAAACCGGTCTGGTTTTAAACCGTGATGTGAAATTTCGGGATTGGAGCGAACTGAAATCAGAATCTAAACTTGATAAATGTTACCAGTTATTGCATTACGCTTATATATTGCATAATTCAGGAAAGTATCAAACTCAAACCATACAATCCGGAATTATTTCATTGAGAAACCTGAGCACCGGATTCATGACTCTTGAACTTCCCGGCAAATTACCATTACAGGAAGATACATTCATTGAATTTGAAAATATTTTAACAGGAATTATCGGTGAGCTATTTGATTCGAATTTCTCATTCAGCCAAACAACCGTTAAGGAGAATTGTATATATTGTCCCTTTCGAACCATATGTAATCGATAGAAAATTTATTTTCTGCTGATATGTATGTTCCCTGATTTTTCAAATTAGCTTAAAAAATTTACCAGAAGTTCCGTTACAATTAATTTATATTTTCCTTATTTTCGTAATCAATTTGTGATTCATGCCAGCCATAATAACCCCGGAATATAAGTTATATGATGACCCGATGCGGTTCTACAATGCCATGCTGAATGACATTGAAAAGGCTGAAAATTACATTTTTCTGGAAACTTATCGATTCAACAATGATTCTATCGGGATAAAATTTCGGGATGCTTTGACGAAAAAAAGCAAGCAGGGAGTTCACATAAAAGTGCTGATGGATTCATGGGGAACATCACTACCGTCCGGCTTTTTTAGCGAACTGGAGCAAAACGGGGGAGAGGTCAGGTATTTTCAGAAACTGAAGTTGTTCTGGGATTTTTTCACCAAGAACCATCGTCGCAATCACCGCAAATTATTAATTATAGATGATATCATTTCATACATTGGATCAGCCAACCTCACCGATTACTCTTTGAACTGGCGTGAATGCATGTTACGGATCAGGTCTGATATAGCCGTCTTATTCAAAAAAGCCTTTTTGCAGCATTTTGAGATTTACAATAAGTATGTTCCCGAAAAATTGTTTACATTCAATAAGTTAACCCATGCCGATTCTGAGATCATCAGGGATGTTCCATCTCTTACAAAGCAAAGAATACGAAAGCGGTATGTTGAACTTATCAAGACTTCCTATAAAGAAGTGATTATCGAAACCCCTTATTTCCTGCCCAGCTTTTTCGTGCGAAAAGCCCTTTCGGATGCTGCCAAACGTGGGGTTGTAGTTAAGGTCATCATGCCCAAGCATTCGGATGTCGGCTTGATTGATGTGCTCAGGAACCGGTTTTTGGGGACATTGGCAAAGAATGGTGTGAAATTATTTTTCTACATCCCGCATAATCTTCATGCCAAGTTGCTGATGGTTGATAAAGAGGTATTTTCCATCGGGTCACCTAATTTTGATTACCGAAGTTTTCGGTTTCAACATGAGATTGTTATTGTCGGGAGAGATAAAAATGTTGTTGAACAAATTGATGCTCATATAGCAGAAACTCTACAATACAGTGAGGAGTTCAATTATGACCGTTGGCAAAAACGTTCGGGGGTACAAAAATTTTTCGAGTGGATGTTATTGCCTTTCAGGCACCTTTTGTAAGTTTATTCAGTTTTTCATACATTTCAGGTAATTTTCTGATCAGGGCAAGTTCTTTCCATTTCTCCCTGGCTTCTATGGCAGGGGCTCCGAAATAAACTTTATTCCCTTCAATTGATTTGTCAATGGCAGATGTGCCCAATAATACCGCACCTTTACCTATAACCAGGTCCTTGTTTACAGCCACCTGACCCCATAGGATCACATCATCCTCAACCCGGGTGACACCGGCAACTATAACAGCACTGGCAAACAAACACCTTTTGCCGATATAGGTATCATGGCCGATCTGGATGTGGTTGTCAAATTTTGTATATTCATCAATGACGGTATCTCCTGAAACGCCCTTGTCGATGGTACAACATGCACCGATTTCAACATGATCTTTAATGACAACTCTTCCGCAGGATTCAAATTTCACCGTTTTATCAGCTCTTTTTTGAAAATAAAATGCATCTGCTCCAAGTACCGTTCCTGAATGGATGACTACATGATCCCCAATGACCGTGTGATCGTAAATGGAAACATTGGCATGAATCAGGCAGTTTTTCCCTATCTTTACCTCATTTCCAATAAAAGTGCCGGGTTGAATGATGGTTCCTTCACCAATATCGGCTGATGGGCTGATCATCTGGTCAGAAGGGATAAAGGGCCTGAATTTTTTAACCAGACTCATATAATCATCAAAAGGAGATTCTGAAAACAAAAGTGCCTTACCTGATGGACATTCAACCTTTTTATTGATCAGAATGGTAGTTGCTTTTGAATTAAGCGCCTTTTCGTAATACTTCGGATGATCAACGAAAGTCAGATCCCCAGCTTCCACCATGTGGATTTCATTAATCCCTGTAATTTTGAAATCCGGATCTCCAATGAATCCAGCACCGATAAATCCGGC
Organism: Bacteroidales bacterium; assembly: GCA_016933115.1. Classification (GTDB taxonomy): domain Bacteria; phylum Bacteroidota; class Bacteroidia; order Bacteroidales; family JAADJA01; genus JAADJA01. The sequence continues at coordinate 37,645 of JAFGBL010000161.1, read as the reverse complement.
AATTTCTTTCAGGGAATATGGTTTGTCAAGTTTCATGTTGAAACAACCAATGAAGTTTGATGATTTTTAAAAAATTATTCTTTTACCCGTTCCGAATATTCACCTGACCGGGTATCCACCTTGATCTTTTCACCTTCATTAACGAACAGGGGTACCTTCACGGTTGCACCCGTTTCCAGTGTTGCTTCTTTCATTGCATTGGTGGCGGTGTTGCCTTTTTCTCCCGGTTCGGTGTAAGTGATCTCCAGCACTACATAAGCAGGCATATCGCAAGTGAGGGGGGTCTCGGTATCGGCATGGAACAAAATTTCCACGTCCTGACCTTCCTTTAAAAAAGCCGGAGCGCTAATGATATCTTCAGGAACGGTTGTCTGTTCGAAAGTATCCGAATTCATGAAATAATATCCCAGGTCATCTTTGTAAAGATACTGATAGGGCCTGCGCTCTACACGTGCGATGTCAATTTTTACTCCTGCACTAAAAGTGTGAGGAATTACTTTTCCGGTCCTAAGGCTTTTTAGTTTGGTTCTTACAAATGCGGGCCCCTTACCCGGTTTTACATGCTGGAACTCGACAATGGTGAGCAGGTCATTGTTCATTTCAATGGTCAGTCCATTTCTGAAATCAGCCGTTGTTGCCATAAATTAAAATGTTTACTTACTGTTAATTAAAAAATCGGCTGCGAAATTAATGAAATATTTCAATTGGTTGCTTTACTGTAGTTTGTTTTCAGGTAGAACTTTTAAAAATATTAGCAACCATTGATTTTAATAGGATGTTCTTTATTCCAATTAATGGTAAATTGTAAATCGGAAAACCAAGATTCTTAATAGACAATTATTTTTTTGAAAAGAGAAACATTCCCGGTATTTAATTCAACAATATAGATGCCTGCTTGTAGATCATTTAAATCTATGGTGTTTTCATAAATTGAAAGGCGGTTCAAAACCATTTGATATCCTGAAATATCCATAATTTTGACCTGAACACCTTTTACATTTGTTAATGTGAACGAACCTTTTGCTGGATTCGGAAAGATAACAACATCTTTAGGATTGCTTTTTTTTGTTCCAGTAACTATCTCTAAATAAATGGTCCAGTCTTTTTCTTCATAACCTTTTAAATGATAAACCAGCGGATTTGAAAAATCATTGGTGGTTTCACCACTGACTTGCGGTAATTCGCTGACAAAAACATAAGCGCCTGTTTCTGTAAACGAGGCGACAAGATTTGAAAGTCCGGTTCCGGCAGGTACCTCCAAATGCACCTCAAAATTTCCGATTGTTCCAATGATATCAAAAGGAAGCTGTGGATTGTCTTCCTTCAGAAAGTTAAATGAAGTAAACTGTGCAGGTCCTAAAGCATTAAAGGACTGTGCTTCCAAAAACAATCCTGAATCCCAAATTGCCGAGGTTCCATCTGCCACAGCAATCTTAATATAGTACTCTTCGTTTGGTATTACCAGAGCCAAACCGGTTAATTTTGTGGAGAATGCGTCGTATTCGAGATTAGAACCATTTGTATTATCTGAAAAATACTGGCAGTAATTGCATGGTCCAGACGGGATTTCCCCGGGATCGGCATGACCATTATTCAGGTTATTGATGTTGACGGGGATATATTCTGTTTCGGGGATAATACCAATGTTGCTATCAACGTAATTTCCTCCTGCGGGTTTGGGCCCGGTAAGGAAAATACCGCAAATATCATTATAAATCGAACCCACATGCTCATTATATTCTTCCGATCCGAATACAAAGCTGATCCTGAGGGTATCATTTAATGGAATAAATTCAAATGCGAAGGTACTTGCATTTGACGTGGCCGATTCACCTATTAACGATAAAGTAGGATCCCCGGGTAACCCATTATCTATTCCGGCATTGCTGATGGAATTCGGGCCGGGAATATAGGATACATCACCTGTGCAGAAAACAATTCCTGAAGACATCCCCAATAAAAATGAATCAGCACCTGTAAATATTCCTACCGAAGTTTCGGTTGTGTGCATATATACATCTGTATAATCCAGAATTCCGGGACCTTTCAAAGTCTTCATTAATTCATCAAGCGAAACACCTGTTTCAATTTGAATTTGTGCAGATGAACCCAGAAGTGAAAAGAAATAAATGGTACTAAAGGCTAAAGTTTTGATCTTTTGAGTTAACATAATTTTGGATTTTTAGTCCAAAATTATAATAAAAATCTGACTAAATCAAATTGGGTTATAACAAGATGGATAAAAAGTGATTATTGCGAATTTCCCAGTATCCGGGTATAACCTTTCATTAAACCCCTGGTTGAATTGGCAATGAAATGCAGTATCTCGTCTCTTTCGGCCGTACTTGGCATGTTGGCTTCAATATAGCGGACTGCCTGGGTCACATTGTTACCTTTGACGAACAAAATACGATAAATATCCTGGATTTCATTGATTTTTTCATTGGTATAACCACGCCGCCTGAGGCCTATGGAATTGATACCTGCGTAGGAAAGGGGTTCCCGGGCAGCTTTAGTAAAAGGCGGTACATCTTTTCTTACCAGTGACCCACCACCAATATAAACATGCGGACCGATTTTAACGAACTGGTGAACCGCACAAATTCCTCCAAGAATGGCCCAGTCGCCAATGTCGATATGGCCGGCCAGGTTGGTCGCATTGCCAAGGATCACGTTATCACCGATATAACAATCGTGTGCGACGTGGACATAAGCCATCAGCAGGCAACTTTTCCCGATAACGGTTTTCCAACTGGCCTTAGTCCCCCTGTTGATGGTCACAAATTCACGGATCGTGGTATTATTACCGATCTCAACAGTGGTGTCTTCTCCATCATATTTCAGGTCTTGCGGGATGGCGCCAATAACGGCTCCCGGGAAAATTTTGCAATTGTTCCCGATTTTTACCCCTTCCATAATTGTTACATTGGAACCAATCCAGGTACCTTCCCCAACTTCAACATTTCTTTCAATATTGACAAATGGTTCGATAACGGCATTTTTTGCGATCCGGGCTTGCGGATGAACGTATGCAAGTGGTTGATTCATGTTATATTCCTCAAATTTTTAAGAGTTATTCTTTTTGGTGATCTGAGCCAGCATTTCTCCTTCGATGACCGGTTTGCCGGCAACATAACCGATCCCTTTCATATGACAAAGCCCCCGTCGGATAGGAGATACCAATTCGAGGCTGAAAACAATGGTGTCGCCTGGTACAACCCTGTTCCTGAATTTGATATTGTCAATTTTTAAAAATAATGTGATATAATTTTGCGGGTTGTCCATTTTATTCATAATAAAAATTCCACCCGTCTGGGCCATGGCTTCTATCTGAAGAACACCGGGCATTACTGGTTCGTCAGGGAAATGTCCCACAAAAAAAGCTTCGTTCATGGTTACATTTTTCACCCCCACCACCTTTGTGTCGTCCATGTCCATTACTTTATCAATAAGCAGGAATGGTGGCCGGTGTGGCAATACTTTCATAATATCATTGATGTCGAAAAGCGGTTCTTTATCCACATCAAAAGGTGGAACAAACCTGTTTTTTTCTTTTTCCACGATATATTGTTTTATGATTTTGGCAAATTCAACGTTTGATTTATGGCCTGGCCGTTTGGCGATGATATGGGCTTTGATGCGCGAACCAATAAGGGATAAATCTCCCACAACATCCAACAACTTATGACGGGCGGGTTCATTTTCAAAGTAGAGTTCCACATTGTTCAGAATTCCCTTTTTCAACACTTTGACCGATGGTTTATTGAATAATTTGGCCAGCCGGTCAAGTTCTTCCTGTGAGATGACCCTGTTTACAAAAACAATAGCATTGCTGAGGTCTCCTCCCTTGATCCGGTCATTGCTGAGCAAGTATTCAAGCTCATGCAGGAAAACAAAAGTCCGGCAGTTGGCGATTTCATTTTTGAAATCTTCCAGCCTTTCGAGCGTGGCGTTTTGAGTGGACAGAACCTCGGTTTCAAAATCGATCATCACTGAAATTTTAAATACATCCGAAGGAATGGCGATCATCTCCACCTTATTTCCCGGGTCGGTAAAAGATAAAACCCGGTCAATTGTTTCGTATTTTCTTATAGCATCCTGTTCAATAGCTCCTGCTTTTTCCAAAGCTTCTGCGAAATACCTGGAAGAGCCGTCGAGGATAGGGGTTTCATTGTTGTCGATTTCTACTAAAGCATTATCAATTCCCATTCCTGAAAGGGCAGCCATCACATGTTCAACGGTGTTCACCTCAGCCCCGTTGATACCAATGGTAGTACCCCTGAGTGTTCCGGTCACATTGGTGCAAACCGCCCTGATCTCCGGTTGGTCTTTCAAATCAACCCGTTTAAAACAGATACCCGAATCAGCAGGGGCAGGCTTAAAGGTGAGTTTGACATCAACACCAGTGTGCAGCCCTGTACCTGATATGGTAACCGGATTTTTAATCGTTTTTTGTTTGTCTCCCATAATCAGCGCGCAAATATAAATATAATTCTATAATATCGCTTCAGCGGCTTAAAATCAGACAACCAAATTGTTATAGATGGAATCCAATGTTTTGGATCAATATTTCCTTTCGAAACGGTGACAATATTTCGATTAAGGTGTTCCTTATTTTGGTTTATTTATTTCTTTTTCCAGATTATCCAACTTTGTTTTGATTTCGTGCAGGTTTTTAAAATGGATGTATGATTTCCTGTAACTGCTGATATCAAATGCAGGGGAGCCCTGAACGATTTCACCTTTATTTATAATGTTTTTTCCTACACCGGATTGGGCCGCTATTTTCACCTCATCGGCAATGGTAAGGTGACCAATGATACCCACCTGTCCGCCGATCATACAGTTTTTGCCAATCCGGGTTGAACCGGAAATGCCTGTTTGTGCAGCGATCACTGTGTTCTCACCTATTTCAACATTGTGTGCAATTTGTATCAGGTTGTCGATTTTTGCTCCTTTTTTAATGATTGTCGAGCCAAGCGTTGCACGGTCGATGGTGGTGTTGGAACCAATTTCCACATCATCTTCAATAACCACATTCCCGATCTGCGCAACTTTGGAATAATTGTTTTCAGCCTGGGGTGCAAATCCAAAACCATCGCTGCCAATGATAACTCCGGCATGAATGATGCAATTATTGCCGATGACTACATCCGAATAAATTTTAACCCCTGGATAAATGGTAGTATTTTTCCCGAGCATAACATGGTCACCCAAATATACCTGGGGATAAATTTTAGAATGGTCTCCAATATTGACTCCCTCGCCCAGGAATGCAAATTCTCCGATATAAATTTCATTTCCCAGCAAACACCCCGCAGAAATATGTGCTTTTTCCGAAATTCCCTTTTTGTCGAGTTTGATCTTGTTGTAATAATCGAGCAGTGTTGCAAAAGCGGTATATGCGTCTTTTACCCTGATAAGGGTAGCAGCAATATCCTTTTCCGGTTTGAAACTTTCGTTAACAATTACTATTGAGGCTTTGGTCTCATAAATAAATTGCGTATACTTTGGATTTGCCAAAAATGTTAAAGTTCCGGGTTTCCCCTCTTCTATTTTTGATACATCGTTGATTTTATCATCCCGGTTACCTTCAATTGTGCCATTGATCAGTGCAGCTATCTGGCTGGCTGTAAATTCCATCGCTTAGATTTATTTGATTTGCAGCAAAATTAGTGAAAAAAAGTCAGGGCTTGAATGCCAGTTATTTTCAGTTTTCAACATCTTTGGGGTAACAAATAAAATGCTTGGTTACCGCCTGTGAAACCATGGAAGCATCAAGTTGGTCGGAAACTTCCGTTATCTCTGAAACTTTACCTGTTTTGAACAAAATATTGATTTTATCGGCCTTCAGGTTATAGGCATAATTTGAAGTGGTGTCGTGGTATAAAAAGTAGCTCAAATCCTTTTCATCAATTCCATAATTTTCGCTGATCCGGTCCTTTAAATTTTCAATGTAGAAATAATCAAAAGGTTCGGCTTGCAGGCTACATCTGAAAAGTTGACGGTTGACCAAAGCCTTGCTCAGAAAGGAAAGTATTTTATCGGTGTGGGACATCCAGTTTTTGATTGAGGTCAGAACATCATAATCATCGAGATGGGTAAAGTAATTGATAAATTCGGGATCATCCCGGATATTGTCCACCGCAAGGGATTTTGAAAAGAAATACTGTAGTGCCGGAGTTGTGAACAGAGGAACCCCGTTTTTTGAAAGGAATGATGCCCTGCGCAATAAATTAATGAGCATGTTTTCGGCTGAAATTACCGTCTTGTGAAGGTAAACCTGCCAGTACATGATCCTCCTAGCAATGATGAATTTCTCAACCGAATAAATGCCTTTGTTTTCAACAACCAGGTTGTCCTTAATCACATCGAGCATTTTTATAATGCGTTCGGTACCGATCACACCCTCCGAAACACCGGTAAAAAAACTATCACGGGTAAGGTAATCGAGCCGGTCCATATCGAGTTGGCTGGCAACCAACTGGGATAAAAATTTCTTGGGATAGGAGTGATCGAAAATAGCCAATGCCACACCCAAATTACCTTCCGAAATATCATTTAATTGTTTAAAAATAATATCTGAAATTTCTTCATGTTTAATTTTACCAACGATAGAATTTTCCAATGCATGCGAATAAGGGCCATGGCCGATATCATGCAAAAGGATGGCCACCATTGCGCCCGATTTTTCTTCCTCAGTCAGTTTTTTCCCTTTCATCTCCAGGACATTCAAAGCCTGGATCATCAGGTGCATGGCTCCCAAAGAATGGCTAAACCTGGTGTGTAATGCGCCCGGGTACACCAAATGGGTCATCCCAAGCTGCTTGATCCTTCGCAGCCTCTGAAAATAGGGATGCTCTATTAATTTAAAAATCTGGTCATTTGGAATACCAATAAAACCATATACCGGGTCATTGATAATCTTTCGCGAATTGACAGCTGATTGGATCATTGAAATTATTTGTACAAATGTACAATTCTGGTTTAAATCATTAAATGAACAAGTTTGAAAAAAAACCAGTGGTTTTCTGCCGTTTTTTTTTTCGGTAGTTTTCTGCCATACTTTAATTCATGATTGGGTTTAATTTTACCGACAGAATTATTAAATGAACCATGTTCTTTAAAATCATCCAAAAATACCTGCTTCCTGTATTTTTAATTTAAAAGAAGATAGAAAATCATAACCAGAACCGGAACGTAAGGAAATGAATCTCTTAAGCGCGGTTTAAAAACATCGCCACCATGAAAAATCGCAGTAACTTCCACTGCGATTTTTCATTTTATACAATAAAACCGGAATTAAATCATTATAGTATTGTTGAAGAGGTCTTGCTGCTGGGATTTTAACCCTTCCGTAACATTTAATATGATTTTATAGCGTAATTTTACATTTTTCCTAAACTTTAATTTTTAAAACATTTAAATGGTTCAATATGGGCAACATTAATATTTTGTGGGTAGATGATGAAATTGATTTACTAAAACCGCATATTCTTTTCCTGGAGCAAAAAGGTTATTTAGTGAGTACTTCCAATAATGGGGACGATGCACTTGAAATGATCCGCAGCCAACCTTTCGATATCGTGTTTTTGGATGAACAGATGCCAGGTTTGTCGGGGATAGAAACGCTTGAACAAATGAAGGAGGAGTATCCAAACCTGCCAATTGTAATGATCACCAAAAGTGAGGAAGAAACAATTATGGAGGAAGCGATTGGCTCAAGGATTGCAGATTATCTGATTAAACCGGTCAATCCCAAACAAATTTTACTGAGCCTGAAGAAAAACCTGGAAAATAAAAAACTTGTCAGTGAAAAAACCACTTCCCAATACCAGCAGGAGTTCAGTAAGCTGGGTATGACCATTTCGGGTAGTCTCAATATACAGGAATGGATCGACGTTTATAAGCGTTTGACCCGGTGGGAACTTGATCTCGAAAGATCATCCGACAGCGGGATACAGGAGGTACTGACCATGCAAAAACTAGAGGCAAACCAGGTTTTTGCAAAATTTATTGAGAAGAATTATGTAAGTTGGATTAATGGAAAAAATAATGATATCCCGTTACTTTCCCATACGCTGCTTAAAGAACGACTTTTTCCATCCTTGAACGGAAATAAACCTGTTTTTTTTCTGCTCATAGATAATTTGCGTTATGACCAATGGAAAATAATTCAACCCATTATTGAAAATTCTTACAGGGTCGTGTCGGATGATATTTATTTCAGTATTTTACCTACCGTTACGCAATATGCAAGAAACGCATTATTTGCAGGCTTGATGCCATCAGAAATCGAAAGAAAATACAGGCAATACTGGACTGGTGAGGATGAAGAAGGGACTAAAAATCAATTTGAGTCGGAATTGCTGGGTGAATACCTCAAAAGGTACGGAAAGAACATCAAGTATTCCTATACCAAGGTGCTGAACCTGAATGTTGGCCGGAAGTTGATCGAGAACCTGCCCAATTTGATGGGAAACCAACTGAATGTAGTCGTTTACAATTTCGTGGATATGTTGTCGCATGCCCGTACAGAAATGGAGATTATCAGGGAACTAGCCGATGACGAACCTGCATACAGATCGTTGACCTTATCGTGGTTTGAGCATTCACCGCTAAAGGAAATAATTGATTACCTGGGAAAAAAAGGCGTTGAACTGATCATTACAACCGATCATGGTTCGGTAAGAGTTCATGAACCTGTTAAAGTCCTTGGAGATCGAAATACCAATACCAATTTACGCTACAAAACAGGGAAAGCTCTTCAATACAATAAAAAAGAAGTTTTTGAAGTGGGTAATCCCGACGATATATACATGCCCCGGCTCAATGTAAGCTCATCCTATGTGTTTTGCCGTAAAAACGACTTTTTTGCCTATCCCAATAACTATAACTATTACGTCAACTATTACCGGAATACTTTTCAGCATGGTGGAATTTCACTCGAGGAAGTTATGATCCCTTATATTGTCCTAAAGGCCAAATAAATTAAACTTGCAGGAAATCTCACTCAGTCAAAATGATTTATTAATTTTAAGGGATGCATAACGATCAGAACAGATTTGTTGCCGACACTCCGGGTGTTTTGGATGAAATCGCATCTAAGTTGTTACATGAACATGCCGGAAAAAAAGTATTTGCCTTTTACGGGCCTCTGGGTGCAGGAAAAACCACTTTCATCAAGGCCATTTGTAATGTCCTGGAAGTGGTTGATGATGTCAACAGCCCGACATTTTCCATTATCAACCAGTATTTTACAAAAAACGATGAAACAGTTTATCATTTTGATTTCTATCGCTTGGAATCGGTTGCCGAGGCATTTGATATCGGTTACGAAGATTATATTTACAGCGGTTCCTATTGTTTTATTGAATGGCCGGAGAAGATAGATCAATTGCTGCCGGAATATACTGTAAGAGTCGAAATAGAACCAATGGAAGGCACTCTTGCCCGGTTGGTTACTTTTTGAAAATATCTATTGTCTGACATATCAGATTATTTTATAATTTTAGGCAATCTTTCAATCATATAATGAGTAACGGGCAAAACGGATACCTTCAATTTTCCAAGTCAGATCAATTGCTTCCACAGGAAGAAATTCTGGATTTTGACCGGAAGCCAAGCAATTTAACAATTGGTGTTCCAAAAGAGACTTCATTCCAGGAATGCAGGATTCCATTGGTGCCTCAGGCGATCGGATTGCTTGTTGCCAACGGACATCAAGTAATGCTGGAGAGCGGTGCGGGAAAACATGCTCACTTTAAAGATGAAGACTTTAGCGAAGTGGGAGCACAGATTGTTTATTCTACTGAAGAGGTTTATAAGGCTGATATCATTGTCAAGGTGGCACCGCCATCTTTGTCCGAAATCGAGATGTTCAGGTCGAGGCAAACCCTATTGTCATCCCTTCACATTACAGCCCAAAACAGGGAATTTTTTGAGAAAATGATGAATAAAAAGATGTCTTCCATTGCTTTTGAATTCATCAAGGATAAAACCGGTTCATTTCCTGTAATAAAGGCGATGAGTGAAATTGTCGGCACAGCTTCGATATTTATTGCCGGTAAGTACCTGGAAAGCTCCGATTATGGAAAAGGCACTCTGTTTGGCGGATTCCCGGGCATTTCACCCACCGAAGTAGTGATCATCGGATCGGGTAGTGTGGCTGAATATGCCGCAAGGGCTGCTTTGGGTTTTGGTGCACAGATTAAAATTTTTGATAATTCCCTGTATAAACTCAGGAGAATACAGAACGCTTTGAATACCCGTGTGTTTACTTCAATTATTCAGCCTGCCGTATTAGCCAGGGCATTGAAAACCGCCGATGTAGTCATCGGAGCCATACATTCCAGCGAAGGAAGAACTCCAATTATCGTTACGGAAGAAATGGTGAGGCAGATGAAATACGGAGCAGTTATTATTGATGTCAGCATTGACCAGGGTGGATGCTTTGAAACTTCAGCCATCACCAACCATAATGACCCGGTATTCAGAAAATATGATGTAACCCACTATTGTGTGCCAAATATCGCTTCAAAAGTTCCTCACACTGCATCCTATGCTTTTAGTAATTTTTTTACCCCTATTCTCCTGAAAATAGGAGACGTCGGAGGCATTGAAAACATGATTAAGATAGATTTCGGGATCAGGCAGGGAGTTTATTTGTTTAATGGAACCTTGACACGACAATACATCGGGAATTATTTCCATCTTCCTTTCCAGGATATTGAATTGTTGATCGCAGCTATGCGTTAACAGGGAAATATCCAATCTTAAAGTTTCCAGGTTTCCTGTATGTCCCAATTGGCCCTTATGGCAACGCCTGCCGGGAAAAAATCGACTTTCTCCGGTTGAATTTTATTCAAATAGTCGCCGGTATCCCATTTCCCGTTGTTGTTGTAATCATAAATCACTTTCAGGGTATAAGGCCCCGGATTCAGGAATTCGAAAGATAGTTTTTCGCTTTTTGTCAAAATCCTTTCCTCAATCAGTTTTTTATCATCCGATATTTGAATGATATGATTCAAACCTTCATTGGAAACCTGAATATCAACGTACAAATTGCCATAATCTTCAATGGATTTGGTGGTAAAGTGCTTGACGATAGAATCATGTGAATGTCCCAGGATATCATAAAATGCACTATCGGGAATGACGATAGAATAAGAGGCCGAAGATGTTAATTTATGTTCGATAAAACCAATTTTGTTCAGGCTATCAGTGAAATTAATTTGTGGTTTAAGTGTATCCTCATTTTCTATTAGAAGGGAACCGGCCATATTCCATGATTTCAAAGGGTATGCAAATTTCAATTGGATGTTTTTGTTTAAGTCGATATGACCTCCGGTTATATTGAATTTTACATCCAGGTATTTTGGCTTTTCTTCTTCCTTTCTGGCCCTTCTGCCTCGTTCTTCTTTTATAATTTCAACATTGACGGTATCCAGGATCAAGCCTCCTTCCGATACTTCAAACCTGATTGAATCCTGTTCTTCCTTCAGCAGCCAGTATGTAAGTGTATCCTTTGTCCTGTTCAATTCTTCCAGCTTCCATTCTTCAGTCATTTGCAGATTTAATGGGCGGATTTCAAGCTGCTTTACAGGCAGCTTGAAAATAAAAACCAGTTGTGCCTCCGTCAGAAGAAATGCTTTGATCAGCCTTTGAATGGTATCTTTTTCAATAAAAAGTGCAAGTTCTGTTTTAAGATATGGTGGGGCCTGAATGTTTGTAGAATCGATTTTTGTGCTATCGGCATCAGAAGTATCCGGTTTTGCGGGGGCAATATAATAAGGTTTGATCATTTGCTCCTGGAATGCTATTCCTTCTGCAAGCTGGTCAAATATCAGGTTGCTGTTCTGATCGTGAAGGGCGAAGATTTTAAATTCTTTATTTGGTAAATTGGTCAGATTGAAATCTCCCGATTTATCGGTTCTCGACATAAAGTAGGGTTTCACCGCATAAGGCAATGAATCGATGCTGATAGTGTCATTGTTATCGAGGTATAGAAGCACACTGACACCTTCTTGCGGTTCATTGGTGAATGCATTGTACACATTACCCCGAATGGAAAGCGAATCGACAACATCGCCGGTAGAAAGAACATACAGGAAATTTTGAACCGGATTATTTTCGGTTATATCCACAATTGCATTGCCCAGGAAAAATGAGTAGGTGGTGTTTTCGAGCAGGGGCTCCCTGAGTTCTATTTCGACTGACTTACCCTTAGTTTTAATTTCCGGTTTTACCTGAACCGGAGGAGAAATGATCAACTCGTTGTTCAGATCCTTCAATTGAACGAATTCATCAAAGTATATCCTAATCTTCTCCTGGTCGAATTTAGTGGTGTACATGGGTGGTTCAGCTTTTTCGAACCCCGGTGCAGTTGTGTCTTTGGGCCCCCCTTCCGGGGTGACCGGATTGGCGCACATATTAAGAATAAGGACCAACCCAACCCAAATTCTATATCCAACGATCCTTTTCGATCTGGTTAAAATATATTTCACTGAATTATTTTTTATCAATATCCCGGATGCTTAGCTTTTGGAAATTATATCCCTGTGCTGCAAAATAACTTAAAAATTCCGGCAATACAAACATGAGTTTTTCAATCGTTTTTTGTGTGTCATGAAAAACGAGAATAGTCCCGTTTTGCGTATAACGGATCGATCTTTTAAGCAAAAGCTCTTTTGAAACGCGTGTGTCAAAATCCCCCGGCATTAACGTCCACAGAACGATCTTGTATTTTTTCCTGATTTCCCGTATTTGTAAAGGATTGATCCTTCCGTAGGGCGGCCTGTACAAATCTGAATTGACGAATTCTGAACATTTTTCAACATCTGCCATCATATCAGCATTGCTTATGAAGTGAGATTTTTTGTGCTCAAATCCATGATTCCCAATAGAGTGGCCTTGAGTTAATATATTTTTCACAATATCGGGATATTTTTTGGCCTTTTTACCTGTACAAAAGAAGGTAGCTTTTGCATTGAACTTATCAAGCAATTGTAAAAGGGCAGGGGTGGCTATTTCATCCGGTCCGTCGTCGAAAGTTAGGTAAATCGATTTTTCCTTTCGGGGAACTTCCCAGATAACCCGGTTATAAAACAATTTAAGCAGAAAAGGAGTCCTTACAAAATACATTGTTGATTGTAATTTTGGTCTTGTGATTTAACACCTTCTTTCATTTGTCGAATCTACAATAAAATCCAAAAATCATATATTGCAATTAGCAAAATTTAACCTGAAAAATTCTTAATCAGGTAAAAATAATATTTGACAAAATATCATACATTCTACTAAAAAAAATTTTCTTCATGCTTTTTTTCAATTTTTATTAAACTCCTCCAACCACACTGGTAATGGGAGAAAAAGAAGATAAATAGTGGTCAAAAATAATAAAAATTACCCGCATTTAATTCAAAGTGAAAAACTTGACATTAATATATTAAAAATATTTTAATATTTTTACGTCCGAAAAGTCCGGTTCCTTCAAACAGACAGGTCAAAATCCAAAAACTAAATATTTTAAAGGAGAAATGCTTTAACCGGATTTATATTATATCAGAGTGTAAGAGATTTGCTTGATTTTTGAAACTAATTAATAACCGTTTAGCAATAAAATTGCTATTGTAGGATGGGGAGAATACTAGGTATACTGATATTTACGACTCTATTGTTTTTAAAGACTCATTGTTTCGGACAGGGAAATGATTTCTTTTGGGTCGGTGGTAGCGGTAACTGGTCGGATACGTTGCATTGGTCCTCTTCCGCCCCCGGTTTGCCCACTTATGCAGATAATGTTTATTTCAATGCTACATCATTTACGTCTCCAAATCAAACCGTTACTATTGATGTAGCTGCTGCATGCAACCATTTTGACTGGGCCGGTGCTACCATGAATCCCATATTGGCCGGGAACAAGGAGTTGACTATTCACGGTTCTATGATTCTGAATTCAAATATGGATGTTCAATTCAATGGCAATGTACATTTTAATTCAGGAAATTCCCAGCAATTCATCCAAACTGCCGGCATTAGCCTGAAAAGTCACCTGTATTTTGAAGACAATGGAATGTGGGCCTTTCAAAGCGATGTGGATATTGGAAATAAAAACATTTATTTCGATTACGGATCCCTCAACCTTCAGGAATACCAGTTGATTTGTGGAAATTTTTATTCCTTATCAAACAATCCCAGAAACCTGGATCTGGGATCATCAGAGATTATCATCAATGCCGCAGGCGGTAAATGGCAAATTAATGGATATATGATGCTCGATAAAGGGACTTCGGTTATCCGGTTTGCCAATTCCGACCTTAATTCGGAATTTACTTTCGATGGTGGCGCATTGGCCTATCATGATGTAGTTTTGCAAAATAATACCCTCATTAAAAATTCCAATTCGTTTGATAACCTGACGCTCGTATCCGAAATGAAATATAAGTTTGAGGGAGGAAGTACCCAAACCATCAACGAGAACCTTAATGCTAGAGGTTGTTCAGGATTGGTTGAAATTTCTTCATCGAATGCTACACAAGCCATCATTGCTAAAACTTCGGGTGATATAGAAGTATCCTTTGTGGCTCTGAAAAGTATGCGTGCGATCATGGCCTCAGGAGGTGCTTTTTTTGCGCATAATTCGGTTGATTATGGTAACAATACAGGAATTAACATTTTAACCGACAGTCGTGATATGTACTGGGTCAACGGAACCGGAAACTGGACCGATACCACCCATTGGTCTTCAACACCGAATGGCCCAGATGCCGACTGCGTACCTATCGTTTATGACAATGTATTTTTCGACAATAATTCTTTTTCCGGATCCGATACGGTAAATATCGACCAGCAAAAAACCGAAGTGAAGGATATGATCTGGACGGGAGAATACCCCGCCATCCTTGCCTCATCTGCATCCGGTGCTATGCTCAGGCTTTATGGATCCTTGCAGTTCAACCCATTCATGACAAATAATTTTCCCGGCCCGGTTTATTTTAGTGATTCAACGGGTAGCCAAACCATTAAAACCGCCCATCAGATATTTTATTCCAACCTGATCTTTGACGGTAAAGGCGGATGGTTTGTTTATGACAGTCTGAAAGTAAATGGCAATATTTATTTTTATAAAGGAGTTCTTGCCTTTAATACAGATTATGTAATAAGTAAAACATTTCATTCCGATAGCGCGTTCCTGCGTGGATTGGACCTTGGGTCGGCTACCATTGAAATTACCGGAACTTCACCCTATCCTTCATGGAATTTAAATACGGAAAATCTGTTTTTAAATGCAGGGCAATCGACTATCAATTTAACGGCAAGCAATGCTACATTTTGTAATTATGCTGAAATTTCTGACACTTTGCAATTCCACAATGTTACTTTCTCCTCGGCTTACCATTCGGCCAACCTATCTACCAAGAATTCGGTTTTATGCAAGTTTAACCGGGTTATTTTTGCAAGTAACGGTTTAATTTATGGTACTAATGCATATGATACCCTGTCATTTACGCCAGGTAACAGATATGAATTTGAACCTGGCAGAACACAGACCATTTATGATGAAATTTGGCCTTCGGGTGAGTGTACCGGGCCCATTCTGATCCGTTCACAGAATTTCGGGGAAACGTTTAATTTTCATTCCAACACCGACCAGGTTGAAGTTGAATATACCACCATTCAGGATATCAATGCGGGAGGCAGTGCGGTATTCCTTGCAAGTAATTCAGTGGATTTGGGAAATAATACAGGGTGGATAGTCAACCAGGTAACCCCGGGCACATTGTATTGGGTAGGTGGGAACGGCAATTGGAACGAACCATTGAATTGGTCGGATTTTTCAGGAGGGCCGGGTGGTTATTGTATTCCTACACCTTATGATACTGTAATTTTTGATCACAATTCTTTTTCCGAAGCCGATCAAGTAGTTAAAATTAATCTGAATAATGCATTTGCGCACGACTTGTTATGGCTAGATGTAGGTCTTACCCCGGATTTCTCAGGAACAAGCTCAAATTACGAACTCTTGATTTTTGGCTCTTTGCTGTTTAACCCGGATATGGAATTTACTTTTCCCGGAGAGATATTTTTTGAATCGAACGACACGGGCGAATATATCCAACCCAATGGCATTAAATTCCATAATGTACAAAACAATGTTTATTTTAATGGCAAAGGAGGCGAATGGACCTTGCAGGATGAACTTGACCTGAGCCTTGAAGTATGTAACAAAAATGTAATATTCTATAAATACGGCCGGTTAAATACAATGGGTTTTGCCATCGGTTGTTATGATTTCAATTCAAATTATTCAACACCGCGGACATTCAATCCCGATACATCGTTTATCCATGTTTGCCACGATTTCATTGTTAATGGAACGTATTTTAATCTGCTGGAGAACAATTCCCATGTCGAAATCGATTCCGGAAGATTTTATCACAGGTACGGGAATTTCAGCCCGTATCACGACCTTACGCTTACTTCGGTATTGAACGAACAATTCGTTGAGACTTATCTGAACGATTCTATTTATTTCAATGATGTGGTTTTTGCTGATCAGGGAATAATGATGGGTTACAACAGCCATGTCACGGCAAAGAAAGTGAGCTTTGGTGGGGCAGGATCGATAAATGAATCAAATTTATCGTCAGCCAATGTTTACAGCATCGATTCCTTGTTATTCAATGCCAATGGTTCTGTCTTTGGGCAGGACACCATTGGATTTATGCAAGTTGACTCAACTGGTTTGATTAACGGTTCAGGAGATTACGGTCACACCATATTCAAAGGAGATGGAAACATAAACGGTTTCAATTTGTTCGATACCCTGTCGTTCTCACCGGGATATTCCTATACACTGGAAGGAAATACGGTTCAAACCATCAAGGACCAATTCGACGTTAGGGGGAATAATTGCCAGCCGATTTACATGCAATCCAGTTCCTCTATGATGGCCGGGGTTCATAAGGAAACCGACACGGTGTGGGGAGAATTGATTGAAATGTCCCACATTTTGGCCAGTGGTAATGCGGTTTTTGATGCCGGAAATTTTAGTACTGATATCGACAATTCCAACCAGGGTTGGTTGTTCCATAATGCCTTGCAGAATTACAGCCTGGGGAATGATACCTCAATATTGGAGGGAGATACTTTATATTTATGTGCCGACCGTTTTAATGGAGGCTCCACAACAATTTATGAATGGAAAAATTGTACAACCGGCGAGGTACTCAGCAATGAGATGTGTATTACTGTTACCGAAAAAGGGTATTATTGCCTGCAAGTGGTTTATGACGAAGGCCCGGGTTGTATAAAATACGATACCCTCTTTGTCGGTTGTTTCCTGGGCATCGATTTTGATATCGATTCAGTGAGTTGTTTTGGTTTTTCGGATGGTTCTATTGAAATAGACATTTATTCCGGGGTTGAGCCTTATGACATCCACTGGTACCTGGATGACCAACTGATCGATTCCACAATGAATATTTACGGGATTACAGCAGGCACCTATTACCTTGAAATTGAAGACGGAGAACAATGCGAATCTTTTATTCCGGTCGATGTTCTCCAACCGGATTCATTGCAACTCCAGTTCGAGACAAGGGCATCGTGTTTTGATGCCTATAACGGTGAAGCACATATCAGCATTACCGGAGGCACAGAACCCTATTCAATTGACTGGTCATCCACAATACCTGATAACACTTTGAATGTTTATTATTTATCACCCGGAATTTACGATGTTGAAGTCGTGGATGATCATAATTGTCCTGCAATAATTCAACCAATAGAAATAAACGAAATTCCCGAACTTACCTTTTCGTTGATTGGCACCGATTTATCCTGTTTCAATGACGGATCGGGCATGATAGAAATTACTGAGATTGAAGGGGGAACCGGCAATTATACCGATTTTACCTGGTATAAAAATAGTGAATACTATTCAAGCGGACAGACCATCGATCAGCTTGCTGCCGGAGAATATTCGCTTATCATACAGGATGATTTAAATTGCCAGGCCGAAAGGTTAGTAGTACTGACCGAACCTGACGATCTCCTGCTCAATTTGAAAGGAGTTGACGGAGTAACAGAACTGGGATCCATTGACCTAACGGTAAATGGCGGCACGGAACCCTATTATTATCTTTGGAACACCGGTGCGGAAACACAGGATATAGATCCCCTGGGCGGGGGCATCTACACCGTGATTGTTACCGATGACCATTTCTGCAAAGCCACTGACAGTATTTTCATCGACGTTCATTTCAGGGTATTGGCTCCAACCGCTTTTTCACCCAATGGCGATAAATTCAATAATGAGTTTGAAATAAAAGGGATCGGAACCGACCTGAAGGAATTTGAATTGTCCATTTTTGATCGCTGGGGGCAGGAGGTATTTCACACCAGGAATTACAATGAATTTTGGAACGGCAGGTTAAACAATACAGGAAAACCGCAACCTATAGGTGTTTATACCTGGCAAATTTCCCTACTCTACAAGGGTGGGCAAAAGACAATAGACAAAGGGAATGTGACCCTGCTCAGATAAAAAAAGGCAGTACTCCTACTGCCTATATATGTTTTCAAATTTTTAATCATCCATGTTTCGAAAGGTATTCTGCTACACTTTCGGCGGTTTCATTCAGAGCATCATCTCCAGGATGCCAATCGGCCGGACAAAACTCTCCATGTTCTTCATAGTGCCTTAAAGCATCCACCATACGCAGGGTTTCTTCAATGCTTCTTCCAAAAGGCATGTCATTCACCACCTGATGCCTTACCACACCTTGTTTATCGATCAGGAAAAGGCCTCTGAATGCAACAGCATCCCCATCGAATACTGACAAATCGTTTTCTTCATCATAATCGTATTCTCCGGCCAGGACATCATAATTTTCCGAAATGGTTTTCGAAATATCCGATACCAATGGGAAAGTTATTCCCTTGATACCACCGTTTTTCGGTTCGGTATTGAGCCATGCCCAATGTGAATATTTTGAATCAATTGAACAACCTACGATGGCCACATCTCTTTTTTCAAATTCTTCGAGTTTCTTCTGAAAAGCAAGGATTTCAGTCGGACAAACAAATGTGAAATCCAGTGGATAAAAGAAAAAAATCACATACTTTTTCCCAATATATTGGTCCAATGAAAATTTTTCAACGAATTCTCCCCCGTTTATCACAGCATCAGCTTCAAACAGAGGTGCTTTTCTTCCTACTAATACTCCCATTTTGTAATTACTTTGGTTAGCCTTAATTTAATTCATATGATATTGCAAAGATAAAAATCTTTATAAATTGCATTTGATGTTAAACTTAAATAATTGTCAACATGTTGTAATTAATAAACGTTTTTATAATATGGGAATTTAAATGAACATCACGCTCATTTCATCCAAATCATGATGATTTTGGGGATGTGATAATGCATTTTATAATTCGTGTTCAATAAGTAACTTATCGCTAAATTTGCGTAGAAAAAATCAATTCATGTCTGGAATAAAGCACAAAGTTTTGGAAGTATGTAAATCGATGCAGTCGGAAACGATCCGAAATTTGAAAGCTGCAGTCGATGAATCGCAAAAAGCCGCCAATGAATATGGCCCACCCAAGGACCGGTATGATTCGTTCAGAACCCAGTTATTGCGCAAACGCGATATGTATGCGCTTCAGCTTTCAAAAGCTATGGAGCAAAAGGATATTCTGGGTCGCATTGAACCTGGTAAAAAGCTAGATAAAGTCGAATTCGGAGCATTGGTATTTACCGATAAACAAAATATATTTGTCAGCATCGGATTGGGAAAACTGGAGGTGAATAACCAGACATTTTTTGCAATCTCGCCACAAGTCCCCATTTTTAAGGCATTACAAGGCAGAAAAGCGGGGGAGGAGTTTACCTTTAATAACAATAAATTCAAAATCCTGGAAATCATTTGAGCGGTTTAATTTACTTCCGTTCCTAATCCCAGAGAATAAAAAAAAAGAACAGGGGGTTGGGTCCCTGTTCTTTCATCAAACTAATGGTAAAGCGTAGCGAGAGATTATTTAGTTTCGACCACTGCGTACTTCGAAATTTTCCAGAACTCATCGGGGTTGAGAACCATCATATAAGTGATGGTATCATTTTCGGTAACCCACTCATAAGATCCCGCAGGGTGCTCAGTTATTAATTCGGCTTCTTTTGAGAATACCGGAAAACTCTTTGCTTTGGTAATGTCAACTTCGGTAAAGTAATCCTTAGACAAGTCGTCATTCAATGTTATGATTTTGCCCAATCCAAGGAATCCTCCGTCTTTCGTCAGGATGTTCTTCTCTTTCAACTCTTTATAGTTACCATAAGCAATGTAGGCTTTATTTAACTGGTTCGTTTGATAATCGATAATTTTTTTCTGCGTTTGGACAGAATCTTCGACCTTGGCAATTATTTCGGAAAGTTCACCCAACTCCTGGTCTCTTTTTGAAATTTCAGCCGTAAGCGCTTCAATACTTCTATCCCTTTCCTCAATTGTTTGACTCAAAGACAACAGCTTATCATTGAGGCTTTTGATTTCAATACCTGATTGTTTCAGTTTTTTATTCAGATCGGCAATTTTTTCC
The DNA here is from genome assembly GCA_016933115.1 of Bacteroidales bacterium. Lineage (GTDB taxonomy): Bacteria > Bacteroidota > Bacteroidia > Bacteroidales > JAADJA01 > JAADJA01. The sequence continues at coordinate 17,044 of JAFGBL010000161.1, read as the reverse complement.
TTATTCTTTGCAATCAGGTCATTTACCATTTGGATGTCCTTTACAATTTGTTTTTTGGAATCACCGGCAAATTCTACATCCTTCGACTGTGCTCCCAGTAATTTTTCCTGTTCCTTGATGTACCGAAGGGCAGAATCAATTTCATTGAATGTAGCCAGGTAATCGTTTACAAGCGAATCGCGTTGGTGCAATTTTATTGACAGGGCGTCATTCCGGGTTTCTTCCGACTGAATTTTGGCATTTTGGTCTTTCTGGTAATCGTTAAATAAAAGAAATCCGCTGACTGCGGCCACTATTAAAATTGCTGATAAGACATATACAATTACATTAATCGTTTTCATTTTACTGTCTCCTATTTTGTTTTAATTGATTAATTTCTGATAATTTTTATTTGATGCCACGTATTTCAAAACTTATGCCTTGTGCTGAAAAAATTTTTAAACGGTTGTTTTGTAGTATGTTATGCAAGAAAGGTGAAAGACTTACCAGTCAATTTGAACGACTGCTTTTCAATTTGACCGATGAAGCAGTTCAAATGTAAATTTAAAGTGATATCAAAGTCAATTTGAGTCTTCTTTAAGGATGCGATAAATGGTTGAAACGCTAATGTCGAGTTTTTCGGCTACTGTTTGCTGGTTGTTATCGTAGCGGTTCAGAAAGGCCCTGATGATCTTGCGGTCGTAATCACGAAGGGTCAGTTCATCATTAAGAAGTTCGGGAAGGGGGTCTTCATTGTCGAAAATAATATCCCCGGCTGTTATTTCGTTACCAGCCGACAGGGCAGCAGCAAGCTCCACAACCGATTTCAATTCCCTGATGTTTCCCGGGTAGTCAAAGGCCAAAAGTTTTTTTTGTGCAGTCTCAGTCAGGATTTTTGGTTCAATATTGTTTTCCTTACAAAAGTTGCTGATGAAGTATCGAGCCAGGATCAAAATGTCTTTATTTCGTTCGCGAAGGGGCGGAAGCTCAATAGGCAATCCCAACAACCTGTAGTAAAGATCTTTTCGAAATCTTCCTTTTTTAACCTCCTGGGCCAAATTTTTATTAGTTGCAACAATGATCCTGCAATTAGATTGAACGGGTTCGTTGCTGCCAATTCGGGTGAATTCCTTTTCCTGTATAGCCCTCAACAGTTTCGCCTGGAAACCGGTTTCCATTTCTGCTATTTCATCCAGAAATAGCGTACCGCCATCGGCTTCCTCAAATTTACCGATCCGCCTGTAACCGGCCCCGGTGAATGCGCCCTTTTCATGGCCGAACATTTCACTTTCAATCAATTCGGTTGGAACAGCCGAAACATTGACCGGTACAAATTTGCTGTCGCGCCGGTTCGAATTATAATGAATGGCCTTGGCCACCAGTTCTTTACCGGTTCCGGTTTCACCGGAAATCGTAACGGTAATGTTGGTCTCAATGGCTTTTTTGATCCTTTCGAAAATTTTTCGGATGGCTTTACTCTCACCGATGATGGAATTTTGAAAATCGTACTTAGCCTGTACTTCCTTTCGAAGTGCAACAATCTCTTTTTTGAATCCGATCCCCTGCCGGATATTCTGGATGGTGTTAAGTAGTCTTTCCTTAATATCATTGGATTTGACAATGTAATCGTATGCGCCGTATTTCAACAAGTCGACAACTGTATCAATATCACCTTGCTCCGAAATAAGAATAACCTGGATTTCCGGGTCCGTAGCTTTGATCTGTTTCAGTACCTCCATTCCGGTCGTATCAGGAAGGCGGTAATCGAGGGTGACCAGGTCAGGCCTTTCATTCAGGTGATCCATGAAATCCTTTCCGTTCAGGAACGACTTTATCTCAAAGTCAGGGTTCAATCCCAAAGTATGAACCAACAAACGGTTATACCATTCGTCGTCTTCTACTACAAATATTTTAAAGGGATCGCTTTCCATCAGCAAAAGGATTCAATTAATTCAATTGCAAATATAGCTCAATGGTTCCAATTTGGCAGTTAATTACTGAGGTTTTCAAGATGTTCTTTAATGTAGGTTTTGACCCTGGTATATTCATTTGCGATGTTGGTAATGGCATCCTTGATTTCTTCCGCGTTGCCTGAATTGCTGGCCAGGTGTTCCGCATGTTTGATGTGCTTGAGCAACTTTAATGCCCCGATATGCCGGCAGGGTGATGCCAGTTTATGGGTGATATTGCCGATTTTTTCGAAGCTATCTTCAGGTTGTGCAGTTTTCATTTCACGCAATCCGTTTTCGGCAGATTCCATAAATTTTTCCAGCATCTCCTTAACAAAATTCTTGTCCTTCCCCGCAAATTTGTAAAGCTCTTCCAGGCTGGCCGGATTTGAGTTTAAGGATTCCGTTTTTTCAACCTGTAATCCGGTTTGAGGTGAGGATTTTTCCATTCCCGAATAAAGGCTTCCCAGGGTATGCACCAACTGCTCTTCGGTAAAAGGTTTTTGCAGGCATTCATCGATTCCGCTTTTTTTGAATTGTTCTAAATCCTCTTTGGTAACGGTTCTTGCAGTCGTGAGGATAATGGCTGTTTTATTTTTTGATATTCCCAATGATTTCCTTACAAACTCCAAAACGGCAAATCCATCTGCACCTGGCATCTGTACATCAAGCAGAATGATGTCATACTGCTTTTTTGCTAATATTTCCATGGCCTGGATTCCGTCCCCTGCCTCGTCGAAAGATATGGACAATTTGTTCAGTATGGATCCCATTAACTTTCTGTTATAAACCTCATCGTCAACCACAAGTATTTTTTTCTGCCTAACTTCTTCCGGAATGGATGATGTCTTATTTATAAATTGGAGTACCTCATCTTTTTCCCCGATTTCATAAGGGATTTTACATATGAACCGTGAACCTTTATTTTTCATGCTTTCCACCTCGATGGTTCCCTTGTGCAGATCGACTATTTTTTTTACAATGGAGAGCCCAAGCCCCGTTCCGCCATAGTTTCGGGTGGTAGCACTGTCTGCCTGGGTAAAATCATCGAAAATCTTTTTCAGGTTCTCCTTGTCAATCCCGATTCCGGTATCTTCCACCAAAATTTTTAATGTAAAATTTCTCCCTTTTTCATTTTCTGCATCCATCGCGATTTTCACAAATCCCTGGCTGGTAAACTTGATGGAATTACCGGCCAGGTTGATGAGTATCTGTTTTAATCGGACCGGGTCACCAAAAAGCAGGGTGGGGAAGCCGTCTCCTTTTTCCACGTCAAATACCAGTTGTTTGTCAGTTGCCTGTTTTTGGAAAAATAGTCTGATTTCTTCCAGTAAATCGTCAACATTGAAATGAATCTTGTCGAGTTTCATTTTGCCAGCCTGCAACTTGGAGAAGTCGAGCACATCATTGATGATCCTTACCAGGTGATCGGAGGATGATTTGATGATTTTAAGCGTACTTCTTGTTCCTTCTTCCATCGGTTTTTTAAGGAGCTGATCGACGAAGCCGGAAATTACATTCATCGGCGTTCGCAATTCATGGCTTACATTGGCCATAAACTGTTCCTTGGTTTTGGCCAGGGTTTCAACCTGTTGTTTTGAAGCAAGCAATGCCTTTTGTGAAGCCCTGGATTTACGGATATAAACTGTTATTACAATAATGACAAGCAAACCAGACACAGTACCGAAAATAGAAAACCAACCGATCCACCTGTATGTTTCCTCGGCCAGGATATTGGCTTCCTTTAAGCGGGCTGCCCGATCCGCCCTTTCATCCTGTTTCATCTTTTCAATCAGGTTGTACAACCGGGTGGTAAGTTGCTTACCCGTTCTGGCTAATTTTATCTCCTTTTCTTTAACCTGTTGCTCGTACTGACGATCTACTTCTTTGAACTGTTCAATGTTTCGGATAATTTGCTTCTCATCCAACTCTTCCTTTTTTTGCCTTTTGAAAATCTTTTTGAAAATATTCCGGTTTTTCCTAAGGCTGTCACTTTCGATTTTTGACTCAAGTTTTTGTGAGATGGTATCGATGTACTGAGTTGCAGTTTTTGCATTGTAGAGGGTCAGCATTTCGTTCCAAACGATGATCTTTTGTTCGATCAGGTCGCTGATGGTATCGATATTACTGACCAGTCGTTGATTGCCTGTGCCGGCTTTTTCCAGCGCAACGATTTGATCATTGATATTTTGAATGAGGCTTTTATAGGGTTCTAAATCGTCTTCATTCCGCGTATAGGCAAAGATACGAACACTGTTTTCTGCCTGGTCGAGGCTGGTGGCAATGTCACGAATGATGAGTAGTTTATCATCAGGTTTGGCTTCGTTGTGTATGGAGGCAACAATGGAGGAAATGCTTTTATAGGCCAGGTATCCTGTTGCCAGTACCAATGCAGCGCCGATGGTTACCAGGATACTTATGAATATGGGGAGTAGATACCTACGCATGCAGTCCGATTAGAAGTTGTATGTTCTTTATAACGAAATTGCTGAATTATTGTTTTTTACGATCGCTCTTATATAAACATTAGAAATGTTTACGTCTGGCCCGTTTTGTTTATAGCAAGTGATTATAACTGGCATGAATTTTTTTACAAAATCATCGGGTAACCAAAAGGGCTATTATACCTTGTTAGGCGTAATAATCATGATATTCAGGCGAACCTATGCGACCGGCTCATTTTGCAATACACGTTTTTTCGCAACAATGATATTGTTATGATAAAAGTTTTCATTTTTTGGAAATATCTTTGAAAGGCCAATTCCTAAAATCGTAAATGGAGTAATTAAAAAGGGGACCAGAGCCGTTTTTAATTTTTTATTTCTTGGTAAAATACATTGCCATATATAGGCATTGATCATTTGAAATACGGTTTCAAGATAAGCGGTCGATTTTTTTGCAAGTACTATATCAAACCCAGATTCCTTTAGCAAATGCTCCATTCCAAAAGATGTATATCTTGCAAAATCATAAGGTACGTCGTGCTCATCCCAAACAAAAGGATACGTGATGAGTATATGGCCTCCCGGTTTGAGAACCCTTTTTAATTCACTTAATATTTCTTCAAGGTTGAAAATGTCATCAAAAACCTCTGATGAAAACGCCGAATCAAAATAGTTGTCATCAAAGGGAAGGGTGTGCCCGTTATAAAAAACATCAATATATTTTTCGTTTTGTTCGTAACCGTTGATCTTTATGTCCACACCGATGTACTCACGGACATTAAATATTTCTTTATAGGGTTTATTCCCACAACCAAAATCAAGCAATCTACCTGTCAGATAATCTTTGTTGGCATAAATTCCTTTGTATAATCCCTTCCTGATAATATAAGAAGGATTCACGAATAGGCCTATTAATTTTGGGTTATACCTTTCTTTTTGATAGAGTCGGTTGAGTTTCTGCTTAAATCCGGTCCTGTCATTATTCATTGTTCTTAATGGTTTTAGTTACTATTTTCTTAGTTGTCCAAATCATTATTTTCAATATCACAATATTAAGATAAAGCAATTTTTGTAAAACCGTCCTAAATGCCTGTTATTAAAAGCATCTCAGCGATAATGATTAAAGTAAATGGTATTCAGAATAATAAAATATTGGTTAAACAGGCTGCAAATATACAAATTTATTGATTATTTGAGAATCTGCTTTTCGCATATTATTGGATTGCAGAAGTATACCACAAGTAAAAAGGAATCCTGTCGCTTTTTGCAATTGAAGTATCTTTCACTGCTTACCAAATTCCAATAAAACAAATCTTTTGAAAATATGATGGCAATAGGTTTTTTTATAATATCAAGTGGCTTAAAGTAATCATTCAACTTTCAAATCTTCCCAACCCATATTGAAATATTTTGGATTGGGAGAAAAAAATCCCGAACCTATATCCAGGTCTCCTGAAAAAGGAATACGGTATTCTCCCCAGTTGCATGGTTTTGTGATCTCATGGCCATAATCGCTCCAGGTTCCTACATATTGATTGTTTTTGAACCTGTCGGATTGGAATTCTAAATCGTCATAATGAAGGATTCCGTATTTGTCTGTATACCAATACAGAGTAACTATTCCTGAAAATATACCGCTATGGTACTGCCCAGGATCTTCCCTGAACTCATATTTGCCGATGACAAGGCCCTGGGATTTAAATCCTGAATTTTTATATTTATCGTCTACCCCAAAATGCATCGTTTTGTATTCCCTGACCTGTTCAACAGTGATTGTTCCCTGAAAATCACAAACATTGTCAAGTACCACCGATATCCCGATTATCCTGTAGATTTCAGGATTGTTAGTATCCTTGAAAACAGAGGTATAATAAATCCGGATCCTCCTGTAGTCAGAACCTATATAACCAAGGAACTCCTGCCTGGGAATCAGCAAGGTTGAAAAGTCATAACTAAGGTACTTTGATTTAAAATTTTCTTCATGCAACTCATCAACCGGGTATTTTGGATTCTCAAGTCCGTCAATCCATTGCTGAACTTGTTGTCCGATGGTGGTGTTCAAAATAAAGAGAACAATTATAAGTATCAATCCTTTTATTGAATGAATCATTTAGTCATATTTTTTTATAGAATGCTCATTTCTAATAATTCTCCTCCAGAATCTCAAAATACGCCTGCGGATGGTTGCAAGCCGGACAGTTTTTGGGCGCTTTTTTAGCTTCGTGCAGATATCCGCATACCCGGCACTTCCAGATGACGACACCGTCACGTTCGAACACTTTACCTTGTTCCAGGATGTTGTATAATTTCCGGTAACGCTCTTCGTGGGCTTTTTCCACCTTTGCGATCAGCCTGAACATCACGGCTATCTTTTTAAATCCTTCTTGTTCTGCCAAGTCGGCAAAATGGGGATATAACTCGGTCCATTCTTCGTTTTCACCTTCGGCGGCTGCTTTCAGGTTTTCGAGTGTTGTGCCGATGATACCGGCAGGGTAGGAGGCGGTGATCTCCACCATACCACCTTCCAGGAAGCGGAAAAACTGCTTGGCATGCGAGCGCTCGTTCAGGGCGGTTTCGTCAAAAATGGCGGCGATTTGCTCCAGCCCTTCCTTGCGCGCCTGCTTGGCAAAATAATCGTAACGCATACGGGCCTGCGATTCACCGGCAAAAGCTTTCAACAGGTTTTTTTCGGTTTGTGTTCCCTTTATCGATTGCATAGTCTTGTTTTTAAAAGTGATTGATTTGATGTTATTCGGTTTGTGCTTTTTCAATATTGGTCTGCTCGATGATATAGAGCGGGCGGTTACGCATATTGGTGTTGATGCGGCTGATATATTCGCCGATAATGCCGATGGCCAGCAACTGTATCCCACCGATGAACATGGTGCTGATGATGAGCGATGTCCATCCTGTGATCGTGCGGTTCAGCACAAAATGAGAAAACAGCGCATACAGGATTATGACAAAAGCCATCAGGGAAACGAAAAAACCAATGGTAGTAGCAAATTTCAAAGGAGTATCGGAGAATGCAGTGATGCCATCCATAGCAAGGCGGAACATCTTGCGGAGGGAATATTGGGTCTTTCCGGTCTTCCGGCTGTCGCGCTCAAATTCAACGAAGGTCTGGCTGAACCCCATCCAGGCAATTTGCCCGCGAAGGAATTTATTTTGTTCAGGCATTTTTTTGAGGTATTCGACGATCTCCCGGTCCACCAGGCGAAAATCGCCTGTGTCGAGCGGAATATCTACCGATGTGATCCGCTTTAATAAACGGTAAAATATTTTGGCTGTGAATTTTTTAAAAAAGGTTTCGCCCTTTCGTTTGCGCCTGCGGGCATAAACCACCTTGTATCCTTCTTTATATTTGCTATAAAGCTCCGGAATCAGTTCGGGAGGATCCTGCAAATCACCGTCAATGATCACAATGACTTTTCCACGGCAATTATCAAGGCCGGCTGTAACGGCTATCTGGTGGCCGAAATTACGGCTGAAACGGATATACCTGACCCGGGGGTCGCTTTGGGTGATTTGTATCAGTCTTTGAAATGTCCGGTCGTGGCTGCCATCATCAACGAAAACGAGCTCAAAATCTTCGGTTATCCCTGAAACCGATTTGACCAGCCGCTCGTGTAATTCCCCAAGTATCTCCTGTTCGTTGAAAACCGGGATCACCACGGATAATACAGGGCTTTTATTTTCTTCCATCTATTTTGTAAATTTTGACGTTCTTCCTGGTATAAAGGTCTTCAAAATTATAATGTGCTTCTACAAAATTTTTCATTTCTTCCTGGTGAATTACTATCGTATCTCCGGGCTTAATATCTTCCGCCTTCGCAAACCGGATATTACGGCCTTCATCGTTCAATATATTCATATAAAACATCAGGTGCACATTGTAGTTTTTGTGCAGGATCAAATAGTTTGAAAGATCATATTTCCCCCGGATGGCATCCCTTAGCAAATATTCGATTTCATAATCCTCCTTCTCCCAACTGTATACCTGGGGAGTATAGGTTTTTTTAATTATCTTGCGGTAGGGTTCATAATATACCGAAACTATCAAAATAAGCAATATCAAGGGATTGATCCATGCTTTGCGGACCCTGACCTTATCCTTCACAAAAGAAAAAACATAAAAAATAAAAACGGCACAAATAATGGCCATGAAAGGGTACATGGGGACATCATACCAATAAAGTTTGGTTTGGGATGCAGAAATGATCAGGAAATAACTAACGATGAGAATAGCCGAAAACAAGGTCAACCGCCTGATCTCTCGCTTGTGCACGAGTAGGCCCGTGATTAACCCCAACGGCAGGAACCACAGCCATTCTTTATAGTAATAGAGCCGGATATGATCGTAAAAAAACCAAAAAGGTTCGTTATGGCCTTCTAGTGATTCCAGGTAACGCCCTCCCAATTCGTTGAAATAAACAGCTTCAAGGTAACCCGGGTTCACCGATTCGCGCAACAGGTAGTAACCGGCTACGACCATTACAAACAACAGTATGCCGAAATAAAAATGCTTGTTTTTGAGTAAAACCAACAGTTTGCGGTGGATCAGGGTGAAAATGAACAATCCCGGTAAAAACAACAATCCCTGGATGCTTTTGGTGAGAACCGCCAGTGTTATAAAAATGAAACTGAGGTACAGAACTTTATTTTTTTCGGTTTCGAGATAATAAAAGAAAGATAAACCAAAGAGCGTGGTGAACAGGGTGAGCAAAGCATCATAATCGCCGGTTCGGCTGGCATGCAGGTTGATAAATCCATTGGAGGTTACAAGAACGAGTATCGTAAATACGCCGAACCAGAAATTTTTAATGTATTTTTCATTGAAATACAACAGTCCGATAAAAAGCAAAAAGGTAGCGATGGCCGATGGCAGCCTTACGGCCAGTTCACCGGGCCCGAATATGTGCATACCCAGGGATTGAAGCCAGATCATCAGCGGCGGTTTGGTATTCCACATTTCCGGTTGGCCGTTGAAATAGGTAACAACCCAGTTGCCGTTTTTATACATTTCATAGGCATTGACCGCGAGCCGGGCTTCATCCCAAATACGGATCGGCAGGTTTTCAAGGTGCCCGAAAATCGGTAAATAGATAAGTCCGGCCAAAAGGATGTAACCGACAATTTTTAGATTTTTTTCTGAAAATTTAATTCCCAATTTAAAAGGAGTTTTTTCTATTTACAAATACTGATTTTTTTTTCAAATAAGGGCCAAAATTACTTAAATTTCGCAGAAATATAAGTGCCTGATTTAACAGTTATAATTGATTGTTGAAAGCATTTAATTTGTTTCAACGCCGTTTTATTTTTCACTTCATTATCTTTGCAGCAAATAAACCGTTAATGAAGAACGAAAGTAAGGGAAACCGGGAGTGGGTATCAGATTTCAGGGTAAGTTGGATACAATCGGACCTTAACGGGCAAGCAAAACTATCAGCTATTTTTGATTATTTGCAGGAAACAGCATGGGCACATGCAGAAAGCCTGGGTTTCGGATATGAAGCAGCCAAAAAAGCCGGCCAAATTTGGGTGTTGGTTCGCTTGTTGATCAAAATGGAACGTTATCCGGTTTGGAGAGAACAAATTTCAGTAGAAACCTGGCCCCGCGGAGTGGATGGGCTATGGGCATTCAGGGAATACCGTATCAGTGACCATGCAGAAAGGGTTATTGGGGGAGCTTCATCCTCATGGATGGTGCTTGATTTAAAAAGCCGTAAGCCTGTAAACCCGGCCATAGTTAAACATGCTTTAAAATATTTAAACCCTGTCCAGGCGATGGATGAAACCGCTTACAGGATAAGCATACCGGATCGCCAAACGGTTTTCTACCGCCACCGCATTACACACTCCGAAATTGATTTTTATAAACATGTGAATAATTCACGATACATCGATTGGATAACGGATGCCCTGGATGCCAACAGTTTTAAAAACCCAATCCGCCGGTTTCACATCAACTATATATCAGAAGCCAGAATGGAGCAGGAGGTGGTACTGAATTCGAGTGAGCAGGACGGCAGGTTCATCATCATCGGGGAAAATGCAGAAAATGGAAAGCATGTTTTCAGCGCTGAGATCAATTGACCGATAAACGATTACTGTATTAATACTTTATTCCTGAAACCATTACCCTTACCTGACCCATTTGCACCTAAAACTTATTAATGCTTTGAACTCTCATTGGTAATAGTTAATTTAGTGCCTTCATTGTAAACTGGAATTGAACCATGAAAAGATCCTTATTTTTCCTTTTTTGTGTCCTTAGTTTTACCGGTTTTTTAGGGGCACAACACCCATGGAATTTAAAAAATGGATTGGCTATGAAAAATGATTCGGTCATCAATGTATTGCTGGCTGAAGTCAATGCCGACAGTGTTGAGTCATATATACAATCGCTGCAGGATATGCAAACAAGGTTCATGATATCTCCAAACAGGCTTGCGGTTGCACAATGGATCAGGGAAAAATTTATTTCATTTGGAATGGAACCCGAGTATGTGCAGATTGATTCTGTTATTTGTACAACCAATATCAATTTATGGAACCTGCATTACGATACTACCACATGGCAGTATAATGTAATTACCACCATTCCGGGCATTGAAAATACAAACACATATTATGTCATGGGAGCACATTACGATGATGTGGTTGCTCCCAGCGGTAATCCCATGGAGTTCGCGCCTGGTGCCGACGACAATGCTTCGGGTGTTGCAGCCCTGCTGGAAGCTGCCCGTGTTATTGCCGATATAAATTATCACCCAAAAACGTCAATAGAACTGGTGGCATTTGGTGCCGAGGAGTTGATGAATTATGGCAATAGCGGATCGGAAGGTTACGTTGCACATGCCATTGCCAATGAAAAGGATATCCATTTGATGCTGAATAATGATATGATCGCCAACAACAACGGGCCTTTATGGCGGATTGATGTTTCAAATTATTACGGATGTGAATGGTACACCAATATGGCCCAGTATATCGCGCTCACATATACTGAAATTGAACCTTTGCTCGATAATCCATCCGCATCAGCAACCGGCGACTGCAAATATTTTTATGAAGCCGACATCCCCTGTGTTTATTTTATGGAACACGATTTTAATCCTTACTATCATTCGGTAAATGATTTGATCGATCATTGCGAGGTCGACTATTGTGCTGAAGCCATTAAAATATCTTTAGGTGTTCTTGTAGCAGCTGACGATCCCATTGTCGGCTGGGACGAAGATGAATTGAATGAAGATATTTCCGTTTACCCGAACCCTTCTCCCGGGTCGGTGAATATTGTAATGGATGCATCCATTAATGGGGAAAACCCGGTTCATTTTGTTATCTCAGGTTATGATGGGAAGGAAATAAAATCCGGCACGTTGGATTGTAATGAAAAACGAGCATTAGACCTGGGTCATATTCCTGACGGCCTTTATTTCATTCGATTTATCGGAAAAGAAAAAATTTCGGTTACCAGGCTGGTTATTCGTCGTTGATCAGAGGAGTTCATTGTAATCGACCATGATGGGCATGTTGATTTCAAAGTCGAACAAAGTAAATTGCCTGATTTCGTAAAAGCTACGCCAGTAAGTCCACAATACGCTAATATAGTTTCCTTTTGAGCTGTTGGCTTCCGATTGGGCGATATTGAGATCGGTAATGCTGATCTTGCCGATCAGGTAACGGGCTTTGGTGATGTCGTATCCCTTCTGTGCGACTGTGTCTGATTTGGCTGCGATCAAAACCTGCTCGTACTGCATATTGAAACGGGCCACTTTTAGAAATATCTCCTGGTCAAAGTCGATTTGTTCCTGTTCTACAGCTGTTCGTACGATTTCCTGGTTGGATTGGGCCATTTTGATCCGGCCGCGGGAAACGCCCCAATCAAGGATGGGTAGGCTAATCCCCAGGCTGAATTGCTGCTGGTCGAGTGGATTTTTATTGATGTACTCAATTTGACTGGTATTATTGGTCAACCCGTAAACGGCAAATAATTCCGCATCGAACCTGCCATCGAGCCTGGCTTCTGCCACGGCACTTTCGGCTTCCATTAACCGCCTGTCGAAGGCAAGTGCCTCGGCATTGTTGATCCGGGCCTCTTCAATAGCCTTTGACGGGTTTACTTTAAAGGGTTGAAAATCGTCGGGGATGATTAGTATTATTTCGGTATCTTCCTTTATGCGTAAATAGGATTTGAAACGGAACATTTGATTGTCGACATTTAATCTAGCGTCTTCCACCGTAGCATTGGCCCGCAGGTATTGAAGCTCCAGTTGTAAAAGGTCGTTCTCTGCAATTTTCCCAAGGTTATAACGGCCTTTGGCAATCTGGTAAAGTGTATCATAGTTGGCCTGGTTGATGATGGCAATTTTTTCCTGAATCTGGGCTTGCAACAAATTAAAAAAGTAGTTGGTTGTGGACACCGAAACCTGCTCCATGTCCTGAAGGTACTTCTTTTTGGCTTCCAGGAATTTCATGGGTTCAATCTTCTGCTGCCATTTGAATTCATTGTACTGGAAAATCGGTTGACGGTAGGTCACATTCAGCAAACTTGAGCTGTATTGAGTGAAATTGGTGGTGTCAGTGAAATTATCCAATCGGGTGAGATTTGAGTTGAGGGATAATGTCCCACCTGTAACACCTATCCGTTGCTCCAATGACAAGCCTGCGTATATTTCGTTTGTTGTTTGTGGTGTAAAAATATCCCCTTCAATGGTGGAAATTTTTCGGATTGATCTGTCAAAACCCGGAACAGTCCCAAATAAAGTCAATGAAGGGAGATAAGATGCCCGGAATGATCGGTACATCCAATAACTGGCCCTGAACTGGTGTTTTGCTGTCAATGCATCGGGTGATTGCAACCGGGCAATTTTGATGGCTTCATCAAGGGTGATTTGTAGTGGTTTATCCTGGGCCATAACCAGGGAAATGAATGACAAAAAAAGGATCAACAATCCAAAAGCCGGTTTTTTGATCCAGTAAAATGAAATAATACAATCTAATCGCATTTCAGTCTTCACTTAAAATATTAATTAATCGTGTCTTAAGGATTCTACGGGATCCTGGTTTGCCGCTCTTTTGGCCGGCATGTACCCGAAGATGATGCCCACTGCAACAGATACCCCGAATGAAACAAATATTGAAAGAGGTGAAACTATTGTCAAAATATCGGTCACCTGCATGATCACTTTCGATAACCCGATCCCCAGTAAAATCCCAATCAATCCTCCGGTAATACTGATCAAAGTTGCTTCCGAAAGAAACTGGAAAATGATATCCCTTTTTCGTGCACCTGTTGCCATCCTTACTCCAATTTCCCTGATCCTTTCCATCACCGATGCCAGCATGATATTCATGATTCCAATCCCTCCAACTATAAGTGAAATACTGGCAATCGCACCCAAAACAATATTGAAAATATCTTTGGTGCGTTGTTCCTGTTTGAGCAGCAATTCGGGTACTTTTATATCAAAATCTTCAACCCCTGCGTGGCGCCTGGTAAGCATTTTTTTCAAGACTTTGACAGTTGGGGTGAGCTCACTGGTTTCCTTTACCTGCACAACGATCTTATCGATCTGGTGGTAGTTGGCCGATTCATCACCTGAACCGCCGGAACTAATGGATGCAAATCCCCCGTCGAAAACGACGAATGATTCTGAACCTCCCCGCAAGGCTGCCGCAGTAATGACAGAGCGATCCTTATAACGCAATAGTATGGTTTGAATTGGGGAATAAATATTAGCGTTATAGTTGCTGATACCAAGTTCCTGGGTGCTTGTCCCCGCAAATTTCCTGGTTTCCAGCACACCAATAACCTTCAGCCACAGATTACCGCATTTGATGTATTTTCCGATGGGTTCCTCTTTTGGAAAGAATTTTGAAGCAATATTCGGCCCTATAATGCACACGGCGTCACCCGATTCCATCTGGGATTCGGTAAACATGTAGCCGCTTTGAACCTTTAAGTCGAAAACATTGAAAAAATCATTTGTAACCCCAGTGATCGTTGCCGAACTCTGGAGCCCGTCTTTGATGATATAAGTTTCATAAATCACTTCGGGACTTACTTTCTCAATCGTTGGCATGATATCCTGTATGCTCTGAGCATCCTGCAATGTCAATCCCGGTGAATATTTTTTTGTCTCCGATTTTCCCTGATCCTCGCTATTTTGGGTATTGGTTTTTTCGATAACCGGGGTGATGACTATATTGTTAACACCCACCAACTTCATCTGGTCCAGGATTTCCTGTTGGGCACCGTTCCCTATTGCCATCATGGCAATTACGGCCGCCACTCCGAAAATGATCCCCAGTGCAGTCAGCATCGATCTGAAGCGGTTGGCAAATACGGCTTCAAGTGCTATATTGATGATTTGCAAGTATCTTTCCACAAGTAAAGTGTTGAAGGATTAGTGATCAGTTATTGTTTTCTGTCGCCCCTGTTTCCCGGAGGCCGTTTGCCATTTTGCCCCTTTTTGGATTTTTCCATACCGGGAGGCATTTTATGCGGATCCATTTTCAAAGTATCTGGCTTCGATGGCTTTTTTTCCTCCATTTCGAATTTTTCAATGACATCTTTGGGAAGCAATGAAAATCGGAAATCCTTATAATTCTCGGGTGGTAGTAAATAAATTTCATCACCTTTATCTAAACCTGCTTTTATTATAATCTCGTTTTCGTTGCTTTTACCCACGATCACCTGTTGCTTGCTATTACCCCGTACAACATACGTAATGGTATCTTCGGTGTGGATGCATTCAAGCGGAATATACAAGACACTGTCAATTACGTCGGTAATGATCACATTTTTTGTCGTCATGGCTGGTCTCATAATAGAATCGAATTCGTTCACGTTGATCACAACTTCGAAAACCTTGGCGTTGGTGTTTTTCATTTGTTCTCCAATGTTGGCCACTTCTGTGACTTCACCGGTGAATTTTTTTTCGGGGAATGCATCAATCCCAATTTCAACAGGTTGACCGGTTTTAACTTTACTGATGTCTATTTCATTCACATAAGTTCTCGATATCATCTCGGTGAGATTTGGCAGTGTTGCTACTACATTTTCCCAGGTACTAATCTGGGAGCCGATACCGATCTTTTTCCCATCCCAATCCCTTTTATAGATTACCATTCCTGCTTTCGGGGCGAAAACGGTAAATTCCTTCAGTATGTCCACCATTTCATTGTATTTCCTTTGAGCCTTACTTAGCTGTGCTGTTACTTCCTGCATGTTGGCATTTGCCTTTTCGAGTTTTAGCTGGTAATTTTTTTGCGCTTGTTCGTAAGTCCTTTCAGCCCTTTCCAGCTCAATTTCAACCTGCCGGATGGTGGCGGGAGGTTCGAATTTGGATTGTTCCAATTGGATTTTCTTTTCCTCCAGGGCATAATTTAAGTTAATAAGTTCATCCCGAAGGCTTCTCATTTCGAGGGTGGTATCGAGTTTTGTCTTTGTATATTGGGTTTCGAGCTGCTCCAGTTCAAGTTCCTGGTCTTTGAGTTTGTTTGCCAGTTCGGTTTTATTGAGGCTTGCCACATAATCGCCTGAATCGACCACTGTTCCATCAGGTACGATATCATCGATGGTAAGTTGCCAAATTCTAAAATCTCTTAGGTTTCCCGGGCCAAGTATCTTCTCCGAGCTTTTGGCCTCAAGTTCTCCTGTAGTAGTTACAGCAATAGTAAAATCCCCGAATTTGACCGGTATTTTAATGGTTTCGAAATTCGTTTTGTCAGAACCAAAAAAATAATAAAATGCGATGATCAGTACGATTATGACCCCGATGGCAATATAAATCTGTTTTCTCATGTTATTATGAATATTATCTTAACAAACAGCAATTGATAGCATGTCTGAAAATCAAAAGTAGAAATAATCTGGGTTTAATACAGTTAAACAAATTGGTTTATTTTATATGTAAATGAATTTACTCAAATTGGAACGTAAACTCACTGAATTTATTTTGCTATTTTTGCACCCTTTGAAACATTTGGTGAAATTGAAGAGATCGTTTATATATTTAATCCTGGGCTTTTTTATTCTGATGGGTTGTAATTCGGGCCGACAGGGAGGGTTACCTGCCGACGTTGTTACCAATCCGAACACCGCCAACGGAGAGGCAAAGGATAATCTGCCGGAGATTGAATTTGAGCGGGAAGTTTACGATTTCGGGAAGGTAATTCAAGGTGAGATTGTAACCTATGGTTTTAAATTTACAAATACGGGCAAGAAGGACCTGGTAATTGGTCAGGTAAAAACCAGTTGCGGATGCACTGTGCCGAAATTTCCCAAAATTGCCATTAAACCCGGCGAAAGCAACACATTGACAGTGTCGTTCAACAGTGAAGGCAGGAAGGGTGTTCAGAATAAAACCATAACCGTTGTTACAAATTGCCAGCCCAATACCACTGTTTTGAGGATCAAAGCCATGGTGCTGACACCATAATTCATCTATTATGAAATAATATTAAAACAAATACAATGAGCTTATTGAATATTTTACTTTTTATGCCACCGGCCGAAGGCCAAGAGGGGAGCGGATTGATGACTTTTTTGCCCCTGATTTTGATCGTTCTTGTTTTTTACCTATTTTTCATCCGGCCACAGATGAAAAAAAGTAAGGACCAAAAGAAATTCAGGGAGGCGCTCAAAAAGGGTGATAAAAT
>JAFGBL010000160.1 GCA_016933115.1 Bacteroidales bacterium | reverse complement strand
GTGATCGATTCCCTGGGATATAAAAGGATGGGCTATTTTGTGTTACCTGAAAGGGCCTGGCGGGCAAACTTTTATGAACCTCTGGGGAAAAGGCTCAAAAAACTATATGGCAAATACCATGAAAATGAAGATGCGATTGAACTGTTGGATCTGGTGAAGTTGGAAATAGATATTTATCAAAAATACCACGATTATTACGGTTACGTATTCTTTATAATGCAAAATCAGAAAAATTGAAATTTATAGGAAATATCATCTGGCTTTTATTTGGCGGAATCGTTATTGCCATTGAATATGCCATTGGCAGCATTTTGCTCATGGTCACCATCATAGGCATACCATTCGGCTTACAAACTTTAAAACTGGCATCTCTGGCTTTGTGGCCGTTCGGAAGGGAAGCCGTATTTACGGAACGTTCCACCGGTTGTCTTTCTACATTTATGAATATTCTGTGGTTGTTTTTGGGTGGGTTCTGGATTGCCGTTTCCCATGCAGTTTTCGGGATACTTTTATTCATCACCCTCATCGGAATACCTTTTGGAATACAACATTTCAAACTGGCATCAACTGCACTTCTCCCCTTTGGGAGGACGATTGTCAATAAATAATGAACCGATCCAATGACTTGAAGTCATTTGATCACTGATCATTTTCTTCAAAATCAATATCCGGGTTTTGATTGATAAGATAATTCGAAAACCGGATGTATACAACCCCTTCTCTTTTACCTTTCGTCTGATTTTTTTCAAATTCAACGCCTTCCTTTTTTCCCATGAATATCAGTGGGAGTTTCATTTTTTCAATTTCAAAAGTGATTTTCATTTCGGCAGGCAGGTTTATGGCCGGATCATGATATATAAAATCGATCAGGAAAGTGCCGTCATTACGGGTATTACTTTCAGCCCGTGATACCAGGTAACGCTCTTCATCGATCCACCACGTGGCCAGGATGATGTCGGGCTTTTTACTCAATGGTATAATTTTGATCACATATTGCCTCCTGCCATTGATTATCTCTTCGCCTGTGTAAAGGGCATTGTACTCTTCCTTTATAATCTTTTGGAAGGAATTATTGAAACCCCTTCGCGGAAGCATAAAAAATTCGTCGGATTTGAATTTGAACTTGTCCGGTTGCTTGAAATAAATGGTGGCATGTTTCACCGGCATTTTAATAAAATCAACATCCACTTCAATCTCCATATCGGCCTGGTAATCCTGTATCTTTTCCAACCCCGAACGGAGAGAATCAATAACTGCGTACGGATTGGGTCCCTGTGCGTTCAATGGATCAAACCAGGTAAATAAAATGCTGAATATGATGATAATTCTGCCCATTCCTGCAATCTAGGTTAAAATATCTTTCCGGTTAAAATACCAAAGTGTTAAACCATAATAAATAAAGATATGGATTAACAGGATCGCTGCATCTTTTATCACGGCCTTAATATCCACCTCAAAGCTGAACAGCATCTGCCACGAATCGAGGTAGGTGGTCAGCAGGAAAGGTTTGATGATGGCAAAAATATGAAAGTCAAACTTCGATATCATGGTAAATAGGATGATGACGGCCATAGTGGATAAAATGGGCCCCAGCGAATTGTTGGCCATACCGGAGAAAAGCAGTGATAATGCTGCAACCGTTGTCATACCGATAAACCCAAAAATAAAGGCCAGGATAAATCGCCACATCAGATCGTTTTCGGGTATGATGTTCACCGAATTAAAAATTACCATCAGATCGCCTTTTCCAAAAAGGATCAAACCCAATCCCAGGCTGATCAAAGCAAAGAAGACCATGATCAGGAAAGTATACAATTTGGCAGCGATAAATTTGGCAGTGATCAACTTCCAGCGGCTTACCGGCCTTGTGAGCAACAATCGAAAAGTACCCCCATGTGATTCACCCGATATCAGGTCACCGGTGACGATGACGATGAGCAAAGGAATATGGACCCAGAGGAAATTCAATACCAGATAGGTCATCAGGTATCCATTAACGAGGTTACCCTGCATAATAAACGCATCCTGCAGGTTGGATGTGATAAAATCGTGCATGGCCTGGCCTTCCCACAACATGGCAGCCTGAGCCACCAGGACAATCACCAGGATGGCGATAAACCCGATATAACTTCGCTTTCGCGTGAAGAGTTTGTACAATTCTATTTTGGTCAGCTTGATCATTTCAGGTCAATGTAAGGAAATAGTCCTCCAGGTTTTGTTCTATTTGAATGGAAAAAATACTGATGTCACGTTCGGCCAGGTACTTGTTTACTTCCGGAATGATCTGGCGTTTGCAAAATATCCTTAGTTTGTTTTTCTCCGTTTCCGTTTTTTCAATTTCAAAAGTGCTTTCTTCAAGCAGCTGCCGGGCTTTTAATTCATCATCCAACGAAAATGTGGTGTAATAAGTATGTTCGTCGAGCAGGTCCTTCACGTTTCCTTCAACGATTTTTTTCCCGTTGCCAATGATGATCATGCGATTGGCAACCAGTTCCACTTCCTGCAGGTGGTGCGACGACAGGATGATGGTCATGTTTTTTTCACGGTTCAGGTATTTGATGAGGTTACGGATGTCGCGATTTCCCGAAGGGTCCAGCCCACCGGCCGGTTCGTCCAGCACCAACAATTCTGGATCGTTCAGCATTGTTTGGGCAAGGCCGAGCCGCTGTTTCATTCCTTTGGAATAAGTTTTGACCTTGCTTTCGGCACGGTTCATTAATCCAACCAGTTCAAGGGTTTCATCAATTTTTCGTTTACCGGCCTTTTTACCGGAGTAGGACGAAAGGATTTCCATGTTTTTCCGGGCACTCAGGTATTCGTAAAAATCGGGTTTTTCAACCAGGGCGCCAATTTTACCGAGAATTTGGATCCTGAACCTGGAAAGTGATTTCCCAAAAACCATTATTTCACCATGATCGGGCCTGATCAAAGAAAGCAGCATCCGGATGGTTGTACTTTTTCCTGATCCGTTGGGCCCCAACAAGCCATAAATATCTCTCTCGTAAATTTGGAGGCTGAGGTCATCAACAGCTTGTACCTCCTTGAATTTTTTACTTAAACCGGTAATTTCAATGATTTTATGCGGGTTCATGGTCAAATTGCATCTGAAGCCGCGATTGGATATTGGATTCACGCAGCGTGTTGAAATCTGCTTTGGGTGAATAGGTAGGAGCAAAGAAAGTAGTTTGCCAGAAATACCTGGTAAATAGAAATTGTGGTTTCTGAAATACAAAATCCGGGAATAAATGATACCACCGGTAGCCAGAGGCCCTGAAGTAATCCCTGCATTCCGATTTAAGACCCAGTTCGGAAGCAGCAACAATAGCGGAATCGCGCTGGCACCTCGATTTTAAAACCGGGTTTAAAATCCGGCCGTCGTATCCATAAATAAAAAACTGATCTTTGATCTTTTTGTAATTCTGAAAACGTGACCGTGCATCCAGTTGCGAAAAAACAGGCAGCGATAAAATAAAACAAATGGCGTAGTATTTCAGTAACCAGTTAATTGTGCTTTCGCCTGTATCCATCCTTGCAATGGCAGGAACAAGCAACAGGATGATCACAATCTCGATGCATGTGATCAAATGAAGTAAGCGACCTGATAAAAGGTAGGAGATAAAAACCGGTTTCTTTTGTATTTGTAAATGTGTGGAAGCGATATTCACTGGTATTTAAATTGAAATCCGGATAAATTTGACATGGCAAAATTAATGATTAATCCGTTACTGAGCGACATTCTGCCATAATTTTATATATGGTTTTTGCATATAAGAGTTGTACCTCATACTCTTTAAAATGCATATTGAAATCTGAATATCTTTTTTATTAATTTTACACGGTTCGAAAAAGCAAATTCAATTCATATGATAAAAAATACCTTTCTCGTAGTTCTTTTATCCATAATTTTTGGTTTGACCCAACTATCTGCACAGGATGAAAGTTTTCTTGGGCTTTGCCTGGGAGGCGCCTTGCCGCAAGGGACTTATGCTGCAAAGGATTTCAGCAATAAACAGGCAGGGTATGCCAATACCGGGTTTTTATTCACTTTTGATGCCGCCTGGTTTCCCGATGATTATCTTGGAATTGGAGCCACTGTATCCTATGGCAGTAATAATCCCGATAAGAAACAATATAAGACCGACCTGATAAACGATATTACAGAAAGATACCCCGACTTTGATTTCCCGGAGGACAGTGTTTATTTCGATTACGGTGTTTGGCGGTACCTGAATATGCACGTGGGCCCAAATGTGACTTTTCGTGCAGGCAAGTTCAATTTCGACTTACGTGCCCTTGCCGGTTTGACACTGGCCTGGGCTCCCAGCCAGGAGTTCGAGATAAAATTCCCCGATGGTGAAACGTTCTCGAGAAAAGTAGATAATAAAGCTACCCCAACACTCGGGTATACAATCGGCGGCGGTATCCGGTATGCTTTAAAAAGCGGATATGTGATCCGGTTCATAACAGAATTTACCAACTTCAAACCCACTATGGAGATCAGGGAGGATCTGATCGAAGATCTGGAAAATGGCAGTATTCCTACCACCAGTGAGGTGGATGTACCAATTAAAAATATCCACATCGGGATAGGGATAGCCTATAATTTTGACATTTGATCCCAGTTGTCCCAGGTTTCTTTTTTAGATTTTGTATTCCCCAGCATTATTATTACGGATTTATATTTGTGATTATTTGCTAATTTCACTGGCTTATTTCAGTAATAACCTTCCTTATGAAGCAGTTGATTTTTATTTTCTGTTTGTTTTCGTTGGGCGTTTTCGCCCAGGCTCAGTTTCCTGCGGAACTGGAAGACCCTTCGATGTTTAATCAGAATAAATTGGAGCCGCACAGCTTTTTTATCCCTTTTGAGAATCCAAAGGATGCCCTTTTGCTTCACAACGAGGAGTCGCCCTGCTATCTGTCGCTCAACGGTACCTGGAAGTTTCAATTTGTTGAGAACCCTGCTAAGCGGCCAACTGATTTTATGAAACCGGGTTATAATGCCTCCGGCTGGGACGATATACCGGTGCCGGCCAACTGGGAATTACTCGGATACAGCTACCCCATTTATGTGAACCAGCCGTATGAATGGACTTCCGACCCTCAACCACCCCATGTGCCTCACGATTACAATCCCGTGGGTTCTTACCTGCGTACTTTTACGGTCCCGGATGACTGGAAGGATCACCGGGTGATCATCCATTTCGGGGCAGTGAAATCGGCGTTTTTTGTTTGGATCAACAGTTCATATGCTGGATACAGCCAGGGAAGCAAAACACCGGCTGAATGGGACATCACGGAATTTCTGAAAAAGGGTGAAAATACATTTGCCTTGCAGGTTTTCCGCTGGTCCGACGGCTCCTACCTTGAATGCCAGGATTTCTGGCGCATCAGCGGTATTGAGCGGGATGTTTTTCTCTATTCTGTCCCCAAAACACACATCAGTGATTTTTTTGCCCGGGCTTCACTGGATGAAAATTTTATTGACGGTATTTTCGATCTTGACCTTGATATAGCCCAAACAGGAAATGAAAAAGAAAAGTATTCTGTGGATGTGGAAATTTTGGATGAAAACCGAAAACCGGTATTAGCTTTTAATGATGTTCCGGTCGTTTTCAAGGATAAATCCGAATGGAAAACCACTTTGTCAGGAACAGTTCCTCATCCATTGCAATGGACAGCCGAAACGCCAAACCTTTACACCCTGCTCATTTCGCTGAAAGAAAATGACAAAAGCATCGAAGCTATTACTCACAAGATAGGTTTCAGGAAATCGGAAATCGTCAACGGCCAACTGCTGGTGAATGGAAGGGCTGTTTTGCTGAAAGGGGTGAATCGGCACGAGCACGATCCGTTAACCGGACATGTGGTCGCCCGTGAGTCGATGCTTGAGGATATCCGGTTGATGAAGGAAAACAACATCAATACGGTGCGTACCTGCCACTACCCGGATGATCCTTACTGGTATAGCTTGTGCGACCAATACGGACTGTATGTGATCGACGAGGCCAATATCGAATCACACGGTATGGGTTATGGCGAGCGCAGCCTGGCAAAGGACCCGGCCTGGGAGGCAGTCCATGTCGATCGGGTAAAACGGATGGTAGAGCGCGATAAAAACCACCCTTCCATCATCATCTGGTCCATGGGGAACGAGGCTGGTGACGGGGTGAATTTTACTGCCTGCTACAATTGGATCAAAAGCAATGACCTCACCCGGCCCGTTCATTACGAAAGGGCAGGACAAGGACCCAACACAGATATTTATTGCCCCATGTATGCCTCCATTGATTATATTGAAAAGTATGCTCAAAAACCGCAGAAAAAACCGCTGATCCTTTGCGAATATGCCCACGCAATGGGTAACAGTACAGGAAATCTTCAGGACTACTGGGATGTGATCGAAAAATACGATCAACTGCAGGGTGGCTCCATCTGGGATTGGGTGGACCAGGGTTTGCTGAAAACAGATGAAAACGGGGTGGAATATTTTGCCTATGGGGGTGATTTCGGGCCGGAGGATGTCCCTTCGGACGGGAATTTCTGCGCCAACGGCCTGGTATCAGCCGATCGTACACTCCATCCAGGTTTGTTTGAAGTTAAAAAAGTATATCAAAATATTGACGTCTTACCGCTAAAACCAGAGAAAGGTCAGATTACCCTGGTGAATAAATATTTTTTCCGGTCGCTGGATTTTGTGGATATGCAATGGCAACTTTTGGCCAATGGGAAAGTGGAACTGGCCGGGGATATCGGTTCACCCGGCATCCACCCTCAAACCAAACTCAACCTGACTTTACCGTTTACCTCCTATAAACCGGTTCCGGGAAAAGAATATTTTCTGAATTTCCGGTTCATGCTGAACCGCGATGAAGGATTGCTGAAAAAGGGCCATGTAGTTGCCATGGAACAGTTGGCACTGAATTCGGAATGGACCACAGAACCATTTTTAACCGATAATTTTGCTTCGCTTAAAGTGGCGGAAAATGAAACCCACATTGATGTGATCGCGCCCAACTTCAGGGTCAGTATTGATCGGCAGATGGGGCATATGGCATCGTACACCTATTACGATGAAAAAATTATACTCAACGGGCCTAAGCCCAATTTCTGGCGGGCACCCACCGACAACGACTTCGGAAATGGGATGGACAGTCGCTGTGCAGTCTGGAAGCAGGCGAGCTATGATCCCAATGTGGATCAGGTTTCTGTGGAACAGGTCAGCAAAGGGGAGGTGATAGTAACTGCTATGAAAAAGCTGGAGGAGGTGAAGGCTACGGTCACCAATACCTATCGCATTTTGGGTAATGGCGATGTGGAGGTGAAACAAGAGTTGTTGCCCGATCCGACTCCTGAACGCAAGCGGGATTATTTCAAACCTTTCGAAGGTAGCACTGGCATCTCATTTACCAAAGATGAACCCCTCTTCCTGGAACTGCCTCCCATTCAGGACGAAATGCTGGACGCCTTCACCCTTCAGATTCGGTTACAGGCCGATGAATTCACTCGAAAGAATGCCGTGTGGGAAAACCAAACCTGGTCACCGGGAGCGTTGCACCTTGAATTCCGCAACGGAACCCTTTGTTTTTTTCTGTATGGAACAGATTACATATATTTCGATTTCCCGTTTGAGCCGGGCAAAACCTATGACGTGGCACTGGTTTATAATTATATCGACAAGAACCTCACCTTATTTGTCGACCAAAAATTGGTGGAG
The DNA here is from genome assembly GCA_016933115.1 of Bacteroidales bacterium. Taxonomy (GTDB): domain Bacteria; phylum Bacteroidota; class Bacteroidia; order Bacteroidales; family JAADJA01; genus JAADJA01. Next base: position 3,007 of record JAFGBL010000160.1, on the reverse strand, counting down.
GAAAAAAATCTCTCTTCTGCCGTGGCTTTGAGTGTGGATGAGGTAAGCTACATTGGCGGGTATGAAGGTGAAGACCGGTTTTTCCTTGGGAAACTGGATAATTTTAAACTCTGGAACCGGGCTTTGGAACCGGCTGAAATAAAAGGGGCGAAGATGATGGGGCCGGGATTGCTGGTGTCGTTGAACTTTGAAGAATTGGATGGCGGCCGCCTCCAGGGCATGGCAGGCGGTATTGATGCGAAAATTTTGGAAAGGGAGATACCCATGCCGGAGTTACCCCGCTTTGGAATGTTAATGAAGGTGCCCGGTAAATATGAAAAACTGAAATGGTACGGCCGGGGGCCGCATGAAAACTACTGGGATCGAAAAACATCGGCATTTGTGGATGTTTATGAAAGCACACCCAGGGAGCAATATTTTCCCTACATCCGCCCGCAAGAGAACGGCTACAAGACCGATACCCGCTGGCTGGCGCTACAGGACAGCACAGGCAAAGGCCTCATGATCATCGGCGAACCCCTGGTATCCTTTTCTGCCCTCAATTTTACCATGGAAGACCTGGATCAGGGATCCAAACAAAATTACCGCCACGCCAACGACCTGGTGCCGAAGGATTTTATCTCGTTGCATGTCGACTATAAACAAACCGGTGTTGGTGGCGACGACAGCTGGGGCGCCCGGCCCCACCCCAAATATACGCTGCAATATGGAGGTTACGAATATAATTACATAATTCGTCCGTTAAGGGGAACCGAGGATTTGATGGAATTGAGCAGGAAGCGGGTGGAGTAGATAATTTTTTACTTCTGGTGTGCCCAGCTGTTCGGGATTTCAAATCCTGAACTTGTTATTGAAGGATTTTAAAATCCATCAAACCTCAACTTTCGGATTGTCCCGAAGGTCCAAAAGTATCCTTTAGAGAACGTTTTTGGCACATATCCCATTTTTTAAAAAGCCGGTTGAGAAAAGTTGAAAAGTTCAGAGTTCCAGTAAAGGTGATTTCCTCACGGATACGAAACATTTCCCCCTCCCGGAGGGGGCGGGGGGAGGAAATCACTATCTTTGCTTTACAAATCCATGATATGGAACAAGCCAATCCGAAAAACAACTTGCATTACAACAAAAACCTTCAACCTTTTGCCAATAAACTACGCAAGGATATGACCAAAGCGGAAGCATGCCTTTGGAAATATGCACTAAGGGCCGGGAAACTTGCCAACTGGCAATTTCGGCGGCAAAGGCCAGTAATAAATTATATCGCAGATTTTATGTGCAAGGATCTAAAACTGGTAATCGAAGTGGATGGTTTCACCCATCAGTTTGATGAGACCATACAAAAGGACCGGAAAAAGGATGCAGACCTTGAGAATGCAGGATTTAAAGTAATCCGGTTTCATGACGAGGAAGTGTTGAAAGATATGGAGAACGTAATTCGTGCTTTGGAAGTTTTAGTAAAAGCGAGGCAGGAGGAGTTGTGTATTCCACCCCCTAGCCCCCGCCAGCGGGGGAAAGGATTTAGGAAACCAAAGCGTTAAGTTATGCTCGTTTTCGAGGAATCCTGCCTTTCCTGAGGTAGGCGTAAATCCGAATCGGTATTGAAGGATTTTAAATCCTTGGCATTTCAACTGCTTTGTAGGATTAAAATAACTTAGAACTCAAAACCCAGAACCCAGAACCCATATAGCACTTATTCCTTCTTCTGCGGCACCATCTCCAACTTACCCACATCATACCCCCGCTGGGCAGCTTTCGACACCAGCAAATCGTAAGTTTGAGGATCCATTTGAGGTGTTCGGGATAAAATCCACAGATAGTTTTTGGAAGAGCTTCCCACGAGCGCATATTGGTAATTTTCCTCGTCCAGTTCCAAAATAATGTAATCGGCTCCGAAGGGCCAGAAAAAGAATACCTTCAGCCGACCCTTTACCTCCGGATCGGGCAATTTGGCAAAGGCTTTGGCTTGTTTGAGCTTGCCGTCCAGGGTGTATTTATAACCCTGGTTCAACACATCCACTTTACCATCCGCCCTTAAACTATAAGTGGCAGTGACACCCACCAGGTTTTTTTCAAAACCGTGAGGGAAACGGGCAATTTCATACCAGGTGCCCATATACCTTTCCAGATCGACGTTTTTTACAATGTCCATTTTTTCAAGTTCTTCATTGCTCAAGCCACAACCGCCCAGGGTTATGATTAAAATTGCTGATATTACCAGGGAAGAAAATTTGACTTTTAACATAATTGTAAAGTTAATAAAATCTTGCCTTCAAGTAGCTTTTTATGATATATTTGTTGATGTTAATTCAGTTCCTTATGAAAAAAGTTCTGTTTGTTCCTTTTATTCTTTTAATGGCATTTTCCTGTCAACATCCCAAAGAAGAAATTTCTGAGATATCAATCATCCCCAGACCGATGGAGTTAAAAATCCAACCAGGAGTTTTCAAGATCGATGGAAATACCAGTATCCTCCGACCCAAACATGCGGATAACCTGTCTGTTGCAGATTATCTGAAAGAGATACTGGAAGAAACGACCGGTTTGGAAGTCCCTTATGGTGATTTTACTGAACATAAACATGCGATCCGGTTTGAATATGCTGATAAAGAGGAGTTGGAAGCAGAGGGGTATCAATTGGAGGTGACGAAAAATCAAATCGTTATCCGGGCCAACGAAGATGCGGGATTGTTCTACGGTGTTCAGACCTTATTGCAGTTGCTGCCGCCTGCTGTTTATGGAAGAGCAGTTCAAACCACGAATTGGGATGTTCCTTGTTGCACCATCACCGATAAGCCCCGATTCCCCTGGCGAGGGATGCATCTGGATGTGTCACGTCATTTTTTCCCGGTGAGTTTTGTTAAAAAATACATCGACCTGATCGCCTTGCACAAAATGAATGTTTTCCATTGGCACCTTACCGACGACAACGGGAGTCCGTGCAAAAACCACTACCCGGTTTTCGGACAGGCATGATGAATAGCCCTGTGGATGCAAATAGCGGGTTTAAAGC
>JAFGBL010000159.1 GCA_016933115.1 Bacteroidales bacterium | reverse complement strand
TTCAAGAAGAAAATTACAGATTGCATCGACCAACGGGGCGACATTAATTTACTGGAAAAAGCGGAGTTGAAGAAAAGTATTTTGGGCGACTAGATTCCTGGAAATGCTTCCTGATATAGGATTTTTTCTATTCACATAAAAACCGACAAGCGCTGTCATTGCTGATCAGCGCTTGTCGGATGAAAAAAATTACCAATTTATCCTGTGTAGCTAACGACACAATGAGATAAATTATTATTCGATTTTTCCTATTTTTTTGGAAATAATTCCAAATAACCAATCAATAATTAATCTCCGATTGAATGCTGCACTAAAAACTTTAAACGCCACCTTCTTTTTTGGCCTGCTCTTCAAACTCCCTGATCAAGTCCTCGGGTGATTTTCCTAAATTTTTAATGGATATTTCAGCATCGTCGGCAAATTCGTCATCCGGGTATTTCTGTAAAAATTCTTCATAGATTTTTTTTGCCATGTCGAGGTCTTTCAGGTCGTTTTCATAAACGTATCCCTTCAGGAACAAACACTGTGGGGTTTTTTCATAATCCGGGTAATTGTTCATGATCTTGTCGAAAATTTCGATGGCCTTGTGCGGCATATTCATGTTCATGGCCATGTCGCCCGCCTTGAAAAGGTACTCTGGAGCTCTGGCATCTTTTGAGTAGTCGGCGGCAAACTGCACATATGCGTCGATGAGTTCACGGGCTTTTGTTCTGTCGATCGTTTTGTTTTCATCTGAAAATAAACTTTGCTCAAGTGCCTTGATCTGCGAATCCAGCTTATCTTTCTGTGATGAACATGACAGCATCACCGAAACAGTCACTGCCAAAAAAAAGAATCCAGTTAATTTTTTCATATTTGTTGGAATTTATCGGATTAGTTTTTGTCTTGCCTTTTTCTTCATCGGAAAAATCATCTTATAGTCCACATCAATATTCCCTTTGGAAATGTCGGACAATTTTTTCCGCAACAATATTTTCCTGATATTGGGAATCCGATCGACAAACAAAACGCCTTCCAAATGATCATATTCATGCTGAATGATCCTCGCCAGGACCCCTGTAAAGTGCTCCTCATGCAAATTGAAATTTTCATCATAATACTCGATTAAAATACCCGGTTTTCGGAGCACATCTTCGCGGATATCGGGAATGCTGAGGCAGCCCTCGTTAAAGGGCCATTCGTCTCCCTTCTCTTCTATCATGTAAGGATTGATCAGGACTTTTTTCAATTTGGTGGGATCCGGCTCATTCATCTCTTCAGCGTAAGGAGTGGCATCGATCACGATGAGACGGATGGAAAGATTGACCTGGGGTGCAGCCAATCCTACTCCATTTGAAGTATACATGGTTTCGAACATATTTTCGATCAATTCCATCAGCCCTGGATAATCCGGGTCAATATCCTGGGCAACCCTGCGCAGGGTCGGATGCCCGTAGGCAGTTATGGGTAATGTCATTGTAAATCTCCTCTCTTATTTTTTATATATTCCATAAACGATTGCAGGATCAATACGGCACTCACTTTATCCACCAACGATTTATCCCTTCTATCTTTTTTCCTGATGCCCGCCTGTATTATCGTTTGCGCTGCAATCACCGAAGTAAACCGCTCATCGTAACGTTCCACCGGGATACCGGGGAACTCCTTTCTGAGCTTTTTCACAAACGGTTCAACAAATTTAACCGAATTCGAATCCTGATTGTTCATTTGCCTTGGTTTGCCAACAACAAAAAAGTCGACGATTTCTTTCCCAAGATAATCCTTTAAAAAAGATATCGTATCCTTGGCATGGACAGTTGTCAAAGCCGTTGCAATAATGCGGTTGACATCCGTCACAGCGATGCCCACCCTTTTCTGTCCGTAATCTATAGCAAGGATTCTTCCCATAATTTATCCGCAAAAATCGTAAACCCTGTTGAGGCTACAAAATTATAAAGAAGTTATCATTCAGCGAAAAAATATCTACTTTTGAGTGTTTAAAATGCTTTTGGTTGTGGAAAATGTTAGAAAAGCCATAGAAGAAGCCTGGGAAAACAGGGACTTGTTGAACGAAAAAAATTATCAGAACATTATTGTTCAGGTTATCGAATTACTGGACACAGGGAAGGTGAGGGTAGCTGAAAAAAAAGGGAATATCTGGGTTGTGAATGATTGGGTCAAAAAGGCGGTGATACTCTATTTCCCGATCCGCAAAATGAAAACCACTGTCGTTGGACCTTTTGAATTTCATGATAAAATCGAATTGAAAAGGAATTATGAGCAGTTGGGCATCAGGGTGGTTCCGCACGCCATTGCAAGGTATGGTTCGTACATTGCAAGAGGCGTGGTCATGATGCCTTCTTATGTGAATATCGGTGCTTATGTTGACGGCGGAACAATGGTTGATACGTGGGCTACTGTGGGTTCCTGCGCTCAAATCGGTAAAAACGTACACCTGAGCGGTGGGGTTGGTATTGGTGGTGTGCTCGAACCGGTTCAGGCGGCTCCTGTGATCATTGAAGACGGGTGTTTTATCGGATCAAGGTCCATCGTGGTTGAGGGAGTGCGCATTGAAAAAGAGGCTGTTTTGGGAGCTAACGTCGTGATCACGCAATCCACAAAAATCATTGATGTTACCGGCTCATCCCCGGTTGAGATAAAAGGCTGGGTTCCCGAAAGATCGGTCGTTATTCCGGGATCCTATACCAAAACATTCCCTTCGGGTGATTACAATGTTTCTTGTGCCCTGATCATCGGCAAAAGAAAAGTCAGCACCGATCTGAAAACTTCGTTGAATGAAGCTTTGAGAGATTATGAAGTGATTGTTTGAAGATTATGGTTAAAAAATTCCTCGTCATACAAACTGCTTCCATCGGTGATGTGATACTTGCCACACCGGTTTTAGAAAAATTACATGCCTTTTTCCCGGAGGCTCAAATTGATGTTCTCCTTAAAAAAGGCAATGAAAGCCTGTTCGAAGCCCATCCCTTCATCAGTAAACTTTTAATATGGGATAAATCACACAAAAAATATAAAAATCTACTGGGCCTGCTTTTCGCCATTCGTGACGAAAATTACGATGCGCTGATCAACATCCAACGGTTTGCCACCAGCGGATTACTCACTGCTTTTTCCGGTGCAGAATATAAGGCCGGATTCAACAAAAATCCTTTTTCCATCTTTTTCAACAAGCGAGTCCGGCATACCATAAAACAAGGAAATAAACACGAAACGGAGCGAAACCTCGAACTGATAAAGGATTTAACGGATGAAACAAATTATCCTGTCAGGTTATATCCGACACAGGCTGATGAAGCCATGATGTCGCAATATAAAACTGTGAAATACATTACGATTTCACCGGCTTCGTTGTGGTTTACCAAACAATACCCTGCTGAAAAATGGGTGGAATTCATCAATGAAATAGACCCGGCTTACCGAATATATTTTTTAGGATCGAAAAATGATGCAGAAATTTGCGAACGGATCATCAGTGAAAGCAGTTACAATAACTCAATGAACCTGGCCGGAAAGCTCAGGTTTCTTGAATCAGCCTCATTGATGAAAAATGCGATCATGAATTTTGTTAATGATTCGGCTCCCATGCACCTTGCATCGGCTGTAAATGCTCCGGTGACTGCAATATTTTGTTCGACTGTGCCGGCTTTCGGCTTTGGACCTCTATCGGAAAAATCTCATGTTGTGGAAACACGTTTACCTCTGGATTGCAGGCCTTGTGGATTGCACGGTTTTAATAAGTGCCCGGAAAGACATTTTAAATGTGCGCTGACAATTGATAAAAAGGAACTTTTAAATCAATTGAAGTGATGAAGGAAGATATAAAAAAAGCAGTTGAAGTCTTGAAAAGTGGAGGCATCATCCTCTACCCCACCGATACGATCTGGGGATTGGGCTGCGATGCAACAAGTGCCAGGGCCGTTCAGAAGATTTATAAAATCAAACAACGAAGTGGAAATACTCCTTTGCTGGTTTTGCTGGAAGATGAGAAAAAGATAGGCAAATATGTAATGAAAGTGCCGGATATTATTGGGGACCTGTTGAAAAGCATTGACTCACCCACTACCATAATTTATCCAAATGCCAAAAACCTGGCTAAAAATGTCCTGGCCGATGACGGAAGTATTGGAATCAGAATTGTCAGGGATGAATTTTGTCAGAAACTTTTAAAAGAATTTGACAAGCCGTTGGTTTCTACTTCCGCGAACCTAACAGGAGAGAAGGCGCCGGTTACCTTTCGTGATATTTCAAATGCAATTAAGGAAAAAGTCGATTATATTGTCGAATCCAATCGACAAGAAGTTCACAAAACAAAAGCCTCGACCATTATAAAAATGAAGGATAACGGCGAATTTGAAATCATCAGGCAATGATCAGGGCAGGATTCATACAATTCAACCCGGAACTGGGGGATCCGAAAAAAAACATGGAATCACTTTCAGCCCTGCTCGACAAATCAGCAGGCGCAAACCTGGTAGTGATCCCCGAACTGGCCAATTCCGGTTATAATTATGAATCGAAAGAACAGGCTTTTTCACTGGCCGAATCTGCTGATAATGGTGAATTCGTCAGGTTTCTTTCCAATAAAGCCAGGCAATTAAACCTTTTTATCGTTGCAGGATTCAATGAACTGGATAGAAGTAAACTTTATAATTCTGCAATGCTGGTCGGACCCAATGGTATCATCGGAAAATACCGCAAACTGCACCTGTTTATGAATGAATTTGATTTCTTTGAAAGGGGAAATTTGGGTTTACCGGTTTTTGACCTTGGATTTTGCAAAGTAGGTATCCTTATCTGTTTCGACTGGGTATTCCCGGAAGTATGGCGAATATTGACAATAAAAGGGGCCGATATCATTTGCCATCCGTCCAACCTGGTTTTACCCTATGCCCAGCAAGCCGTCCCGGTTTACGGATTGATCAACAAAACATTCAATATTACAGCCAACAGGTATGGGACTGAAAGAGAAGTCACTTTTAGCGGAAGGTCCATCATTTCGGATACGGAAGGAAAAACCATTCATACCGCAGTTAAGGATGCGGATGAAGTGTTTATCACGAATTTGGATTTAGACAAATCCCGCAACAAAATGATCACACTACGAAACAACGTCATCACCGACCGATTGCCTGGTGAGTACCTTGATCTGACCAAATAACATAAATGCTAATCAAACGATTTATCCCTAAACTTTTATCATAGGATATTGTTAAATACATAAAATTCAATATATTAATTTTATTATTTGGAGAGAATTTAAATAGATATAAAAGTATTAATTTTGCACCGGAAATAAGAGCAAAATTTACAAAAGGATTAATCATGTCATATAGTAAAGTAAAGAAGTATTCGATTGATAAAACAGATAAAAACACGCTCAAAAAATGGTACCGGCTCATGTCACTTGGGAGGGTACTCGATAACAAAGCTCCAAATTACCTGAAACAGGCCCTGGGTTGGTCGTACCATGCACCATATGCCGGTCATGACGGCATCCAGTTAGCCATTGGGCAGGTTTTTGATAGGAAAACCGACCACCTGTTCCCTTATTACAGGGATATGTTAACGACCATTTCAGCCGGGCTTACTGCCGAAGAGATCATCCTGAACGGAATTTCAAAAGCAACGGATGTAGCCGGTGGCGGGCGACACATGTCGAACCATTTTGCAAAACCCGAATGGAATATTCACAACGTATCGTCAGCGACGGGAAATCACACCTTGCACGCTGTTGGCGTTGCCCGGGCCATTAAAAAATATAAATCAAAGGGCGTTGCGATTAGTTCTCAAGGAGAATCCTCCACCTCGGAAGGATATGTGTATGAAGCCATCAATGGTGCAACCAATGAAAAATTACCTGTCATTTTTGTTTTTCAGGACAACCGTTACGGAATCTCGGTTCCAAAAAAGGATCAAACCGCGAACCTTAGGGCAGCAGACAATTTCAGGGGATTTAAAAACCTGAAGATTTTCCGCGTAGATGGTAAAAATGTAATTCAGTCAATTAACACCATGATGGAAGCAAAACATTTTGCCCAGGAAAATCAAATACCCGTTATTGTTCATGCTACGGTTGTTCGAATGGGTTCTCATTCCAATTCGGACGATCATAAACTTTACCGCGACGAAAATGAAAGACATTGTGTATCTGCTGCCGATCCGATGTTCAGGTTCAGAAAAGTACTGGTCGCAGCAAAAAGGTTTACCGAGGATGAACTGAACGGCATAGACGAGGAGGTAAAACAGGAAGTTTCAAAAGCCCACAAAGCGGCTATCAAAGCTCCGGACCCGACACCTGATTCTATTTTTGACCATTTGATGCCAGAACCGTATGTTTCTGAAAAATACCCTGAAGGCGTGCACAATGAACAGGGAAACAAGAAAAAACTTATAACCGCATTAAATGAAACCCTCAAAGCAGAGTTCAGGAACAATCCGGATACTTACATCTGGGGACAGGATGTTGCATACAAGGAAAAAGGAGGCGTATTTAATGTGACCAAGGGAATGCAACAGGAATTTGGTCAGGAAAGGGTTTTTAATGCACCCATTGCCGAAGACTTCATCGTTGGTACAGCCAACGGTATGAGCCGTTTCAACGATAAAATCCGCATTGTCATTGAGGGAGCCGAATTCGCTGATTATTTCTGGCCTGCCATGGAGCAATTCGTAGAAATGACACACGAATATTGGAGGACCAATGGGAAATTTGCACCGAATGTTATCATCAGGTTGGCTTCGGGGGGCTATATCGGTGGTGGCCTTTACCATTCTCAATCAACAGAAGCCGCACTTTCTACGTTTCCAGGAATCAGGGTGGTTTATCCTTCCTTTGCCGATGATGCTGCCGGCTTGTTGCGAACAAGTATACGGTCGAAAGGGCCCACGTTATTTATCGAACCAAAAGCACTGTATAACGATCCGAAAGGAGAATCACCCGTACCTGACGACTTTGAGGTTCCATTTGGCAAAGCACGTATTCGAAGGGAAGGCAAGGATATGAGCCTGATCACCTACGGAAATACTACCCACATGTGCCTGGAAGCAGCCAAAAAACTGGGAGAAGAAACTGGTGCAAGCCTGGAGGTGGTCGATATCCGGTCATTGGTCCCTCTGGATAAGGAAACCATTATCAACTCAGTGAAAAAAACCAGCAAGGTATTGGTGGTTCATGAAGATAAAGTATTTGCCGGTTTTGGTGGCGAAATAGCCAGTATGATCATGGAAGAAGCTTTCGAATACCTGGATGCCCCGGTAAAAAGAGTGGGTTCGACATTTACACCGGTTGGGTTTAGCCCGATTTTGGAAAAAGCAATCCTGACAAATACGGATAAGATTTACAAGGCCGCAAAGGAATTACTTCAATATTAGTTCCGGGTTCATTTTGGAATTTCCTGATTTTCATCAATCACAATTTTCCATCAGTCAATTGATCTAAAATTATTGTGGACCGGAGTGGTTACTTTTCATGTTTTGAACGTCATTATGGTATCAAAATCCAGTATAACATATGAATAAAGATAAAACTCAGAAAAGAGGTAACAGGGTGGCTATCATAATCAGTATTATACTTTTGGCATTACTGGTAATTTACGCTATTATATTTTAGCAACCGGGCCAAAATTTCCGTTTTAGCATAATAAGTAATTAAATTTTTCTTGATTGTACCAAACAAGCAGCAACCGGTTCACCCCGTGGTGCTTATTTCCTTTCAATACCGGACGGAAGGGTATTAAATTTTCAGACAACTTCCCGATCGAGATAAATCGAATAGTCCTTCAAAATAGGTTTATAATCTTTATCGTCAAAAAGGGATGAAGTTATCATAAAATCAGCCGTTGACCGGTTACAGGCGGTAGGTATATTGTACAGCACGGTCATTCTTAACAATGCCTTTACATCCACATCATGCGGTTGGCTGGTCATGGGATCCCAGAAAAAGATCATAAAATCTATCTTCCCTTCAGCAATCAGGGCGCCCAATTGCTGGTCGCCACCCAACGGGCCTGATTTCAAGCGAGTAACATCATCCAATTCTTCGGCAATTAACTTCCCGGTAGTTCCGGTGGCAAAAACAGTAGTGTCTTTTAATATTTCTTTATTGTGTTTTACCCACTCAACCAAATCCTTTTTCCTGTTATCGTGGGCAACGAGGGCAATTCTTTTTTTCATTTTGATTAATTATTGATTCATTTATCAATGTGCAAGTTTCGCAATTTTTTAGATTACCTTTAAATTACAATGGAATAAATTTATTAAGTGCCCGAATTTTGTTGAGCAAATTCTTTGTAAATCATGATAAATAATGGCAAATAAAAAGTGAACCAATTCAATAAATTTAGAGTATAAAATATATCATTTCAAAATACGGGTCATGTCGAAATTAGAAGCGGGCGTTGGTGTAAGTATGTTGGAAAATTCACTGGAAGCGGGCAGGGAAGCAGCCAGGCAGGCTATCTTTAAAATGAATGGTGTGCCGCAGGTTTTGGTGGTTTTTGCTGCCAAGCGATTCAACCACAGGAAGTTGTTGGACGGAATCTCTGTCGAAACAGGAAATGTACCTATGGTGGGAGGTACTACGGCAGGTGAAATATCCTCTAATGGATTTTCAACACAGTCGGTTGTAGTACTGGCAATGCGTTCGGAAAAATTGTCTTTCACCACCGGCATCGGTTTGAACATGAGCAATAATGAGATCGCCTGCAGTAAAAATCTTGTTCAAAATTTAAGGGAAAAAAACAGGTGGAAGAATCAGAAGTAAGATCGATGGGAGGAACCGGGCTTGGGCTCACCATTTCAAAACACATTATAGAACTCCTGGGTGGCAGTATCTGGGTCGAATCCGAGTATGGTCTGGGATCGACATTTTATTTTAACTTACCGGTTAAATAAAAAAAACTAAAGAAACTTCTGCATCCAGATCACATCAAAACTTTTTCCGAATTTCTTTCCCACTTTTTCAAACCTCCCGCACTGAACAAAACCGTATTTCATATGGAAATTAATACTCTGCGGATTTTGAGAGGAAATGTTGGCCAGTATGCTCTCAATGCCCAATTTCCTGGCATCTTCCTCCAATAAATTCAATAATTTACTCCCCAGGCCTTTCATGGTATAATCGGGCAGTATAAAATAGGTTATCTCTACCGTGTGTTTAAAAGTTGATAACTTGTAATAAGGCCGGAGCAATCCAAAACCAATCAGTTTTTCACCCTTGAAAATCACGTAAAAAGGCAACTTATCCGCAGCTTCAAATAGTTTATCAAAATGCCCCGATTCAAGTTGCTCCTGCGGATAGGCGGCAAAGCTGTTTTTCACATAATAATTCAATACATTTAAAATGGCTTTCCGGTCATCGGGTTTAAATTTTCTGTAGGTAAAATTCATGGTTGGAATTTTAGGCTAAAATTACAACCGACTTTTATTCTTTTCAAGACTTTTTACTACCGGAGGAAATTTTTTTGCTGAACCATTGATTGACTTTCTGGGTTCAGAAACTAACGGATCGGCTTAATAAAAAATGCTTAATGTAAGGTATCGTCAATTTAGAAGACTAATAATAAAACAAATCATGATGAAAATTACTGTGTTATTATCAACGTTCCTTCTGATGATTAGCTTAGCTGCCGGACAAAATTATAGCGTTGCCGGGATTGATAAAAACGAAACCATTCCGAAAGGCTTGCAGGTTGGCGCCTTAGCACCTGGGTTTAACGGCACAAACCAGTTCGGCGACACGGTAAACCTGAAAGAAAAACTGAAAACCGGAAAAGTTGTTTTGATATTTTACCGGGGTTACTGGTGCCCTGTTTGCAACCGGTATCTCCAAAATTACCAGGATTCCCTTCAATTGATTATTGATAAAGGAGCGCATTTTATGGCCATAACTCCGGAACAGGCGGAGGGTGTTCGAAAAACCATCGGTAAAACCGGAGCTTCATTTGATTTGATTACCGACAGCAGCAACCATATCATGCAATTATACGGTGTGGATTTTAAGGTGACCGGCACCTACCAATTCCTGGTAAATGTTTTTGAGTCGGCAAATATTGCTAAAAACAACGGACAGGAGGAGGCCTATTTACCGGTCCCTGCCACTTATATCATCGGGACCGATGGCAGAATTGAATATGTACAATTTGATCCGAACTATAAAATCAGGGCTTCAGTGAAACAAATACTTGAAAATTTGTGATCAGTTCAATATTGAACTACTTACAGTTCCATCGAATTAACTGCCATCAAATTATGTCTGGTTTAATTTATTACACAAATTGTAATCGCAAAAAATTGAATATCAAAAAATAAGTCTACTTTTGCCGGTTCAAAAATTTTACTTCCGGATAGGAATTCTTTTCCCGAAGCAATAATAAAAAATAAAAACATGAATCCGTTTGAAATACTGGGATTAAGTCCTGAATTGGTTAAAGCTGTCAACGAACTTGGATATGAAACCCCAACCCCCATCCAGGAAGCGACCATACCGGCCATTCTGAATTCCAATAACGACCTCATTGCACTGGCTCAGACCGGAACCGGAAAAACAGCAGCTTTTGGCCTTCCAATCCAGGAACGGCTTGATATTTTGTCATCTGATATCCAGGCGCTCATCCTCAGTCCTACACGTGAACTCTGTATTCAAATTCACAGGGACCTGGAAACTTATTCGAAATTTCTACCCGAACTTAAACAAACTGCTATTTACGGTGGTTCTGACGTACCTAAACAGATCAAAGCGCTTAAGGGAAAGCCTCAGATCGTTGTTGGAACACCCGGCCGCGTGCTGGATCTGATTGGACGAAAAGTGTTGAAAGTGGAGAAAATCAAATGGCTTGTTTTGGATGAAGCCGATGAAATGCTGAATATGGGATTTA